>JBLIKP010000096.1:0-8014 GCA_047635375.1 Sphingobacteriales bacterium | reverse complement strand
TAAACCAATACCTAAAAGCACATAAATTTAATTCAGTTGAAATTCACGACTTGCGTCTTGCCTTCGAAAAAGTAACTGGAGAAGATTTAAACTGGTTTTTTAATCAGTGGTTCTTAAATCAAGGTCACCCTGAATTAGAGTTTGAATCGACTTTTCTTCCTGAAGAAAAAGCCGTTCAAATAATCACAAAACAAATTCAAAATCTTGAGGAAAATCCTCTTTACAAATTACCCCTTGACATCGATTTATACAGTGAGACAGGAAAAGTAAGAAGACGTATATGGGTTGAGCAACAAACCGACACGGCATTAATCCCAATGAAAACTGCCCCTGTTTTGGTGAATTTTGATGCAGAGAAAACCTTGGTTGGTAAGAAAGTGGATCCGAAATCAGCGGATGAGTGGCTTACCCTTTTCAACCGTGGTGAACTTTATCTTGATAAGATTGAGGCTTTGGAAGGTCTGGTTGATAAACCTGGAGTTCAGCTGAATCAAGCAGTGAGCAAGGCTTTGAGCGACCCGTTTTGGAATATTAGAAGAGTTGCCGTGAACATGGTAGACTTGCTAGACTCATCTGCAAGGTCAAAAGTGTATCCTACTCTTGTGAAAATCGCTGAAAGCGATGATAAATCGGCAGTTAGGTCGTCTGCAATCACAGCATTGAACAAAAATTATCCTTCGCAAAACATCATCCCAATCGTGAATAATGGGCTAAAGGATATGAGTTACTCCGTTAATGCCTCGTCATTAAACGCTCTTGCCGACCGTGATTATGAAGCTGCATATAAGGAAGCGAAAAGCTTGGAAACGGTGGGGAATTCGACCATACGTAGAACCATCTGTTCAATTTATGGTAAGCAAGGATCTGAAAGCGATCATGCCTATTTCCTTGAGATGCTTCCGAGTTTGTCGGGATTTGAACCATTATTTTACCTTAGATCATATCAAGAGTTCCTTAAAAATAAATCGGCGCAAGCCCAAAAAGACGCCGCCGATATGTTGAATGGAATTTACGGAAAGACCTCCGTTGGGTTTTTAAAAGGTGCGATAAAAGGAAATTTTAACACTTTGGCGGGAAATGCTAAAGCAATAGCCGATAATACAGAGAATAGTGCCGAAAATATTGCTGAGGCAAAATCGGTTGTGCAATACATTGAAAAATTAAAATCTTCAATGGAATAAGCTTACACTTTTATATATTAGAAAAAATCAAACGAGAAAATGACAAATAAAGGTCCTATTAGCCAGTTTATTACAGAACATTATAAACACTTTAACGCAGCAGCACTTGTTGATGCGGCAAAGGGCTATGAAACGCATCTTAACGAAGGGAAAAAGATGCTTGTGTCTTTGGCTGGAGCAATGAGTACTGCTGAGCTTGGTAAAAGTTTTGCTGAGATGATTCGCCAAGATAAGGTTCAAATTATCTCGTGTACTGGAGCAAATCTTGAAGAAGATTTGATGAATTTGGTCGCCCATGATCATTATGAAAGGGTTCCAAATTACCGTGACCTAACTCCAAAAGATGAATGGGATTTGTTAGAGCGTGGCTTAAATCGTGTGACCGATACTTGCATTCCTGAGGAAGAGGCTTTCCGTCGATTACAATCTCACGTGTTTGAAATATGGAAAGATGCCGAAGATAAGAGCGAACGCTATTTTCCGCATGAGTTTTTGTTTAAATTGATAAATAGTGGTGTACTTGAGCAATACCACCAAATAGACCCGAAAAACAGCTGGATGCTAGCCGCAGCGAAGAAAAACCTCCCTATGGTGGTTCCAGGATGGGAAGATTCAACGCTGGGAAATATTTTTGCCAGCTACGTGCTAAAAGGCGAATTGAAAGCTTCAACCATGAAATCGGGAATTGAGTACATGACCTTCCTCGCCGATTGGTATACCAATAACGCTGGGACTGATGGAATAGGATTTTTTCAAATAGGCGGTGGGATTGCAGGAGATTTTCCAATCTGCGTGGTACCAATGCTATACCAAGACATGGAACGCACCGACACCCCATTTTGGAGTTATTTTTGCCAAATTAGTGACTCAACAACCAGTTACGGATCGTATTCTGGTGCCGTCCCAAATGAAAAAATCACTTGGGGAAAATTGGATATAAATACCCCTAAATATATTGTTGAATCGGATGCTACAATTGTCGCTCCATTGATTTTTGCCTACTTGTTGGGCTGGTAAAATTTGTAAAAATGAGCACTAATAAACTTCGATTAGTTACCACCTTCGCGAGGGTGGGCCAGGAAATTCAGGAGCAAATAAAGCTAGAATATCCTGAAGGCTTTAGCCAACATTTAATAAAATTCACGAATAAAGATGGTGAACAAGTAAGTGCTTTGCGCTTTGAAACCGACGATAAGATTTTCTTGATAAAGATGTCTAAGTTTATGGCTGAGCAAATTATTCTTGACGACGACGATTACGATGAAGACGGGTCATTAACTGAGGGAGCACGAGAAGAACTTGAAGATCGCCACGGCGACGACGACTAAAAAAAATGGCCGAGGGTTCACCTCGGTCGAACTTATTTCTACATGCTTAGTTACTGGGAAAAAGAAAGCTTTTTAAAACCACACGATGTCATAATTGTTGGATCAGGATTGGTTGGGCTTTCGGCTGCTTATTTTTTAAAAAAACAACAGCCAAAACTCAGCATAACCGTTCTCGAGCGAGGAATTTTTCCATCAGGTGCGTCAACGAAAAATGCGGGATTCGCTTGTTTTGGTAGCGTCAGTGAGCTTTATTCCAATGTGCAGTGCCACGGGCCACAAGCTATGGTCGCCTTGGTTGAAAAGCGATGGAAAGGCCTGAACACCCTGAAAAGTCTTGGGCTGAATTTGGATATGAAGCCTTTCGGCGGACATGAAATCTTTCGCGAAAGCGACAGTGAATCCTATGAAAACTGTCTAAATTTTCTGCCAGAATTAAACACCCTGCTTTCGGATGTAATCGGGTCGAAAAACATTTTTAAACCCGCGGATGAAAATATAGGGAATTTCGGATTCGGAAACATCTCTCACCTAATTGAAAATGTCTACGAAACCCAAATCGACACAGGGAAAATGATGCGGTCCCTTTGGGAAAAATGTCAAAAAGAAGGGGTGAATATTATTACTGGAGTTAACGTAGAAAAGATTATTGAGGACGAAAAAGTAGGCGTCAAAACTTCGGTAGGCACTTTCACCGCAAATAAATGTTTGGTTGCCACCAACGGGTTTACAAAAAGTATTTTACCGGATTTGGATGTGACACCTGGCCGTGGACAAGTTTTAATTACAAAACCAATTCAAAATCTAAAAGTAAAAGGAACTTTCCATTACGAATCAGGCTTTTATTATTTCAGAAATATTGGTGAACGCATACTTTTAGGTGGTGGACGGAATTTAGATATTGCCACTGAGACTACAACACAAATGGAAACCACAGCATTGATTCAAAGCGCCCTCGAGAAAATCCTAAAGGAGGTGGTGCTTCCAAATCAAGAAGTTGAAATTGACTATCGCTGGAGCGGAATTATGGCTTTTGGGCAAGAAATGGAGCCCCTTATTCAAAGTATGGGAAAAGGCGTATTTTGCGCTGTCCGCGGAAGCGGTATGGGAGTGGCTCTAGGTTCTCAAATAGGAAAAGACGCGGCAGATTTGATAATAAGTCACAGTTAAATTAAGTTATGGAACGAAATCTCAACAAAAACCAGAAAATTCTGTAAAAACGACCACATGAAAAAGATATTATTTCCAATACTAATTATAGTAGCCACAGTATTTACTGCATGCGAAAAAGCCGAGAATTTATTCCGTTTTAACATCCCAGTTACCTCTGAATTTACTATTCCTAAGACATCATTTTTGCCTCCAGGTTTTCAAACTATACCCGTGGAGCAAGAGGTAAATACCAGTGACGAATTTAGTTCTCAAGGAACCTCAATAGATAAGGTAAAGGAAATCAAACTCGATCAAGCCGATTTAGAAATCATAAACCCGTCAGGAAAATCTTTCGGTTTCTTAAGTGAGATTGAAGTATTCATGTCAATGGAAGATGGTTCTCAAAAAATCAAAGTTGCTCACAATAATAATATCCCTGAAAATAATGGGAGTATAGTTTCCTTGGTTACCACGTCAGATGAGTTAGACAAATATTTAAAAGCCGAGAAATTCAAGCTTGATTTTAATTACAAGATACGTCAAACCACCACTCAGGATATTACCATTGAGGTACAGCAGAAATATAACGTTAAAGCTAATTTATAGCAGATAATTTGAAGATTCTCTATGCCATTCAAGGAACGGGAAATGGGCACTTAAGTAGGGCGCGTGAAATTATTCCTCACCTTCTACAGCATGGGGAATTAGATGTGCTTGTTAGTGGGAAGCACGGTGAAATATCCCTGCCCCAAAAGCCAAAGTTTGAGCTTGACGGACTGGGATATTTTTTTGGCAAAAATGGGGGGATAGATTATTGGAGATCGGTGAAGGCCTTGAGGCTTTTTAGGCTGCAGAAGGATGTCCGCACTTTCCCAGTAGAGAAGTATGATTTAGTAATAAATGATTTCGAGCCTATTACGGCTTGGGCGTGTAAACTGAAAAATGTGCCCTGCGTTGGGCTCTCCCACCAAAGCGCTTTCTTAAGTAGCAAAACGCCCCGTCCACCCAAAACAAAACCCTTCGCCGAAATTATTCTCAAGCACTACGCTCCTGTAAATTATGCTGTAGGCATTCACTTCCAAGCATATGACGACTTTATTCATACCCCAATAATACGAAGTGAGGTAAGGGCTTTGACTCCCACAAATGCTGGCCATATCACGGTTTATCTTCCATCGGTAGACCATAAGAAATTACTGAATTTATTTGCTGAAGTGGGTGGTGAATGGCATGTTTTTTCGAAACACATTTCAGAAAAAGAAACTCACGGAAAGATCAAAATTCTTCCCATTAGTAATGATGTTTTTTTAGACAGTTTGGCTTCCACCGATGGGTTTTTGTCGAACGCTGGGTTTGAAGGCCCTTCAGAAGCAATGTTTCTTGGAAAAAAGACGGCTTTAATCCCAATGGCGGCGCAATATGAGCAAGCTTGCAATGCGGTTGCTTCTCAAAAATTAGGAGCTGAAACGGGAGACTATTCCAAAATATTGAACCCTATATTTCTTTCCCAATGGGTCCGTTTATCACCTCCCGCAAGGCATTTCTTCCCAGATAACGCCCAGGAGTTGTGCGGTAAAGCACTGAATTTTAACGGTTAATCCATATATACCTGAATTCAGGTATATATTTATTGTATCTTATTTCCCTCCTTTATCCTCTTGAAATTATTATGTATTTCCATATTGGAAGTATACGTCTGCCAAAGACAATTTCATCTCCTGCATTAGAAAAGATTTTTTATTCAATTAAACTTAAAATATCATGAAACGCTATTTAGCATTTATTACAATTAGTCTTGGGTTAATCTCCTTGGCTAATGCACAAAGTATTACTTCTCCAACAGTTAAAAATTCTGAGGTAAAATTAACGGTGACCAAATCAAGCAAGGTTTTACAGTTTTCTGGGAGCAAGCAAAAAACTAAGATTAAACCTTCAATTCTTAATAGCGGAAATGGCTTAAAAATGCGTGGAGTAATAACTCCAGATCAATATAGGGAAATGCTAAAAACGGTTCAGTTTAAGGATGATAAGGTTCCGACGCTAGGGTCGCCTAGAAAATTACACCCGAAAGTCCAAGCGATGGCCGATGCTAAACGACAATCCACAGTAAGGAAATCAGTTCCAACGCCAAAAACGGATTTAAAAATAAAGGCAAATCCTGTTAAAAAGCCTGAAAACGAGGCTCCCGTTAATCCATCTAATAACTAGTCCTAGCACTAACCTATCATGAAGCAATTATATACTTTATTTATTTGTGTTTTTCTTTCCTTTAGTGTTGGATTTGCACAAGACACTACTGAAGATAGAACGATAATTTATTTTAACGATTTTGAAACGGATGCGTCTGATTGGAATATTCCAGAATCCTGGATCTGGGGAACGCCCCAAAAAACGGAGATAAATTCTGCAAGCTCTGGATTAAAAGCCATTTTTTCTGCCCCCACAGATGGGGATTATTTAAATGATATTTACGTTGGGGCTACCTCCCCAAAGTTTGATTTCTCAACTGTTTATGAACCTAGGATTAGTTTTGATATTCATTTCAAAACCGAGGAAGATTTTGATGGGGTTGCAATAATAGCCACAGTAGACAGCATAAACTATAGAATTGATCCTAGCGAATTTTCAGTAAATTGGTATAATTCAAGCCCTACTGCACTTAATGATTACGGGCTAAATCAAGGATGGTCTGGAGATTCGGAAGGATATATTCATGTGGAAAATGATTTAAATTTTCTAAGTGGTATTTCTAACGTTATTTTTCAAATCGTATTAGCAACGGATAAATTTGTTACCGACGAAGGGGTTTCAATAGACAATTTTAAAATTGATGCTACCAATTATCAAGAAGATGATTTTATTGCTAGTAGACTAGGGTATAACACAAGTGGCTGTGATGAAACTGAAGATGCTTTTCCTTATTTTTCTGTAATCTCTACTTTTTCTGAAGATCAATTAAGCGTACCCGTGATTTACGTTATTAATGGAGATACTTCAAATGTTGAGATTATTCCTGTAGTCGAAAAACAAACCACCACCTACTTTGAATTTACTCAAAATTATTCCATTGCTCAAGAAGGAGATTATTCTATTGAAGTAATATTACTAGTTGAAGATGCTGATTCAGAAAATGATTCAATTAGAGAAGAATTTGTTCAAGAGTATACTTCTGCCGGCACACTTGTCATAAGTAATGATACTGTATGTGATAATGAAAATTTTACATTATCAGCAATAGATGCTTATTCTGGATATTATGAATTTCAAATCTCTACAGATTCTGGCCTTAACTATAGTGCAATTAACATTCCAATAGATAGTAATACGATTACGGGTATTTATGGAAACATTTCTGAGGCGGTTGACGCCTATTTCAGAATAGTAGCATTTGATTGTAAAAGTGACAAAAGCAACGTTATTGTTTTACATGTTGTACCTGGCCCTGAGTTGGATTTTGTAACCCAGCGTGCAAATATTATCGAAGGTGAATCAATTACACTTTTTGCAGAAGCTACCGAAGATATTTTTTGGTATAGTTTCGAAAATGGCGATACCACATTAGTTGGAGAGGGACCTTCCTTTACAACACCCAAATTGTATTCCCCCACATTTTTCTTTGTGCAGGCAGACAATGGTGATTGTCAGTCCCAATTTACATCCATAAACATTGACGTTCATCCTTCAAAAGACATGGTTTTCGGGCAACGTATGTTAGGAGCATCAGGAAATGTAAAGTTTTTAGCTAGCCCTAGTGTAAATGTAGTTTGGATAATGGGTGATAATGGTCTTGTCTATAAAACTGTAGATGCTGGAATTAATGTGGAGAAATTTGAAATTTCAGTAGATCCAAATGGAAATTATGGCGCATCCTCAATTGCGGCAATCGATGAAAATAATGCTTGGGCTTTATTTTTTGATGAATCTGTTGGAAAGGGTTTTATGTATAATACCTCAGACGGCGGTAAAACTTGGAATCAGCAATTAGGCTCTGATGGAGAATCGCTTTTCAAATCATTTGGAAATGTAGTGCATTTCTTTGATGCTCAAAATGGGGTAGCCATGGGCGACCAGTTAAATGGAGTATTTGAGATGTTTACAACTAATGACGGCGGTGACAATTGGACTCAAGTAAACGCTCTAAATATTCCAACTCCATTGGATCTTGATGAGATTGGAGTGGTTAACATTTTTGAGATTACTGATAATAACACGATCTACTATCCAACTAACAGAGGTAGAATTTTAATGTCCTCCGATTTTGGAAATACGTGGACAGTAACCAACCCATCGGGAGCTACAGACAATAACGGGGCTTTTTACACCCTATTTTACGACCAAAATGAAGGTTATCTGTAT
>JBLIKP010000095.1:0-8033 GCA_047635375.1 Sphingobacteriales bacterium | reverse complement strand
AGGGATAATCCTTAAATTAATGGAAGATAATTTTCAAGATAAGATAAATAGATTAGCCCCCAAGTTGAAAAGCTTGGGGCTTTCTGTTTTGCCCTATTTGAAAAATAAATATATCCTTGCATTTATCCTTTTCTTTTTCTGGTTAATGTTTTTTGACCGCTACAATGTTCTGTCTCAACTTGATTTAGCAAGCCAAAAGAAACAGTTAGAAAAAGATAAAGCTTACTACAAAAAGGAAATCATTCAAGTTAGAAATGACCTAAAGGAGCTTACTACGAATGAAGTAACTCTAGAAAAATTCGCAAGGGAAAAATATCTTATGAAGAGAGAAAATGAGGATATTTTTATCATAACAAAAGAAGACTAATACCCGCCGTTCCTTTTTCGGATAAACCATTCAACAGCCAAAAGTAAAAGGGCTATCCAGAATAGAAATTTCCAATTAATAATCTCATCAACTCTCCTTTGGTAATAAGAAATGGATTTTGAATTATTTACATCAATAATCCTTTTGCCAATAGAGTCCAGGCTGTTTGAGTAATTGAAAAATGCCCCCCCACTATTATCAGCTAGTTGATAAAGTAAATTGTGATTCGCAACCGTCCTTAAAGCTTCGATTTTAATCGTTTCAACTGCAAACCCACCCAATGACACAAGTTCTTTAGGTAAGGTCTTTAAAATTGCTTTAAAACGATAATTCCCTTCTTTTAAATTCCCAGTTTTTAAATAATACGCTGAATTGGTTTTTGTAAAGGAATAAGGGAATGTGTTTCCATCCTCATCAGTAATGGTTATTTCAGCTTCAGGGTCATTAATTGGTTCAAAGTTATCGTTTAAATAAATCCCATTAAAAACTACATTTTCAAAAGTGGAGTAAGTTTGTTTCTCTGTGTTGACTTGAAATTTGTTTTTGTTGGTGGTAGAGGATAGGTATTGAAGAGTCTTTCCGATTAAATCATCAAAAGCGTTATGATTTTTATTCTGTAGGTAATCATGTAATTTCCATTTCCATACACCCTCTCCAAGTAATATTCCTCGTTTTCCAAAGGGGCCTTGATTAAAGATTATTAAGGGATTTTGGGTGGCTATTGAACCGATTTTCTGATATAGGAGTGTGCTGGTCTGACCGTTTTCCTGAATTTCTCCAAAGGGGGTTTTTAACGGTGGAAAATTCTTTAGCGCGGCTATTGTTGTTTGGCTAAGCTTAAATTGAAAAAATGAATTGTTTATTTCTGGTAATGCGTCATCTAATATGGGTTTGGGCGAGTTGATAAAAACCCCAGCAGATAGCTCGTTAATTTTGTTTATATCAGATTTGGCTCCGACAATAAATAATGCCGATAAGCCTTTATCGTTCATTTCCTTTATGAACTTGTCAATGGAATTTGATCTGTCAGGAAGTTGATGAAAAATCACCAAGTCAAATTTACTCAGGGAATTAGGCTTCGTATTTAAAAATGGGCTGAATTCAATATTAACTTCGTAGTTTTTATTTTTTTCTATAGTATTTTTAATTGCTCCTAGGTCTGGATGTGGCGAATTTGCAAGGACTAAAATCTTTCTTTTAGATTCCAATACATCAATATAAACGTTGGAATAATTGTTTTTAAAAGATATCTCTCCTGCAACTTCTGTTAAATTTATGGAGTAGCGTTGTAAGCCTATTTCGTCTGCTTTAAGATTGAAGGTAATGGACTCACCTTTATTGATTTGGGCAATAGTTATGTTTTTTTTCTCTACTAATTTTCCTTTATGCCTTACGCTTAGTCTAAGGGGTTGTTTATCAATACCAAAGGCATTAAGTACTACCTGAATCGTGAATTGATTTCCCTTATAAGCTTTTTTATTGGCTCGAACTTCTTCAATAACAAGGTCTGACTTTTGCGCAGTATCTCCCATTCCAATTGAATAAATTGGAGTGTTTGGGATTAAGTCAGTTAATTGAGGGTTTGAACCAGAGTTAATTATTCCATCAGAAATGATTACAATACCAGCCACATTTTGATTTACATGATTGTTTTTTATTCCGCTTAAAGCGGAAGAAAGGTTTGTACGTGGATCTGTAAAGCCGGTTGAATCAGTTTGGGACAAATTTTCGCCGAAGCCGTACACTTTTAGGTTATTCTTACTAGATAATGATAGGTAAAGCCTTTCCAAACGGTCTTGGTGCTTTTCTATAAAAGTATTATCGTAGCTTGAAGGAATTGAACTTGAGTTATCGTTTAATACAATAAAGAAGGGCTCTTCGGTTTCCTTTTTAAACGAATTAATTAAAGGTCCTATAAGTAGAAATGTAAGTAAAAGGACTGCAAAAAACCGAAGGCTAAAAAGCATCCAGCTTAATTTTTTTGATAACCGATTATTTCTATAATAAAGCGCACCTGAAATAAGGCCTGAAAAAACTACACAAGCCAAAATCCAAATCGGTGAGAATGCCTCAAAACTGAAAGAAATATCCATAAATCGTTAAAACGGTAAAAGCACGTGTAAGGTATAAACTTCAATAGATACAAAAAGGGATGCGCATAAAAGAACATCCCTTTTTGTAAACATATTGGATTTGTTATAACATCCCTCCGCACACACTTATTACTTGACCAGTAACATAGGACGCCATGTCTGAAGCAAGAAAAACAGCCATATTTGCTATGTCGTCAGTTTTTCCCATGCGCTTAAGTGGAACCATTTTACTCCATTCTTCCACGACTTTCGTATCCAGTTTGTCGGTCATTTCAGTTTGAATAAATCCTGGAGTTATAACATTACAACGGATGTTCCTTCCGCCTAATTCTTTTGCTACTGATTTGGAGAATCCAATAATTCCTGCTTTAGAAGCAGCATAATTAGATTGACCGGCATTTCCTTGAACGCCAACGATAGAACTCATGTTTATGAATACTCCAGCCTTAGCACGCATCATTGGTTTTGTTGCTGCTTTTGTAATATTGAATATTGATTTAAGATTTACATTGATAACGCTGTCCCATTGTTCCTCGCTCATTCTAAGTAGAAGATTATCTTGAGTGATTCCAGCGTTGTTTACTACGATGTCTATCCCACCAAAATCAGTTACGATATTGTCTATTAAGGCTTGCGCCGAATCAAAATCAGAAGCATCAGAGCGATAACCAACCACCTTGGTATTGAATTGTCCCAATTCTTTTTCTAGGGCTTGACCTTTCTCTACGGATGAAAGGTAAGTAAAGGCAACGTTGGCACCTTGTTCTGCGAAAATTTCAGCCATACGACGACCTATTCCTCTTGACGCACCTGTGATAAGCGCGGTTTTTCCTTCAAGCATTTTCATAGTATATTGATTTTATAGAGTTCAAATTTAATAAAGCCTTTTAGATGAACAAGTCGTTTGGGCAAAAGGCAAAAAAAATCCCCAGCTTTAGGCCGAGGATTAATAATACTTTGAATTTTAGATTAAGCTTTAACTTTCCCTAAAACTTCAGCCATTGTTTTTCCGATTACAGCAGGAGAATCAACAACGTGGATTCCACATTCTGCCATAATTTTCATTTTAGCCTCAGCAGTATCTTCTGCACCGCCTACAATCGCACCTGCGTGACCCATTGTACGTCCTTTAGGAGCTGTTTGACCTGCAATAAAACCAACTACTGGTTTGGTTCCGTGTTCTTTAACGTAGTAAGCAGCTTCTGCTTCCATACCACCGCCAATTTCACCAATCATAATGATACCTTCAGTTGCTGGATCTTCCATAAGAAGTTTTACAGCATCCTTTGTGGTTGTACCAATGATTGGGTCTCCACCAATCCCAATACAAGTAGATTGCCCTAAACCAGCTTTAGTGATTTGGTCAACTGCTTCATAGGTTAGCGTACCTGAACGAGAAACAATCCCAATAGTCCCTGGATTATGGATAAATCCTGGCATAATACCAACTTTAGCTTCTCCTGGAGTAATTACTCCAGGGCAGTTAGGTCCAATTAAACGAACATTTTTGTTGGCAATGTAATTACTTGCCTTGATCATGTCTTTTACTGGAATACCTTCGGTTATACAAACGATAAGGGCAACGCCTGCATCGGCAGCTTCCATAATTGCATCAGCAGCAAATGCTGGTGGAACAAATATGATTGATACGTTAGCCTTTGCGGTTTTTACTGCATCAGCAACGGTATTAAATACTGGACGATCAAGGTGAGTTGTCCCACCTTTACCAGGAGTAACACCACCTACAACGTTGGTACCGTATTCAATCATTTGAGAAGCATGGAAACTTCCCTCTTTACCGGTAAAACCTTGTACAATTATTTTGGAATCTTTGTTTACTAAAACGCTCATGATTATTAATTTAATAATAGTCCTGCAAAACTAAGCTAATTTGGCTTTTTGACAAACTCATTTTCGGAATTTAACCGACTTTTAAACCTTGACTTTCAAATTGGAGGTTATAAAGGCGTTTGTAGAAGCCGTCTTTTTGTAAAAGTTCTTTGTGACTTCCCATTTCCATCACTTCTCCCTTGTCGAGAACGACAATTTTATCGGCATTTTGGATGGTTGATAGGCGATGGGCCACCACGATTGAAGTTCTTCCCTTCATTAATTTTGTTGTCGCATTTTGAATTAGAATTTCAGTTTCTGTATCAACTGAGGAAGTAGCCTCATCCAAAACCAGAACTTCTGGATTATAAATTAATGCTCTAATAAAAGAAATTAATTGGGACTGCCCTGTACTTAGTGTGGAACCACGTTCCATCACATTATAATTTAAGCCTCCTGGTAATCGTTGAATAAATCCCCAGGCACCCACTTCCTTTGCTGCAGCTTCAATTTCTGAATGTGAAATTTCCGAATTGTAAAGGGTTATGTTTTCTGCGATTGAACCAGAGAAAAGGAAAACATCTTGTAATACTATCCCAATGTGATTTCGGAGGCTAGATATTTCAAAGTCACGTATGTCAATACCGTCAATTTTGACCGAACCCTTTTTGATGTCATAAAAACGGGATAAAACATTGATTATTGATGATTTCCCTGCTCCAGTCGCTCCAACTAATGCAAGAGTTTGTCCTGGCTCAATGGATAGGTTTATGTCTTTAAGTACGTCGCCATCTTCATCGTTGTAAGCGAACCAAACATTTTCAAAGGTTATTTTTCCTGTAATTTTGGACAGCTTTTTCTTTCCTAAATTCGGAATGACTTCATTGGTGTCTAAAACATCAAATACTCGTTCTCCAGCTACCACGCCCATTTGCAGTGTATTGAATTTGTCGGCAAGCATTCTCATTGGGCGGAATAACATGTTGAGGTAAAGCATAAATGAAATTATGGTACCTAAAGAAAATTGTTCGGTAATTACTCCTCGAGCGCCCCACCAAACTAGCAGACCTAGGGAAAATGCCGAAATCAATTCAACCACAGGAAAGAAGATAGAATAATACCAAACTGATTGAACATGAGCTTTTTTATGTCGGCCATTGATTTCCGAAAATTTTCGTTTTTCTTCCTCCTCTCTATTAAAAATTTGGACCACATTCATTCCTGTAATATGTTCCTGAAGAAATGCATTTAGTGTTGAAACTTCTGTACGGACAGCAGAGAAGGCAGACTTAATCTTTTCCTTGAATATATATGTCGCCAATATCATCAGCGGAAGCGTGCATAAACTAATTAGCGCCAATCGCCAATCCAGCCAAAACATTACTGTAATGATTGTCACTATTTGTAAGATGTCACCAGCTATGGTTATTAACCCTTGAGACAGGACTTCGGCAATAGCCTCTAAATCAGAGATTGTTCTGGTTACGAGTGTTCCGATTGGAGTTTGGTCAAAATATTTGGGCTTTAATTTTAATATATGGGCGAAGACCCTCTTTCGGAGATCTTTGATTGCATTTTGTCCCAACCAATTTGTGTAATAGGTTTGGAAATAAGAAAGTAAAACCTCCACCAATAAGGAGGATATAAGCAGCAAGGTCATAAATGCTAGGCCTTCTCCATCCATTTGAAGAATGTATTCATCCAGGGTGTATTGGATTAAATAAGGCCTTAACGGTGCTAATATTGCAATAAGAACCGTTAAAATAACCGCAAGAATAAATGTGTTTTTGTATGGACTGAAATATTTATAGATTCTCTTAATAAGTTCAGAATCGAAGGCTTTGCCAAGTTTAGACATTTAACGTTTTTTAATATACGGGTATTCAACTTCGTGTAAAAACAGCCCTTTAGCAGGAACAGAGGTCCCAGCGTTTGACCTGTTCTTTGAATCAATTATTTTATTGAATTGGCTCAAATTTATCTTTTTCAAGCCAACTTCTACTAAAGTTCCAACAATGGCTCTAACCATATTGCGTAAAAATCTATTGGCTGTGATGGTAAAAACCCAAATGTCTCCCTCTTGTTTCCAGATAGCTCCGGAAATTTCACATAAACTTGTGTGATGTTCAGCGCCAGATTTCGAGAATGCGGCAAAGTCATTGTGCTTTACCAATTCTTTGCAGGCTTCATTCATAAGTTCGAAGTCCAATATTTTTGGGAAAATTGCCGATATTTCATTCTCAAAAGGGTTTTTCTTAAACCCTAAACGATATTTGTAGGTTCTTGAGGTAGCATCAAACCTAGCATGCGCATCTTTTTCAACTTTAATTATCCTTAAGACTACAATGTCATATGGGAGTAGACTATTGAGATTCCAAAGAAACTTATCGCCTGAAACATCAGTGGATGTGTCAAATTGAACGTAAAGCTGAGAAGCATGAACACCTGTGTCAGTCCTTCCACATCCCACTGTATCAACGTGTTGTCTCAATAAAATTGCCAAAGCCTCCTCTATTTTTTGTTGAACGGAAATAGCATTGGGTTGTTTTTGCCAACCATGATATTCTGTTCCTTTAAAAGCAATATCTATGAAATATCTGTGTATCAAACTTTTGTAATGTTTTTTTTTGAGAAAATAATTAGATAATAAAATCCAAATCTCTACTTTGTGGTTCCTTAATACCTAATATTAAACTCATGATTCAAAGAATTCAAACCCTATATCTATTATTAGCAACAATCTCTGTTGCTTTGATGTTCGTTTTCCCAATCCTTAAACTTGAAAAAAAAGAGAAAGGTGGGGGTGAAAAATTTGCTGTAATCTACGAAGTCAATACCTACGGAATTAAAGCCGTGGATGTTCCTGAAGATAAAGTTAATTATATTTCGGAAACAGACGATTCACCTTTGGTTGGAATTATTATTGGAATTTCAGGAATATTAACCCTGGTTTCTATATTTCTGTTCAAATTTAGAATCGTACAAATCAATCTTAGTCGACTAGCTGTTCTAACCACAGTTATTGCGGGAGTAGTTGCATTTTTTGATTATGCCTACAATAACCTAATAAGAACGGCTGATGTGATGGACTTTGGTCCAGGCTTTTTTATTCCATTAATAATAGTGGTGTTTACACTATTAGCAATAAGCGGGATCCAAAAAGATGAGGATTTAATAAAAGCCGCCGACAGGGTTCGCTAATTTAGTACTTCAGCTAATTTTCTCATTTCTAAATAAGGAACCTTCTTGTTATAAAGGATGTTGTATACGGCGTCGCAAATCGGGAGGTTCACATTGTATTTCTTGTTGACTTCATGTAAAGTTTTCGCCCCGTAATATCCTTCGGCTACCATATTCATTTCCATTTGGGCGAATTTGACAGAATATCCTTTCCCAATCATGTTTCCGAAGGTTCGGTTTCTACTGAATTGACTATAAGCTGTTACTAAAAGATCGCCTAAATATGCCGATTCCTTAATGTCTCTGTCAATTGGATGGACGGAATCCACGAAACTTTTCATCTCCCTAATTGCATTAGAAATCAATACAGCTTGGAAATTGTCGCCATAGTTTAGTCCGTGACAAATGCCACTTGCAACCGCAAAAATATTTTTTAACACGGCAGCGTACTCGGTACCGTAAATGTCGTCACTAGGGATAACCTTAACATATCTATTACTGAAATAGGGGGTTAATTCCTTGGTAAGTGCTGAGTTTTGTGAAGCAACAGTAAGGTAACTTAA
>JBLIKP010000094.1:0-8174 GCA_047635375.1 Sphingobacteriales bacterium | reverse complement strand
GATTGGATAATCGACCTTAATCCAGAGTCAAAGGAATTAACGCTGGATTTACCCGAAGGATTAATTGATTCTCAATTAGATTAATCGTCTAATTTATCAATATCCCTGCGGTCTTTTTTGGTGGGTCTCCCCGTGCCTCTGTCTCTTTTCCCTATAAGATCTCAAGAATGCCGTTTGAAGTTGCTCTAAATACTCTGAAGGAGTCAAATCATCATACATAGTGACAGCCAAGGGATCGTCAACGTGTTTATCAATTAATCCCTTTACCTTAATTACCTTTTGCATTGGACCAATTCGTACTTAGTAAGCTCCCCGATTTTTATTTCTTTCGAGGGCTTTATATTCGTTTATTCTAGCTTCACCTTTCCGGCTTTACAAGCTGTTGTAGCGAAACTTCGGGCTTTAATTCGCTATACTTTCGGCTAATAAACAAGAAGTGGGAGAAATTATTTCAATCGAAGAATACCCATCCCAATCAATGGCAACGCTGTGGGTTAAAGAACAGACAATACTTATCCCAATACACCCGGATTGGATAATCGACCTTAATCCAGAGTCAAAGGAATTAACGCTGGATTTACCCGAAGGATTAATTGATTCTCAATTAGATTAATCGTCTAATTTATCAATATCTCTGCGATCCTTTTTAGTAGGTCTTCCTGCGCCCCTGTCTCTTTTCCCTATAGGATTCAAGAATGCTGTTTGAAGTTGCTCTAAATGCTCTGGAGGAGTCAAGTCATCATACATAGTGACAGCCAAGGGAGCGCCAACGCGTTTATCAATTAATCCCTTTACTTTAATTACCTTTTGCATTGGACCAATCCGTACTTGGTAAGTCTCACCAATTTTTATCTCTTTTGAAGGCTTGATATTCGTTCCTTCTAGCTTCACCTTTCCGGCTTTACAAGCTGTTGTAGCCAAACTTCGGGTTTTAAAAATCCGAATTGACCAAAGCCATTTATCAATACGTACGCTTTCGACTTCCTTTACCATTTACCCAAAGATACAAAACAAAAAAGCCCTCCAAAACGAATTCTGAAGGGCTTTTCAAATTATCAAAGTTATTCTTCGCTTAGCTGCATCCTAACGAATTTCCGCAGTTTAAGCATTTATAGCACGTTCCAGATCTCACGGTGATATGTCCACACACATTACACATAGGCGCATCACTTTGCATACTTCCTAGGTATTCTTGTGTTTGGTCTTTTTGTCCGGCCGAAGCAGATACAGTTTTCTCAGCTGTAACATTTGCTGTAGGCAATACTTTGATACTGCTTTCAGCAACAACATTATTTACTTCATCTATTACTTTACCCTTATTTGGGTCTGGCATTTGCACCAAATCACTACGATCTAAGTACTCATATCCTAATAATCTAAATAAGTAATCAACTAAAGATGTTGAACTCTTGATGTTCGGGTGATCTACCATTCCAGAAGGCTCGAAACGCGTAAAAGTAAACTTGTCTACAAACTCTTCTAGGGGCACACCATATTGCAAACCAATACTTACAGAAATTGCGAAACAGTTCATTAATGAACGGAACGACGCTCCTTCTTTGTGCATATCAATAAATACTTCACCTAAAGTTCCATCATTATACTCACCAGTTCTAACAAATACTGTTTGTCCACCAACCTTGGCTTTCTGTGTGAATCCTTCACGTTTTGAAGGGAGTTTTTTACGCTCAACGATGCTTGAAAGCTGACGTTTAAACTTAGTGTCTTTTGACTTATGGATTAATTGCTTTGCTGCATCTAAAACCTGCTCAGGAGTTAAGTCTTCTAGTCTTAGATCGCCTTTACTTCCAACTAACTCTTCAACCAACTCTATTTTATCGTCCTCGTCTTCTTTTTTATCAGACTTGGTAGATAATGGCTGAGATAATTTACAACCGTCACGGTAAAGCGCGTTCGCTTTCAATCCAAGCTCCCAGCTTAATTTGTAACAGTCTTTAATTTCATCAACTGTAGCCTCATTTGGAAGGTTAATTGTTTTTGAGATTGCTCCAGAAATAAATGGTTGCGAAGCAGCCATCATTTTAATGTGGGCTGTAGCATGTATGAAGCGCTCACCAATTTGACCACATTTGTTTGCGCAATCAAAGATTGGGTAGTGTGCCAATTTTAAATGAGGAGCTCCCTCGATGGTCATTGTACCACAAACATATTCGTTAGCAGCATGCACTTGATCACGAGTGAATCCTAATTTCTTTAATAAATTGAAGCTTGGATCGGTGTACTCCTCAGCATTAAAACCAAGGCGTTTCATACAGTTTTCACCAAGTGTCCACATATTAAATAAGAATCCTATTTCGAAAGCACCCATCATAGATTTCTCTAATTTCTCAAGGTCGTTATCGTTGAATCCTTTTCCTTTTAGGGTTTCAGGGTTGATAAATGGCGCACCATTCAATGTACCTGTTCCTTTTGCATAGTTAACGATGTCTTCAACTTCGTTATTTGAGTAACCTAGGTTACTTAATGACTTAGGAATGGCTTGGTTTATGATTTTGAAGTAACCACCACCTGAAAGCTTTTTAAATTTCACTAAAGCGAAATCCGGTTCAATTCCAGTAGTATCACAATCCATCAATAATCCGATTGTTCCTGTTGGAGCAATAACTGTAGATTGTGCGTTACGGTATCCGTATTTTTCACCTAATTTAACTGCGTCATCCCAAGAATTGCAAGCAGCTTTTAGAAGGTAGTCTGGGCAATATTGCGGGTTGATTCCTTGAACTTTAATTTCAAGTCCTTCGTAAGCGTCAACTGCATTGTATGCCGCATAACGGTGATTGCGCATTACACGCATCATGTGTTCTTTATTGTCTTCGAATCTAGCAAATGTGCCTAAGTTCTTAGCCATTTCAGCAGAAGTAGCATAAGCAGTACCTGTTAAGATTGCGGTGATAGCACCACATATAGCACGTCCTTTTTCACTGTCGTAAGGAATACCAGAAACCATTAACATTGAACCAAGGTTTGCAAACCCTAATCCTAATGTGCGATATTCGTATGATAACTGAGCAACTTCCTCACTTGGGAATTGAGCCATCAATACAGAAATCTCAAGAACGGTAGTCCAAAGGCGACAAGCATGTTTGAATCCTTCTACGTTAAACTCTAATGTATCTTCATCGAAGAATTTACGAAGGTTTAAAGAGGCAAGATTACATGCCGTATTATCAAGGAACATATACTCTGAACACGGATTCGATGCATTGATCGGGCCGCCTTCTGGGCAAGTGTGCCATTCGTTAATTGTTGAATTATATTGTACTCCTGGGTCAGCGCATGACCAAGCAGCATCAGCAATTTTATCCCAAAGTTTTTCGGAATTAATGGTTTTCATTGTGCTACCATCTGTTCTTGCTTTTGTTTCCCAATCTCTCCCTTCGTTTAATGCGTAGAAAAATTCGTTAGGAATACGAACAGAGTTGTTTGAGTTTTGTCCAGAAACAGTTTTGTAAGCTTCACCTTCATAGTCAGAAGCATAACCTGCTGCGATTAAAGCAGCTACTTTTTTCTCTTCTTCAACTTTCCAGTCGATGAATTCTTCAATCTCAGGATGATCAAGATCTAAACAAACCATTTTCGCGGCACGACGGGTAGTTCCACCTGACTTGATAGCACCAGCAGCTCTATCACCAATTTTAAGGAAAGACATTAACCCTGAAGAAGTTCCTCCTCCAGATAACGTTTCGCCTTCACCACGGATTTTGGAGAAGTTAGTACCAACTCCAGAGCCGTACTTGAAAATTCTCGCTTCACGAACCCAAAGATTCATGATACCACCTTCATTTACTAAATCATCATCAACTGATAGGATAAAACACGCATGTGGCTGAGGACGCTCGTAGGCAGATGTCGAACGAGTTAACTTACCTGTCTTTGGATCAACGTAGTAGTGACCTTGAGGCTTTCCAGTAATTCCGTATGAATTGTGTAATCCTGTATTGAAAAACTGAGGTGAATTTGGAGCGGCATACTGACCAACTAGCATGTAGGCTAATTCATCATAAAACACATCAGCATCCTTTTTTGTAGCAAAATAACTGTGCTTATGACCCCATTCAGACCAGCATTTTGCCAAACGGTGAGCAACCTGCTTAATAGAATTCTCAGCCCCTAAAGATCCATCTTCTTGTGGCACGCCAGCTTTACGGAAATATTTTTGAGCAACAATATCTGTAGAAACTTGAGACCAAAAATTTGGAACCTCAACATTTTTAAGTTCAAATACTGTATCGCCCTCAGGATTTCTAATTATGCTAGTTCGTTTTTCGTAGGTAAAAAGATCGTAAGGGCTTTTACCTTCTTCGGTAAAATAACGGCTAAATTTTAAGCCGTTGTTTTTGCTTTTGGCTGTACTCATAGTTTAATTTTTTAGGGGCAACAATAATATTTATAAGAAGCGAGTCTTTTCCCGCAGCGGGTTATCAAATATAATTTTTTAGACCCAATTTATGATTTCAAAATTTTTAACACAATGTTTATAACCACTCATTATTAACTGCTTACACCCGTAAACACAACGATTAAGGTTAATTTATGTTTTATTTCCCTGATTTTTAGAGTCAAAGTTTACCATAAATTGGGGGGTACAAAAATGCATCTTGCGGATGCTATTTCTCCTATTTCTATTCGCTATTTTATTCACAAGTTTTGCACAATCTTTTACGACCCTACTCCCATAAAGGATTTTTTACAAATTATTTTTATTGCATATAATATTAAAATTTCCAAATCAAAAATGAATCTGTAAATTAAATGTCTTGTTTTTTTTACCTTTATACACTTGAATAAGCGATATGTCAATTTACCAACAAATTTTAAAGAACAGTCAAAGCAAGAAAAAACAACTTGCCGTGCTTATCGACCCTGATAGTTATGGCACTGATGGGCTTTTAGATGTGGTAAATCTGTGTAATGCTCACAAAGTCGATTTTCTATTTTTCGGCGGAAGCCTATTAATGGGAAACAGCCTAGATGATGTCTTGAAAATCACTAAACAGATTTCAGATATTCCTACGGTTATTTTCCCAGGAAGCACCCTTCAGATTAGCGAAAGGGCCGATGGTATTTTATTCTTGAGTTTGATTTCAGGAAGAAACCCTGAACACCTAATCGGAAATCATGTTGTCGCTGCTCCCCTACTTAAGCATAAAGATATTGAAGTGATAAGTACTGGGTACATGTTAATTGACAGCGGAAAACAAACCACAGCCTCCTACATGAGCCAGACTACCCCAATCCCAGCAAACAAGATCCCAATTGCTGTTAGCACTGCAATGGCAGGCGAAATGCTTGGATTAAAGTTAATTTTTATGGATGGTGGTAGTGGGGCATTAAATGCAATTGGTAAAGAAATGATTTCCTCTGTTAAAAAACACATTGATATCCCCCTAATTATTGGAGGTGGAATTGAAACTGTTGAAATGGCCGAGGCAGCATATTCAGCTGGCGCCGATCTTATTGTTGTCGGAAATGCAATCGAAAGAGATTTAAACCTAATCAAATCTTTAGGGCAAGCAAGGGATGCGTTTTCCCAAAACTCCTAATTTCTAAAATAACTTTACTTAGGCTCTGCAATTCATAGTTTCAGTAATTTTGAATACCCCCAATTTCTCCAATTAAAATAAGGCTCTACAAACCTTATAGAAGCCAATGTTTTGATGGCAAAGAAAGAATAAATATTCACGCCCAGCCATGCAACCATTTCTATTATGGTGGGTCAAAACAATCCAAACCAAACCAATTCATTAAAATGAAAAAACAATTACTCTTACTCTTAATGCTTTGTGCAACACTTGCGAACGCACAGCAAACTATCACAGTTTCTCCTTTCCAATTAGAAAATGCAACCGGCACATCGTTCCCAAATGGGTCGAATCAATCTGGTGACATTGTTGATATTCAACCTATTAATGAAGAGGGTGTAGGCAACAAAGGTTACGTTACCTTTGATTTATCTTCTTTGCCAAATGGGGCAGAGGTTGTCTCTGCCAACTTTCAGTACACTGTAGCCCCGCCGAGCGGCGGATCAATCAGTATTGCATTCACTAATGCAACCGGAAGACTAACTCAAATCAATAAAAACTCTACCATTTCGACAATTTCTAACGCCGACATCGCTGAGGGCGTTGCGATTGGAGAATTAGTTTATGACGGAAATTACGGACCAAAAGCAATAACAATTAACGCTGAAGGAATAAATAGAATTAATAACGCCTCTGGTACTTTTATTTGCCTAGGGATGAACGCTGCAACTAGCGGTGGCGGATACGAAAGGGTTACGGGTTATGAATCGACAAACCCTGCGCTTGCACCACCAACTTTATCGCTTAGTTTTACTGTTGCAGAGCCAAAAAAGCCAAGTGTTGAATTTTCAGTTGACAAAACAAACCCATTTATATTCGATGAAATTCAATTTACTGACAATTCTGGAAACGGACCTATTACTGCTTGGGCTTGGGAATTTGGTGATGAAAATACTTCAACAATTCAAAACCCTACGCACACCTACGCCGACACTGGAAAGTATACAGTTAAATTAACCGTAACAAACGAGCAAGGTGATACAACTTTAACAAAAAACAATTTCATCACAGTTTCAGGCTTACCGGCTGCAAATTTTGAAGCAACGCCAATACAAATTGCTGCTAATGACACCGTGTTTTTCACAAATACCAGCTTAAATGCGGTGAGTTACGCTTGGGATTTTGACACTGCTAATCTTGGAACTTTAGTTTCTCCCGAAATGGAGCCTTTTGTTGTTTATACAGAAAATGGGGTTTATTCAGTTCAATTAATCGTAACAAACAAAACCAAAAAAGACACTTTAACCTTAACAGATTACATTACCGTAGGAACTGCATTACCTAAACCAGTAGCGGATTTTTCATCCTCTGTTAACTTTTTGGAAGTTTCCTTTACGGATAACACCACTGAAGGACCTACCTCATGGTTATGGGATTTTATATCTGAAGGAGTACCTGGTGATTTTACTAGTACTGAACAAAATCCAGTTTTCACGTACCAAGAAGAAGGAACCTATAAGGCTTGTTTAACTGCAACCGCTCCAGGTGGAAAAAATACCATCTGCCAAGACATTACAGTTAACACCCCTCCAGCACCAATTGCAGATTTCACTTTTAAAAACGTTCAATCTTTCGGAGTATCTTTTACTGACGCCTCTAAAAACGTTCCAAATGTTTGGGCTTGGAATTTTGGAGATTCTAACAATGGAACTTCTGAAGAGAAAAACCCAACATACACATTCCCAGCAGCAGGAACTTACAATGTTTCTTTAATTTCTGGTAACGCCTCTGGAAATGATTTTATTTCTAAAACGGTTATAGTTAACGAGCTTGGAGTTGGCATTAACAATCAATCTGTAACGGTAATTGACATTTACCCTAACCCAGCATCCAGCAACTTAACAATTAAGACATCTAATCCGCTTGAAGATGTGACAATTGAAGTTTATAACATTCTTGGAACGCAACTTTTTAGTACACAACTTAAATCGTTAAACACGTATACTATCCCAACATCGGATTTAAACAACGGAATGTATTTCGTTAAAATCTCACTAAAGGGGTCGTCTTCGACAAAGAAATTTAGTGTGAAACACTAAATAAATATGTAATAAAAAATTACTCTTACACCCCTAATTACCTATTAGGGAGACAAAAAATAATTTTTTTATTAAAAACATAAACACAAATGATGAAATTTTTCAAATCTAGTATTATTGCACTTTCAACTGTTGTTTCCGTTCAAGCGGCAATCGCTCAAGACACTTTAATGACAGAAGATTTTTCTGACATGAGCCTTCCTGCAGGTTGGGAGAATATTAATAATTTTGAAGGCAGTTCAGGAATCGTTTGGGCATTCGACAACCCAACCGACAGAGGGGGTGCCGCTGGCTTTATGACTCCAACCGCCGACAACGGGTTTGCAATATTGGATTCCGATGGTGCTGGTGCAGATGCTGCTCCACACGATGCCGATTTAATTTCTCCTTCAGTGAATTTAAACGCATACGACAGCACTGTTACGTTAATTTTCAGTCATTATTTCAATTCTGCAGGAGATGACTCAGGTACTCCTTTTCCTGCAATCGGTCAAATTGGTGAGGTCCTAATCAATAATGGTAGCGGTTGGGA
>JBLIKP010000093.1:0-8391 GCA_047635375.1 Sphingobacteriales bacterium | reverse complement strand
AAACGTTAAAAAAAAACAAAAAGATGCAACTTAAAACATTAAAATGAATTTTTTTAAATTTTAGGAATCCATTTGTACTCAACCCCTTTGTTTACAAGGGTTTGAAGTCTCGCTAAAACGAAAAAATAATCAGAAAGTCTGTTTAAATAAGTGATTACTATAGGTTCTACGGGTTCCTCGTCATTAAGATGCACCGAAAGTCTTTCCGCTCGACGGCAAACGCACCGCGCCAAATGGCAATAAGATGCAATTGGATGTCCGCCAGGAAGAACAAAATGAGTCAACTCTGGCAACGATTCATTCATTCTATCCATCTCGTTTTCAAGAAGCTCAACGTCACTTTCCTTAAGTTCAGGAAGCTTCATTCTCGATTTCTCAGGATCACTAGCCAATAATGAGCCAAGTGTGAATAAACGGTCTTGTATTTCTTTTAAAATATCTTCTTCCTTTTTTCCGACAATATGATCGCGGATAAGTCCTACATAAGAGTTTAGCTCATCAACTGTGCCGTAAGCTTCGATTCTTATGTGGTATTTGGGTACGCGAGTTCCTCCAATAAGGGAGGTTTTCCCTTTGTCACCTTTTTTAGTATAAATTTTCATGGGGATTGAATTTATGCTTTCAACATAGAAACACGGGAGATGTTTTGATTCTTTTCATCCGTTTCAATTTCACCGTCACGCACTCTAACAATTCTATGCGCATGTTTTGCGATGTCCTCTTCGTGGGTTACCACAATGATTGTATTTCCCGCGTTGTGGATTTCTTCGAACAGACTTAAAATCTCGATGCTAGTTTTGGTGTCCAAGTTTCCTGTGGGCTCATCAGCAAGGATGATGGACGGATTGTTAACCAATGCACGGGCTATTGCGACCCGTTGTCGCTGACCACCAGAAAGTTCGTTTGGATTGTGGTGCATTCTATCAGCTAGGCCTACATGCTCAAGAACCTGTTTTCCACGTTCTTCGCGTTCAGCTTTTGAGAAGCCAGCATAAATTAGTGGCAACATTACATTGTCTAATGCTGATGCTCGAGGCAGAAGGTTAAACGTTTGAAAAACGAAGCCTATTTCTTGATTGCGGATTTCAGCAAGATTATTATCGTCCATCTTGCTAACGTCATTGCCGTTTAAGACATAACTTCCTTTGGTAGGAGTGTCTAGGCAACCTAGAATATTCATCAATGTAGACTTACCTGATCCCGAGGGGCCCATTAAGGCAACAAATTCATTTCGGAAAATATCTAATGAAATAGACCTTATGGCGTGGATTTTTTCCTGGCCAAGTTGGTAGATTTTAGCGATGTCTTTTACCGAAATTAATGAATCCATAGTTGTTTTATTGTTGTGGGATAACTTTAGGAACTCTAAAGTAGTCTGAATCTCTTTTTGGGGCGTTTTTAAGTGCTTCTTCGTGAGTGATAAAGGTTTTTGATACGTCTTCACGCTTCACATCATGCTCGTCGGTCACATAAATTAGTGGGTCAACATTTTCAGTATCAAGTTCATTTAACTTTTCTACGAAGGTTAATACTTTCTCCATGTCTCCACGGATTTGCTCTTTTTCTTCTCCTGAAAACTCAAGACGTGCAAGGACTGCAATCTTTTCTACTAATGGAAAATCAACGTGCATATTTTTTTAATGTATTATTTATTATATCGAAGGTTTGTTGCTTTAATGGCAACATATCGTCCAAAGTTAAGTTTTTTGTCTCTATAGGTGTATGCATTATAACAAAAGATTTACCTATTCGCATTCCTTCCTTGGAACCTGAATCATTCATTAGGAATTGATTTGTAACCATAGTTACTGGGACAATTGGAATTTTTTCCTCAATTGCTAACCTAAATGCGCCATTTTTAAACATCCCCATTTTAGGCATTGAATCCTTAATTCCACCTTCAGGGAAAATTATTGGACTCATGCCATTTTTCAATCTTATTTTAACTTTTTCAAATGCACGATAACTTCCTACACTACTTGCACGCGGAACGGGAATATCTACACTTCTAAAGAAAAATCCAAAAATAGGAACCTTAAGTAACTCATATTTCCCCATAAACAACACATTATGTCCGGTGACAAGTGCCATGGTAGGGATGTCTAAAAAGCTGAAATGGTTTGGGCAGAAAATTACTGGTGTAGTAGGGATTTGAGATTCGAATCTCACATCCATTCGAATGCCACAGAAAAACAGCCAAGTTCGCAATCCGCGCCTTCGCCATTTATTTAATCCCTCAAAATTATCTTCCCCCTTTTCATAATACTTGAAAACAGGGTATAAACCAATGTAAACCAAGGAGATTATAAAAAGTCCGTAAAATAAAAGGGCGAACCTTAGGAATCTTAGCATTTCCAAAAATAGAAATTTGAATTTCATCGGCGACAGCTTAACCAAAATAAACAGGATTAAATTTACGTGTTGAGTGGCATTTATTTTATTAATTTCGCAACATGGAAACAGTAGTAAGTGGAATCCGCTCGACGGGTAATTTGCATTTAGGTAATTATTACGGCGCAATAAAGAATTTTGTGCGTATGCAAGAGGATCATAAATGTTTTTTCTTTATAGCTGATTACCATTCACTTACTACCCATCCTACACCAGAAGATTTGGGGAAAAATGTCCGTCAGGTTATGGTGGAATACCTAGCTGCAGGAATAGATCCAGAGAAATCAACTATATATAATCAAAGTGATGTACCAGAGGTTGCAGAGCTTTATCTTCTTTTAAATATGAATGCATATTTAGGGGAGTTGGAGCGTGCAACGACTTTTAAGGAAAAAGTCCGAAAAAACCCTGAGAATGTAAACGCTGGACTATTGACCTATCCAGTGTTAATGGCTGCTGATATTCTTTTACACAATGCGGGTAAAGTTCCGGTAGGAAAAGATCAAGAGCAACATTTAGAGATGACCCGTAAGTTTGCCAAGCGTTTCAACCGTATGTACAAGGTTGATTATTTTAAAGAGCCTGAGGCTTTCAATTTTGGAACCGAGCTTGTTAAAATTCCAGGACTTGACGGAAACGGGAAAATGGGGAAATCTGAAGGGGAGGGGAATGCAGTTTTCCTTGCCGATTCAGCTAAGGATCTTAAGAAAAAAGTAATGCGTGCTGTTACAGATTCTGGTCCAACTGAACCTGGTGCTCCAAAAACCGAGGCAGTTCAAAATTTATTTGATTTAATGAAGGTGGTTTCAGCGCCTGATGTGCTTGCCCATTTTGAAGAAACTTACGCTAAAGCTGAAATTAGGTATGGTGACTTGAAGAAACAACTTGCCGAAGATATTGAGGCGGTAGTTGCGCCATTTAGAGAGCGAATAATGGATCTTTCTACCAATGATGAGCTGTTAGTCAAAATCAAGCGTGAAGGTGCTGAAAAGGCAAGAGAAAGCGCCCAGAAGACAATTAAAGAAGTTCGAGAAATAATCGGGTTTAGATAATTACTTCGTCTTTCGATGATTAAGTAATGCTTCTGCAATTACACTGTCCTCAGGATAGGTAAGCTTTAGGTTTTCATGACTTCCCATAATAAGGTTAATTTTCTCCCCCATTGACTCAAGCACTGATGCATCATCGGTAAAATGAATTTGGTAAGGATGGTCGTAAGCCATTTTGATTAGGTCACTTTGAAAGGTTTGTGGCGTTTGAACCATGTAAAATTTGTTTCTATCAACAGCAATGGTGATTAAACCTTCATCTCTTCGAAGTGAATCTTTACAGTACACTGCCACTACAGCATTGCCCAGTTTTCCAGCTTCTTTAAAGGATTTTTTAATAATCTGCTTTGATACTAACGGTCTGGCTGCGTCATGTACGGCAACCAAGGAATTTGGAGAAACCATTCGAAGTCCGTTTTTAACAGATTCAAAGCGTGTTACTCCTCCATGAACAACTTGGTGTGGGATTTTGAAATTGTGCGATTCTTTTAAACTTTCCCAGTAATCTACATGGTTTGGGTTAATTACTAGAATTATTTCAGGTGGATTAGATACTTTGGCGAAAGCTTCAATAGTATGAATAATAACAGGTTTACCGTTTAGTAAACTGAATTGCTTTGGAACCGAGTCCTCAAAACGTGACCCAACACCTCCTGCAACTATAACCGCAAATTTCTTCATTGACGTAAATTAAAAAAGGATAGTGAGAATCACTATCCTTTTTAATTATTTTATAAAATCAACATGGCATCACCGTAGGTGTGAAACCTGTATTTCTCTTTAATTGCTAACTCGTAAGCCTCCATGATTAAGTCGTAACCTCCAAATCCAGCAACCATCATCAGTAAAGTAGATTCTGGTGTGTGGAAATTAGTGACCATGGTATTCGAAATATGGAAATCGTAAGGAGGGAAGATAAACTTGCTTGTCCACTCATTTACTGGTTTCAATCGCTTAGAAGCAGATACTGCCGATTCGGTCGCTCGCATTACGGTTGTTCCAATGGCACAAATACGTTTTTTATGGTCAATTGCATTGTTTACAATGTCACAGCATTCTTGCCCAACATAAATGCTCTCTGAGTCCATTTTATGTTTTGTTAAGTCTTCAACCTCAACTGGGCGGAAAGTTCCTAAACCAACGTGAAGAGTTACTTCCGCGAAATCTGCGCCAAGCAATTCAAATTGCTTTACTAAATTTTTACTAAAGTGGAGCCCTGCCGTTGGAGCTGCGACTGCGCCTTCATGCTTGGCAAAGATTGTTTGGTAACGTTCTTTGTCTTCTTCCGTAGGCTCACGATTCATGTATTTTGGAAGCGGAGTTTGACCTAAAGACTTAAGGATGCTTTTGAATTCATCATCGTCACCATCAAAAAGGAAACGAATAGTTCTTCCACGTGAAGTAGTGTTGTCCACAACTTCCGCAACAAGCATTTCGTTTTCTCCGAAGTATAATTTATTACCTACACGGATTTTTCTTGCTGGGTCAACAAGTACATCCCAAAGGCGCATTTCTTTGTTTAATTCACGTAACAAGAATACTTCTATTCTTGCACCTGTCTTTTCTTTGTTTCCATAAAGGCGCGCTGGGAATACTTTTGTATTGTTTGCAATAAGCACATCACCTTCGTCAAAATATCCCAAAATATCCTTAAATATTTTGTGTTCAATTTTCCCGGTTGCTCTGTCAATCACCATTAATCGTGACTCGTCGCGATGTTCAGTAGGTGTGGTAGCCAGTAATTCTTTAGGAAGATCAAACTTAAATTGTGATAATTTCATAGGGGGTTATGGTGTTTTACCTGTTCAAAAGGTTGCCAAATTTAGTAATAACAATAGTTCTTAACAATATTGTTATTTAATTTTTTGAACTTAATATTCGACTTCCCTGTGTTAATCTTACATTTGAGGTAATAATAACTGAAAATTCGATTAAAAGTTTAACTATTTTTAACAAATGATAAAAACCATTAAACTCCTTTATGAAAGTGTGCTTTTTGCACTTAAAGCATTAAGGGTGAATAAATTAAGAACAACTTTGTCGCTTTTAGGAGTTACTATTGGGATTTTTATCATCATTAGCGTTTTTACCGCGGTCGATTCCCTTGAGAAGAATTTAAGAAGTAGCGTTGAAAGTTTAGGAGACGATATTATTTACGTTCAAAAGTGGCCGTGGTTTGCCGGAGGTGGAGAGTATAAATGGTGGGATTACCTTCGTTTTCCAAATCCTACTTACAGAGAATACAAACAGTTATTAGAAAAAGGAACCTCGGCTGAAGCCATTGGTATGAACCTTTTTATAGGCGGAAAAACCGTAAAATTCCTTAATAACAGTGTTTCCGGCGTGACTGTTACTGCAGCAACGCACGATTATGATAAAATTCGAAAGATGAATTTTAGTCAAGGAAGATATTTTTCTAGTATTGAGTCGGGAACCGGCTCGAATGTCGCAATAATTGGTAGCACCGTTGCCGAAGGCCTTTTTCCAAGCATGGATCCCGTGGGAAGAAGTGTTAAAATGTTAGGGCGAAAGGTCACCGTTATTGGTGTATTTGAAAGGGAAGGAGAAAGCATGATTAATAATAGTACGGATAATACCGTGTTGGTGCCTTTTCATTTCGCGAAGAATATTGTGGCTAGGAGGGGCGAGAGCGCTAGACCTACAATTATTGTAAAGGCTGGCGATCAATCAGACCTTACTCAAGTTCAATACGAACTTCAAGGTGCTATGCGCACCATACGACGGTTAAAACCTTCTGAGCCAGATAATTTTTCATTAAATAAAACCAGCATCATTAGCAATCAAATGGATTCCTTGTTCAGTTTTGTAAATATTATTGGAATTGTAATTGGTGGATTTTCTATCCTTGTCGGCGGATTTGGAATTGCAAACATCATGTTTGTCTCTGTTAAGGAAAGAACATCACTAATCGGGATACAAAAATCTCTTGGTGCAAAGAACTATTTTATTCTTAGTCAATTTTTAAGTGAGTCTATAGTGCTATGCCTTTTTGGAGGTGCAATAGGCCTGCTCTTGGTCTTTATTGGAACGCAGATTGCCAATCTCTTTATGGAAGATTTTACTTTTGTGCTTTCCAGCGGAAATATAATTTCAGGGTGTTTGATTTCTATAGTTATTGGGGTAATATCAGGATTTATGCCAGCAAATACCGCGGCAAATTTAAATCCGGTTGATGCGATTAGATCCAACTAGGGCGTAACTGTTACCAAGCCTGAAAGGTTGTGGGTAATGTTATTAACGTCTAAAGCCTGCACTCTCCAAACATAAACACCCGGGACAACTTTTCTGCCATTTGTCTTAACACCATTCCATTCTATTGAAGGGTTTCCACTGGAATAAATGCCTTCACCCCATCTATTAAATACACTGAAAGTCATGGTTTGAACACCCTGAGCAGTTCCCTTAAATCTATCGTTTATTCCGTCGCTGTTGGGTGAAAAAGCATTGGGAAGGATAAGTTTGAAGGTGTTTTCAATTATTAATTGGGTTTGGCTTTCATAACGACAACCATCAAGTGTAAACATCCCAACGGATAAATTGTATGTTCCAATAGTAAAAATCTCAGCTGGCGGTGTGTTGCCCGGGAATGTGTCGTTCTTGTATACCCAATAAGTATCGTCGGTAAGACGGAAAGTACCATCAAAATTAATCTCCACTTCTGAACAACAAAAAGTAACCGTTTGGTCAGCAGCAGGTGTGCTGTTAAGGGTGTATTCTAAAAACCTTTCAATTTCAAAAGTACCTCCCCAAGTAATGGAAACCCCAGTATCAGTATTAGGTAGTGAAAGGTCTTTGTCTATTAACAATAGGTAGGTTTTACCATCTTCAACCGTTATTTCTTGAGAAAAAGGATCCAAACTTCCTCCTTTTCCACCCGTGTTCATTCCTGTTGAGGTAATTCCATTCGCACTTTTACTGTTGTCGTTATAGTTACAAGCAATTTCTCCTTGAGGATTAGTTTTGTTGTCGCCGCATCCTTCGAATTCGTATAGTGCCCAGTCTATTTCAGATTGATTGTCTAATGGAACAATGGTAAAATTTAAAGTCCCTGTTTTTTTAGCAAGAAATTTAATGAATAAGCTCTGCTTTCGCGGACGATTAAAACAGCTAGGGCTCTCGGCAAATGGAGGGGTGTCAAACGGACCTGCTGGATCTGCAGTACCGTTGCTCATTTTGGAGATAATTAATTCGTTTTTTGTACAAATAACGGAAGCATCCTCACATGTTGAACCGGCTAAATCTAAGGTGTCGGTTTGGGCATTGACTATTCCGCAAAATAAAAAGGCAGATAGGAGGAAAAAAGTAGAGATAGCAGCGATTTTCATGAAGATTAGGGTTGGCGATGTGAAATTAGGAATTTTTTTTTCTCAAACTAAAATTTTACCTCACTAAAAAAATAATTTTGTATCAGCTTATTATATTGAAATTTTGAATTTAGTTAATTCAAAATTTGATAATATGCTTTTCGTAATTTATCTTAGTGGGATTAAACCCACTAAAAATGAATAAATTACTCTGCACTTCAATTCTTTTGTTGTTCTGCGCCAATACCTTTGGACAAAGCCTATATTCCGATACACTTTTTACATTTAATAAGCACAAGTCCTCAGGTTTTGTAACCGTTGAAGGTGAAAATGGTAGTGGAAGAATGAGCAGATTAGCGGGTTTACCTTATGAAGAAGGGGATCCAACAAATTCAGGATTTATTGTTTTTGATTTAACTGATTTGCCAAAAGGGACGGTAATTCAAAACGCAACAATTTTTCTTAACCCAACTGGATCTAGTACAGACGTAGGTACTAGCGGGATGGCTCTTGGGACTGGGATTTTAGGAAATCCAATAAATGGAACAATTTATACCCAGGACGATTTAAAAAACGCTCCAGTTTATATTGAACAGATGGACTGGACGGCTACCATCGCCACACCT
>JBLIKP010000092.1:0-8394 GCA_047635375.1 Sphingobacteriales bacterium | reverse complement strand
TTTGAGATTTCAGGATATTGCCTAAAGAAGACCGTGTTGATTGTCTGAGATGAAGAGCTTAAATACGAGCCCGAATAATTTAATTGCCAACTTCCCAATTTGTTTTTGGTGGAGAATTTCTGTTGGATTCCTTTGTAGTCAGCGCCGCGTTTTAGTCCCGATATTTTGTAATTAGAGAAACTGTTCTTCTTGTTTGAAAGCGATAATCCAAGGCCACCAAGCCGCTCTTGTTGCAAACTTTTGAGCGAATTAATATTGAAATCACGGGTGAATTCCACCGGACGATATTGTTCAAGAGGGATGAATTGAGCCTCTTTTATTTCTACGGACAATTCCTCCCCCAAATACCAGTTTTCGGAAATTGGATTTTCGTTTTTTAGGGAGAGAAATGCTGCAATTCCCTCATCGTCTTGGTTGTCAAGCGAACTAAAAGTGTTGATGTCTTTTACACTTCGCGCGATTTCAAAACTTAGGTGAGTGCGTTTAGAAAACTGGTACCCACCGCCAAGGGTAACAAGCTGATTTTTCTTGGGCGTAATTAATTTTGAGACGGGAGCGTAATCGCCTTGGGGAACTCCGTTCACTGGAGCCACGAATTCAAAAACGCGTCCATTTCCCGTCGACTGGGCTTTTCTGTAATGCCCATTTCCCTGTCCCACCAAAGAAAAGCTCACGCGAGAAACCGTGTCGGTTGAGGTTGTACTTCGCTGAAAAATTCCTTGCAAGCCTGCCGTGTCAATTTTCCGGTAAAGAATTTCTTGGTTAGAATAGGGGACTTCCCTTTCTGAATTTACCACGGCATTTTGAATACTATCCCCCAGCGAGGCGAGAAATGCACGGTCTTCAAGTGAAATATCCTGCTGAAGCGACTTGTTCTTCCCATCTTGCTCGTTGTAAGCATTTATATTTAGGGACAGTTTATCGCGTGTGTATTCTATTTTTGAAGCGAGAAGAGAGCGGGAATAATTTTTATCGGAATATTCATATTCAACGACAATCCTGTGGTTTTGGGTGATGAGTTGATTTGGCGTAAATCTTATTTCCGCGGAGTTGTAATCCACCGTGTAATCGTTTTCTTGTCCGCGAAAAAGAAGTCTCCCATCCACATAAACTTTCTCGGTCCCGGCAAGGATGATTACAAAAAGCTCGTTGTTTTCTCCCGTTAATCGGTAAGGGCCTTGTTTATTTTCAATTCCTTCGAAGGTTTTTCGGGTGAGTTTTCCTTTGGCAACTGCGATTCCAGCCTCTACATTAAGCGTTTCATTATCGTTGTCTCTTACTGTCGATTCCACCGCAACACCCTTTACGCGCTTGTGGAATTTCATGAAATATCCGTCGCTTTGGTCAATATTATAATCCCCAGCAATCAGCGCATTTTTATCGTCATTAAGCTTAATAAAAACATTATCAAATTCCTGAATCTGGGCTGTATTTCCATCGGGTTGAATGGGAAGATTATTGTCGCTAATTACGGCGGTCAATTCAATTTTATCGGTTAATGGTCCCGACAGCTGCAGGTTTAGATTGGAATTTACGGCGAGATTTTGGCTGTTTCCTACAGTGATCCCACGCGAAATTTCACCACTACTTTTTATGGTCCCAAAGTCGACGAAGGTTTCCTGTTTTCTGTTTTCGGGAAGGAGGAAAGGGTTCATCCTTTTTTCTATCGAAGGCTCGAGTTCTGAGAGGTCGTGGATAAAATATTTTTTATCCAAATCTAGGGCGAGGGTGCGGTAGTGAACCAAGACTGAGTCAGTAGAAATAGCCGAATTAAAAAAAAGTCGGCTGTATGCAGGGTTTATTTGAAATAAAGTGTCGGAAATAATTTCCCCATTATCATCAAATATTATCACCGAGCCTGGGACAAGGGATAGGGAATCTATTGTAAGCGTATCGGCGAAAGCCAGTTTTTCAGACTTAAATCCTTGACCCTGCCCGAAGCCAAAATGGCCTAAGGAAATAAAAAACAATATTAAACTTATTCGAAGCATGGGACGTTAAGCCTGTAAATTAACAATCTAGGTTCAAATATTTTTAGAAAGAGATCGTTTCTATTTTACTCCTGCGAATTTAGAAAAATACATTTTTCATAAGACCCTGTATGTTAATGTGATATAAACAGGTTCCCCCAATATGAAATACCTTTTATTTGCAGGGACCTTAGCCCTTTTTATTTCCTCGTGTGTTGGAACTGATTTTGGTGAAGAGCAGATTGTTACTAAGAAACTACAGATTATCTCCCAATTTAATAATGTTACGGTTGGCAGCAGAGTGAAGCTTGAATCCAAATTTTTTGATACGTATGGTTACGAAGCCAATTGTGAACCAAGTTGGATCTCACTTAATCAAGATGTGGTAAACATAACAAGCGATGGTTTTGCTCATGTGGTAGACACTTCAAGCGGACTGATTGTTGCATCTTGTAACGGCATCACTGATACCGTGGAAGTATATGTGGGCTGAGATGAAAAGGATCCTGAAGAAGAACCCACTGTACAAAGAGAAGGGACTTTTTAAAACGGTTCTGGCGATTATTTTGCGCGAAGGACAGGCCAAATAATTTCAAAAAACGGATTGCTTTCAATAAGGCTGAATGAAGATTTTGCTACTTCCAGCGGCCCTAGTATATATTTATTTTTTGCCACGCATAAAAATGGCGGGTATTCCTATTAAAAGGCGGACGGGTAGTTACAAGCCAAAGCGCCCAATTAACGCCAAATAAATTAACTAAATATTCTGGTGTGAAAACCTTCGGTATCCCCGTAGGAATAGACGCCAGCGATTATGATTATATTGTGGTTTATTGTGTTATAGGCCCTGTTTTCGGATGGGCTGAATTAAATTAATTAAGTGCGATGAGATTTAAAATATTAATTATCCTCCTACTTTCTAGTATTCAAGTTTTTGCCGGCGGATGGAATAAAAAAAAAGGTGGTTTTTATTTTAAGCTTGGTGAACGAGCAATTATTGCCAAAAATTTTTACGATTTCAGCGGGGAGGCTATTCCAATCAGAACCCTTGGGAATTTCACGACTTCCGTGTACGGGGAGTACGGAATTTCTGATAAATGGGACGCCATTGCCTACCTTCCTTTTTATGTACGAAACACGTTGAATTCTCTTGTTGGAGGCTCCAGTGGCAGAGAACTGGTCGCAGGTGAAATTAATAATGGGATTGGAGATTTTGATTTAGGAGTAAAACGGCTTTTATTTCAAAATAATGGTCATGTAATGTCGGCTTCTTTAATTTTAGGCTTGCCCACTGGCGAAAGTGATCATCCACAAGGACTTTTAACCGGAGATGGCGAGTTCAATCAATTTGTTAATCTTGAATATGGAAAAGGGCTTGGCTCGAAAAGTTTTATTGGACTTTCGGCGGGTTTTAATAATCGTGCCACTGGTTTTACTAATGAATTTAGGGCTGGTGCCGAAATAGGAACTTTCCTTTTTAATTCTTTATGGTTAATCGGGAAGACAAGCCTGTTGAAGAGTATAGAAAATCCTAATGTTACGGGTAATCCTAATGCGCAAGGATTATTCGCAAATAATGTAAACTTCCTTTCAGTAGGAGCTGAGGCTAGTTATAAGTTTTATAAAAATTTCTCAGTTGTTGGCGGCGCTTTTACAGCGTTATATGGGAAAAATATTCTCGCCGCAGCAGCGTTTGAACTCGGATTTTCTATTGATATGTAATAAATAAGCCTCCCGAAGGAGGCTTATTTATTAATTTACAATGGCACTTGCAGTTTCTAAACTGCGATCTATTTTCTTACACATCACCTGCAAGACATTTCCTGGTCCTACTTCGGTAAAGTGATTAGCTCCATCGGCAACCATGTTTTGCACCGTTTGCGTCCAGCGAACCGGCCCTGTTAATTGCTTAATAAGGTTTGCTTTAATGTGAGCAGGATCATTACTAGGCTTAGCATCTACATTTTGGTAGATAGGGCATTTTGGTGAAACAATTTTAGTGGCCTCAATAGCGCCTTCAAGCTCAATGCGTGCTGGCTCCATAAGCGGACTATGAAAAGCGCCACCTACTTTAAGTACGATAGCGCGTTTAGCTCCTGCAGCTTTTAATTTTTCACATGCCGTATCGATCCCGGAAATTGAGCCACTAATCACAAGCTGCCCAGGGCAGTTGTAATTTGCAGCAACAACAATATCATCAATTCCAGCACAAATATCTTCAACTACTTTGTCTTCTAATCCTAAGATTGCCGCCATTGTAGAAGGTTGAATTTTACATGCTTTTTGCATTGCATTAGCTCGTACAGAAACTAGGTGAAGTGCATCTTCAAAACGTATGGCACCAGCTGCAGCAAGCGCACTGAATTCGCCTAGTGAGTGTCCTGCCACCATAGAAGGAGCGAAATCAGGAAGGCACTTGGCCATTATCACAGAATGAAGAAAAACCGCAGGCTGAGTAACGTTCGTTTGGCGAAGATCTTCTTCGGTACCGTTGAACATGATGTCAGTAATGTTAAATCCTAGTACATCGTTCGCCTTGTCAAACATGGCTTTAGCTTCTGGATTTGAATCGTAAAGGTCTTTTCCCATTCCAGGAAATTGTGATCCTTGTCCGGGGAATACATATGCTTTCATAGTCGGTGATTTATGTTTTGCCTTTCGGCGGAATGCTTTTCTGGGAACAAATAAAATAAAAAAAGGGAAAAGCGTTAAGCTTTTCCCTTTAAATATAATATGAATTGTGAATTACTCACCCACAACGTTGAATTTTACTTCAGCTTTAATCTCTCTGTGTAGATCGATTTTTGCTACGTATTCACCTTCAGTTTTCACTTCATCAGGAAGGTCAATCTTCTTACGATCGATTTCGATTCCTTGCTCCTTAAGAGCATCAGCGATTTGAATTGTAGTAACAGAACCGAAAATCTTTCCAGACTCACCAACTTTAGCACCAATGCTAAGGGTTAATCCAGTAAGTTTTTTAGCGATTGCTTCAGCTTCGTCTTTCAATTTCGCAAGCTTGTTTTGAGCTTGTTTAACGTCTTCGGCTAAAACTTTCAAGTTACTTTTGTTAGCGATTACAGCAAGACCTTTAGGAATTAAGTAATTTCTTCCGAAACCAGCTTTAACTTCTATTACGTCTAGGCGGTAGCCCACATTTTTTACGTCTTCTTTTAGAATTATTTCCATTATGTGCTCCTCCTTTTTATTTCAATGAATCTGCAACGAATGGCAACAAACCGATGTGGCGCGCACGTTTTACCGCTTGTGCTACTTTACGTTGGTATTTTAATGAAGTACCAGTTAAACGTCTAGGAAGTAATTTTCCTTGATCGTTAACGAATTTCATAAGGAATTTTTCGTCTTTGTAATCAATGTACTTGATTCCACTTTTTTTGAAACGGCAATATTTTTTGCGGTTTTCGTCAACCTGTGGTGGGGTTACATAAGAGATGTTCTTGTCAGCCATTATTTTGCCTCCTCTTTAGTTGCTTCAACTTTTCTTGCTTTGCCTAACATGTTGTTACGCTTCTTGTAGTTATATTCTACAGCATGCTTGTCAAGTTTAACATGTAAGAAACGAATGATACGCTCGTCGCGATTCATTTCAAGTTCTACTTTGTCAATGATGTGACCTTCAGCTTTGAACTCTGTAACGTGGAAAAAACCGGTGCTCTTCTTTTTAATCGGGTACGCTAATTTACGTAATCCCCAATTGTTTTCGTGAACAATCTCGGCTCCATCGTCGGTCATTATACCCTTGAATTTGGCTATCGCCTCTTTCAACTGGTCATCCGCAAGGACTGGGGTATAGATTACTACGCATTCGTAATGGTTAACCATTTGTGTTTAATTTGTTTATATAATTTTATAATAAGGGCTGCAAATATAGGGATAACTATTCTATTTAGCAACAATTTACCCATCCTATCTAGGTTGGTTTGTAATCTGTGTTTTTTGTTATGGCTTTCGCCGAAGATTAAATTTGTACAGCCGGAAATTATCATCCTATAATATAAAGGAGTCAAATCTCGGAAAAAATCTATTCCTTTTCCACAATCTCAAAATTAATACTGCATTCCCATTCAAAACTTTTAATTTTAGGCCGTGGAAGATTTTATTGTATCGGCACGTAAGTATAGACCAGTCACCTTTGATACGGTGGTGGGGCAGCAGCATATCACAGGAACGCTCAAAAATTCAATTAAAACAGACCACCTTGGTCAGGCTTTTTTGTTTTGCGGTCCCCGTGGAGTAGGTAAAACTACCTGTGCTCGTATTCTTGCGCGTACAATAAACTGTACTTCCCCCACTGACGACATTGAGGCCTGTGGAACTTGCGATACTTGTAAAGCAATTAATGCCGGTACCTCTTTAAACGTCTACGAACTGGATGCGGCTTCAAATAACTCGGTTGAAGATATCCGCCGACTAATTGACCAAGTCCGCTACCCACCTCAAGCAGGGAAATACAAAATCTATATTATTGATGAGGTTCACATGCTTTCGCAGAGTGCATTTAACGCATTTCTAAAAACGCTTGAAGAGCCACCATCCTACGCTATTTTTATTTTAGCAACCACTGAGAAGCATAAGATTCTTCCTACCATACTTTCACGGTGCCAGATATTTAATTTCAATAGAATTCAGATTTCTGATATTTCTAGCCACCTGAAAAGTATTGCTGGAAAAGAAAATGTGAAAGCTGAAGATGAAGCGCTAAATACAATCGCAAGAAAGGCCGATGGCGCACTTCGTGATGCGCTTTCACTTTTTGATCAACTTGTTAGCTTCTCACAAGGAAATCTTACTTATAAAGCTGCAATCGAGAATTTAAATATTCTTGATTACGATTACTATTTCAAAGCGACCGACTTAATCCTGGCTCAAAATTTACCTGGTTCAATGTTGTTGTTGGATGAAATCCTTTATAATGGTTTCGACGGACATCAATTTATCGGCGGTCTAAATTCACACTTTAGGGATTTGTTGATGTGTAAAGACCCATCAACCATTAAGTTGCTTGAAGTTAGTGAGCAGGTTGAGGTGAAATACAATTCGCAATCTCAGGCTGCTGATGCAAGCTTCTTGCTTAGCGCACTGAGTCTCGGAAATAGATGCGATACTGAATACAGAACGAGCAAAAATCAACGACTTCTGGTGGAACTCACACTAATGAAGATGTGTCACCTCCCTTCGGTGTTCAATCCATCAAGCTTAGCTGTTCCGCAAATGGAATCGGCCGAAAAAAAAAACATTAGTCAGCAAGTAAAACCAGCTTCTACTGCTCAAAACCCGACTGCACCTGCACCATCGGCGCAAGCCAAACCAGAATATTCAATACCCCCTTCAAGTGCCACCACCGCTAAAGTCGAAGACGCCCCTAAAGCATCTCGACCTGTTTCTGCACCAGTACAAAAAAGAACTTCAATCACCAAGTTGCCTAGTTTAGATGCCTTAAGCGCTCAGGTAAGCCAAGAAAAGCCTGCCCACGATTTAGCCAAGGAAGATAAAGTGAAGACCACTCCATTTAATGCCGAACAAGTTTCGGAAAATTTTAAGGAATTCGCAGCAGTAGTGGAGAAGCAAAATAAATCAAGTTTAGCCTCACTTTTACGGAATGTGAAGCCTGAAGTAGAAGGATTTAAGATTAAAGTTAAGGTGGAGAGTAACTTTCAGTACGAACTGATAAACAGCGACAATACGGGATTGTTGCCCTTCCTTAAAGAGAATCTTCAAAACACCGAGGTAGAATTTGAGATGGTGGTAGAGGAAGTTCAAGATGATAAACAACGACTTTACACCACCGACGAAAAATATAAATACATGGTGGAGAAAAATCCTGCCCTAAAGGAGTTCAAAGACAAGTTAAATCTTGACATGGATTATTAACCGTTATTTTATAAGTGATGGTAATAATTTTAAATGAAACATTTTATATATAAATTGGGTAAAAGAATACGACGCTAAGTCTGAAAATTTTACCACGAACGAAACAGTCCTAAACGGTTTATTTCATCCTAAGCTTCTTAACCCTAAAAAAAAGAATGATGAAGAAAATTGTATTTTCACTAGTAGGATTATTTATTTTCCAAGCAACATCCCAAGCCCAGTGTCCTACAGGGCGTTATATTGAACCCATTTTTGATTCAGTGGATATCGCTAAAGACGTTTATTTTGGAACAAACATCCGCGTAAATAAAGACACTCAGGATCTCCATATGGATATTTATACTCCAAACGGCGATACTGAAACCGATCGTCCTGTGCTGTTAATGGCACACGGTGGCACATTCGTAGCAGGGTCAAAAGCTGATATTGACATGGTCACATTCTGTAAAGAAATGGCCAAAAAAGGATATGTAGCAATAAGCTACGATTACCGTATTGGCGTAGGAAGTGTTAGCGCCGAAGAAGTTGTTAG
>JBLIKP010000091.1:0-8460 GCA_047635375.1 Sphingobacteriales bacterium | reverse complement strand
GATTTCCAATAAAGTCGATGTCCGGAAGAAAATCGTCATTTTCCAATGTAATAAATAGTCCCGGTAGCCCATTTATTGTAGTTCTTTTTTCTTTATTAGGAACTAAAAAGTAGCAATGGATCTTGAAGTTTGGATACGCTTTTTGGACAACCAGCTTTTGGAAAGTTATATCGGTTATATATTCGTTCCATCCCTTTTTTAATGGGTTTGGGTCGCTGGGAGAAATGCCCTTAGATTTAACTTCAATTATATGAAGTTCATTGCCTGTTTTTAAGAGAACATCTACCTGACAACGTAGATTTTCAACATGGAATGATGCTTCAAATAGATCTATGCTTTCTTTTTCAAGTAGTTTTTTTGTGGTGGAACCATCCCCGTCGTTTTCAATTAAAACGGCATGAGGATAGTATAATTGACCTATTTTCCCAATAACATGACCGCCTTCTGCTAGAAAGGAAAGGAATTCATTATTATCAGGTTTAACATCGAACCCTGATCTTTTTAAATAGAATTTACTTAGGCACGAATCCGCTAATTTGATGTCGGCCTTGGAAATAGGTTTGGTATCCATTTCCCTAAAATGAACATTTTCAGCTAAATGAGCCGAAAATGTTCAATATTTATAATCCAGAATGTCTTGAAAAGTTGTGGATTATATCCTTCTGTACCATTGAACCATTGGAATTGGAAGTGGAATTGCTTCTCCATCCAAAAATAATCCTGCAAAGCCAAATTGGAATGCCTTATCAGAGCTGGTTTGGTAACGAATTCCTGGAATAATTAGGACAAAACTTGTATTATTCCTTCCGCCAGGCGTAATAAAACTGTCAAATATAACAGAAATTTTATTTGAAACCCTAATCATACTTGCAACTGAGAACAATGCCCTTCCTTCTAAATCTCCTTCATTTACTAATGCTCCATATCCAGCGGATAGGTTTGCATTGATTTGTCTGTTACCAAAAGTTAAAGCGGTAAACGGTAATGCCATTCTAAATCCAGGCAGAGCCCATGAACCAGTTCCTACGAGCGCTCCAACAGCACCATTTAAATTTTCAGCAATATTGTAAGTGTATTTGGCTGAACCAATTATTGGTGTTCCAAACCAACTAGTCATTATACCAACCCCAAAGTTTTTGGCAACTCCAAATTGAAAATCAGGTCCATAAAGGTTCCATTGAATATAACTCTCGCCTTTTTCTATGGGCAATCCATTAGTAGTGATAAAATACCTGGTGGCAAAAGTTTCGTCGAACTTAATATTTCCTTGACTATCCAATTCCTTGTCCTCAACAATTCTCATTAATTTAATCTGAAATTTAGGAATTGAAATTTGACCTCGGTCTTTGGTTTCTATTAAGACATCTTTTGCATCTTGAGAAATGATTTTACCAATAAATTCACCACCATCGTTTGTGACGATAATATAAGTTTCAGTATTTGAGGTGTCGTTTTGCGCGAAACTCGTGTTTGAAACAAAAGAAATCAAGAAGGCTCCTATGAGAATAAGTATTATTTTTTTCATATAATTTTTTCCAATGGTTTGATTAAACGAACGTACAACTTTAAACGAGAAAACGCCTCAAAAGTTAACTTTCGAGGCGTTTATTATTGTGTTTTACGTACTTTTCAAATAGCTTTAATCGTTGGATCTATTTGAATTTGGCTTGCGCCGAGATGAGCTTTTATTGCTATTTGGTCGTCGTGAAGAGTTTGAGCTAGCAGGACTTTTCCCTTGTCCACCTCTACGTCCTGAGCGGTGGTTTTGACCACCACCTCCGCCGCCTGATTTTCCTTTTTTAGCAGCAGCGTTATCTGGTCTGTCATCCACGTAAGGATGATCAGAAGCAACCGGTATTACTTGTTGAATTAGCTTTTCGATGTCCTTTAAATAAGGACGTTCCTCTACATCACAAAATGAAACAGAAATACCACTTTTCTTAGCTCTTCCAGTTCTACCAATACGGTGAACATAAGTTTCTGGGATGTTAGGCAGGTCATAATTTACAACCAACTCCAAATCGTCTACATCAATACCACGTGCTGCAATGTCTGTAGCTACAAGTACTTTTGTTTTACCTTCCTTGAAATTGTTTAACGCCCGCTGACGAGCATTTTGCATTTTATTTCCATGAATTGCCTCAGCGGTAATTCTATTGTTCCATAAAATCTTCACCAGTTTATCGGCGCCATGTTTTGTTCTTGAAAAGATAAGCGTTGATTCTGGTTGTTTTTCCTCAATAAGATGAACCAATAGTTTTGGTTTAGCACTTTTGGAAACAAAATACACTGCTTGTTCAACCCTTTCGGCTGTAGCCTGCTCAGGTTTAACCGTTACACGATCAAAATCTCCTAATATCTGTTGTGATAGCTCCACAATTGCTGGTGGCATGGTAGCAGAGAAAAATAGAGATTGACGTTGCTTAGGAAGCTTCGCGATTACTTTCTTGATGTCATGGATAAAACCCATGTCTAACATATGGTCTGCCTCGTCAAGGACGAAAAATTCAATATCTTTAAGGGTAATATATCCTTGATTAATTAAATCAAGCAAGCGACCAGGTGTTGCCACCAAAATATCTATTCCTTTTTTTAATTCTTGAGTTTGCGTACCCTGTTTAACTCCTCCAAAAATCACGGTATTTCTAAAGCCGGTATGAATACCGTACTCCTTAAAATTTTCGTCAATCTGAATAGCCAACTCACGCGTTGGGGTCATTATTAATGCTTTTATGCTTTTTCTAGCACCCTTTGATTCTTTATTCTTATAAAGCTGCTGGATAATTGGAATTGCAAATGCTGCGGTTTTTCCAGTTCCTGTTTGAGCACAACCCATTAAATCTTTTCCGCGAAGGAGAATTGGGATTGCTTGTTCTTGAATTGGAGTAGGTTGGGTATAGCCTTTTTTTTCTAAGGCCTTAAGTATGGGATCGATTATCCCGAGTTCTTTGAATGTCATTGTTGGTATTTAAACCACAAATATACGGTCTTTGTTTGTTTTTCCTTGTTTCAACAAATATTAAAATCAAAATGAGTAATTAAAAACCATTGATTTCCAATAAATTAAAATCCACCGACTCGGAAAAATATTGTGAATTGCATGAAATTTGTGGTAAAAAAAAAGGGAGGGCTTACGCCACTCCCAAATTTATTTTTTAAAAACAGTTAGTGTTTTACGAATTTTTGAATTGACTTTTTTCCGTTGGTTAGGTTTGCCTCAAGAAAATAAATGCCTGATGATAAGTTCATTTCAGAAAGAGAAATTTTCTCTTCAGTAAAGTTTGGAAAACTTTCAAATAAGGTCTTTCCACGAACATCAACAATTTTTAACGATTCCATTTCTGATTCTGCTAAAACCGTTAGCAAGTTGGTTGCTGGGTTTGGGTAGATAGCCACTCCCGGCATTCCGTTTTCCTTTACGCTTGTAACCGGCGCGTTTCCTACATTAACCTTGAAAGTTTGGGTTACCGTCCATTCGCCATCGCTTAATTCTAAGGTTACTGGGTAAATACCTTTGGTGAATGTTTTCCCTGAAAGGGTAATTCTACCATGGTCCAATTCCGACATGGCCATCCATTTAGGAAGGGTGGAGGCAACTAAAGTTAATTCGTCGTGATCAGGATCATGAGTAACTACTTGATAAGAATAATCCTCACCCTTTAAAATTGCTAATTGCGTTGGAGTTGATTGGAAGAAAGGTTTTCCGTTTACATATCCGGGAAGATAAGGGCCTTTTCCAGCTTGAAGGATTTCATTTGAGCCAGTTTTTATTAAAACACCAACTACATAAATGTTATCGCTATTAAATTCTTCTGGTACAGTATATTCATAAGTATAGTCATGAACTTCACCGGCAGTAATGGCATTGGGTAAAGATCCAAGAGCTCCACCGTAACCTCCCGCAAGATATCTTCCAACATGGTTGTAGGCCATTAAATCGGCTGGGACTGGGCTTGGTAGCTTTTCATAACCACCCATTACTCCATTTCTGCCGTCAGAGAATGCATTTACTTGGTCGAATTTTAATGCTGAAGGACCGTAAACACCGTTCTCTGCAACTATTGCACCTAGGGCATGGTCTCCAGCTAAAGCAGAATAAAATTCTGCAGAAATCTTCATAGTAAGTTTACGGGTTTCTTCGTCATACTCGGTATTAACAAAAATCTCTGCTGGGGCGCCTTGATCTTTTCTGAGATTAATTGCTTGCTCCCAGTCGCCTGTCCCTTGGTGTAAAACAGTTCGATCAATATGACCAGACGGGAAGGTAGCAAACCCAGATGCATCATCGTAAGCTGCATTACGCATTGGCTCAGAAGCTGACCCGCCATGTACGGCAATAAAGATTGTATTGTCTGGGTATTTTTTGGTGAGATTTTGAACCATGACATCTCCTCGTGGGCACCATGTGCACCAGGTTCCTGTTGCCTCTTCAATAAGGACTTTTTTTACGGGTTGGGCATTAGTTAAGCCAATAAATAGGGCGGGGATGAATAAGAGTAGTAGTGTTTTTTTCATGTTTAAATTAGTTTATTGTGTAAGATTTTAAGCTTAGGGAAAACTTCTTTCAAGTCGTAATTTAGGGAAAATTAAATTTTAAACAAATTATCTTGGTATTGCATAATTAAAAAAAATGTAAACAGGCGTGAAACATTATAATATTTAGATTATGCAATTTAAATTTGAAAAAAATCTATTTTTTATTAGTTTTCCCATTTTATTATAAATGGTGTGTTTTTATTTCAAAAGCATCGTGCAACCCTGTTAACATTAAAGGGTCTTAAAACAAAATAAATCGTGCATTAAATATTCTTTTTAAGTCTATCTTTGCCAAGATTTTATATCTATATTGGAATATTTTTAATATAAATTATTAAGCATAATTTATACTAATCTCCACCTAACCATACTATTCTAACCAAATTTTTAAATCCATGAATTTCCAAAAACTTTATTCCCATACTCTAGGATTAATAGTTGTTTTTTTACTGTCTGCCGTAGGTAGCACATTCTCACAAACAACTTATTTCGCAAAAACAAGCGGTGAGGCTCAAGCAACTTCAACTTGGGGAGTTAATCCTGATGGCTCTGGCAGCAGTCCGGCAAGTTTCAACAACCCTTCTGATACTTTTATTGTGGGATCTAATCGTACAACTACTTCAGGGGATCATTGGACCGTCGCTGGTGTGTTGATTGTTAAGGATTTAGGGGTGCTGAACCAAAGCTTGGGGAATATTTTTGATTTAAACTTGATTTTAAAAAGTGGTGCAATTGCCCGATTAAGAGGAAATACTGCAAATAATCAAATTAATCCTCTTTCATTGGATATAAATTCCACGGTAGAATATAGAGATCTTGACTATGGTTTAAATAATAATGCCGGTGATAATACTGCTGCCTTTACGACAGCTTGGTCTTATGGAAATTTAAAATTTCAACAAACTCAAAGTACTGATAAGGTTACAACTTTAGGGGTTGATGTGGACATCAGAGGAAATCTAATTATTTCTAGAGGGCAGTTTTCATTATATATGGAACGACCTGATCCATTACCTACAGCTCCCGAATTACCAGCGGAAGCTTATTATTTTACAATTGGAGGTGATTTAATTGTAGAAAGTTCCGGAAAATTTGCAGCGTATAATGACTATACAGGTTCTATGGATGGGTACAATTTAGATACCGTTGATATAAAAGTAGGGGGAGAAATAATTAATAGTGGAACTATTGTGGGTATCCCAAATGGTTTTGGTGGAACAGTGCGAATTGAATGTGATAATTTTACCTCAAAAAATGGTGGTGATTTTGTTTTATCAAATAATGCAAGTACTTCTGAAGTTCATACAATAACCATTAATAACAAACTTACCGTTGAAAATGGAACTTTTACGCTAAATGAAACCTCAGGTACAGGACCAAATATTATGGAAGTGGGGGATATCGAAGTTTTAGAAGGCTCAATGATTGTTTCTAAAGCTTCTGCAAATGGTAACTCGATTGCGCGTGTTAAAAATAGTGTAATACTTTCAGATGGGGGTATTTTAAAGGGTAATGCTGAGTATGGATCCACTTCAAGATCCAATTTTACTGGAGGATTTGTTTTTACATCAGGTAATACTGATACTACTTTTATTAAACTCTCTGCAGCATCAACTAACCTTGACGGTGGTCAAAACAATATAACCATCCAAAAAGGAAGAACCCTTGAATTACAATCCAATATTTTCTTAGGAGATGAGGGAACTTTCACCTTAGGTGATAGTAGTTTCCTTTTAATGGAAGATTTTTACATTAAACATGTTGGTACTAATAGTGATAAATCTTATGGAAGATTAGTGACAAGTAATGAATCATTTATCGAAACTAAACACCCATTAGGATTTGGAACTGGAAATGACGGAGCTTTAAGAGGTAATCGTACTACAGGTTCAGGGAGTTCCGCTGTTCCTGGAAATTCATTTGACGCTGGTACTGTTCTTAGATTTACACACCCAACGGCTCAACAGATTGGATCACAAATATCTGGATTTTCAATCGCTGAGGTTAGAATCAATACACCTTTCTTAACTTTGGGTACAGGTGGTTTAACTATTAGAGATTCATTAGTTTATGAGCCAGTAGCAAAGAGATTCTACAATAAAAACTCAACCGGTTTGTTTCAATTGCAATCCAATTGCAAAATTGTTGGATTGGATGAGGATAGCACTCAAAATGAGAGATTTTTAAATCGAATAACAATAAATTCTAACGGGAATTCATACTTCATGCCTTTATCGGATTCTACATCTACTTTAGGCAATGATGATTTAGACTCAGAAATTTATTTTCCAACAACAATAGCAACTCCAGGGGCAGAAAGATTTGAAACAATTTTATATGCTTTTGATGCTAATAAAAACACAACGGATGGCTCAGGGGATAATATTACAAGAAACAATAGTACTGGGATAGGGCAGGTAAACGATTATTTCTATTATCATATTTATGAGCCTGGAATTGCAGCAAATAATGAAGGGAATACCACAGTAGATACAATAACTATTCCATATCATATGGAAGATTTGGATAATGGATATGATACAATTGGGGATCCTTCAAGTTTAATTATTGCAGCCTATTCTAGGTATGATAATGGTCAAACTGGAAGCAACAAAAAAAGTGAAAATAGATGGCGCCCAATAAATAATATCACGGTTGATCAAGTAAAAAAAACAGTAACGGGTACCTATCAAATTGGAGCACATTTCCTAAGGGACGCAGATGCTAATGGAAAAGCAATGCATTTTGCGTTAGCAGGTAAATCGGGTTCTGGAAACTTTAGAGAATCTGTTACCGCTCGACCAAATTTTGAAGTTAAGGAAGTAATTGCTACAAATGATACTTTTGAAGTTCTCCCACACACTAACTATACTTTAATAGAAACAAGTATTTATGAGGAAAGCACAACTTGGATTTTTAATGGAAATGTAACTTTTTCCAATTCCAATCAAGATACCACCATTGTAAAATTCAATGAAACGGGTGTTTTTGAAGTAAAAATACTTAATGAAAGTCGTAACGGAGTTTTAACAACTAAATCAAAGTTCTTCAAAGTTCTTCCTGTAGCCATTGCAAAATTCACCGTAGATAATACTGAAGGATGCTCTCCAGCTACTTTTAACTTTACTTCAATATCTAAAGACGCTGATTCTGTTTTCTATGAAATCACTGGACCTGAAACTGCATCTTCAAACCAAGATAATCCAGCAATAGTGCTTACAGCGCCTGGGACATATACGGTTAAGCTAAAGGCGTTCAATGCGAATAAAAATGATTCAATAACTAAAACGGAATTAATTGAAGTTTTTGATTGTTCATTACCTGTGGCGGCATTTACCCAAGATATAACAGGGGGTTGCGATGCAATAACGGTAAACTTCACCAATACCAGTACTAAATTCGATAAGTCTACCTGGATCTTTGATGGGGGAACACCCCAGTTTTCAAACAATGAAAATCAAACAGTGAGTTATACTAAAAAAGGCTCATTTGATGTTGCCCTTATTGTTGAGAATTTATACGGTAAAGATACTTTAGAAATTAAAGGATTAATTAATGTGGTGGATTGTGAGGCTGCTTTTACTTCTGATGTAACTGAAATCTGTCCTGATGGATCTGTTTCATTCAGTAATACCTCTGCGACTTCAACTTCAGTACAATGGACTTTCCCAGGTGGTACTCCAGCAACATCTACTGATGAAAACCCTACAGTTACTTATGCAACAACTGGAGACTATAGTGTAACATTAGAAGCTACCAACGAATTCGGAAGCAAAGAAATAACAACAACTGATTACATTAATGTTTTAGATTGTGATTTGCCTACAATGAGCTTCACCAATGGTGATACTTCAGATTGTGATAGCGTTCAGGTAACCTTTACCAATTCAGGGACTAAATTCGATAAGGTCCTTTGGATTTTCG
>JBLIKP010000090.1:0-9002 GCA_047635375.1 Sphingobacteriales bacterium | reverse complement strand
CGCATCAAAAACACCGGTATGGCCAACCATATCAGGGTTAGCAAAGTTCAAGCAAATGAAGTCCGGAGTGTTTTCCTTAATTTCTTTACAGATAGATGCTGTTATTTCTGGTGCACTCATCTCCGGTTGCAGGTCATAAGTCGCTACTTTAGGGCTATTGACCAATAATCTTTTCTCCCCTTCAAAAGGCTCCTCCCTTCCTCCGTTAAAGAAAAAAGTAACGTGAGGATATTTCTCAGTCTCGGCAATACGCACCTGCTTCAACCCATTCGCAGAAATCACCTCCCCAAGGGTTTTTATTAAATTATCTTTATGATAAATTACTTCAACACCTTTAAAGATATCGTCGTATTTAGACATGGTGATGTATTTTAATTTTAGGGTTTTCATTCCAAATTCAGGAACATCACGTTGGGTAAGCGCCTCCGTTATTTGACGACCTCTGTCGGTTCTGAAATTAAAACAGATAACCAAGTCATCATCGGAAATCGCAGCTAAGGGATTCCCTTTTTCATCAACAATTACTTTAGGCTCCACAAACTCATCAGTTTGCCCATCGGCGTAGGCCTTATCTATTGCTTCTAAAGAGGAGTTGAATTTCTCACCCTTTGAGCGAACAAGAAGATCGTAGGCCTTTGCCACCCTCTCCCATCGCTTGTCTCTGTCCATGGCGAAGTACCGGCCAATAAGCGTGGCTATTTTACCTTTTTTATCCTTTAGAAAATCTTCAAGATCAGTCAGGTATTTTTTACCCCCATGTGGATCAGTATCTCTACCGTCTGAAAATGCGTGGATAAAATATTCGTTAATCCCAGCCATCTCGGCGGCATTACATAATTCTTTTAAATGATTAATATGAGCATGGACACCTCCATCAGAGACCAAGCCCATGAAGTGGACAGTTTTACCTGTTTTCTTTATTTCGCTAAAAGCAGATTTTAGCATAGGAAGGTTATGGAATTCTTTGGACCGCATAGATTTGTTTATGCGCGCAAGTTCTTGGTAAACTACGCGTCCAGCGCCAATGTTAATATGGCCTACTTCTGAGTTGCCCATCTGCCCAGGAGGCAGTCCTACCGCTTCTCCACAAGCTTCAAGAGTGGCGTTAGGGGCAGATTTCAATAAACTGTCAAAATAGGGAGTATTCGCATGTAGCGTTGCATCGATTTTTGGGTTATTTCCAATTCCCCATCCATCTAAAATTAATAAAGCGACCTTCTTTTTTGCCATAATTCAAAAATACAATAAAGCATGAGCCTTCATTAAAATTTTAAGTTTTTTTTAACTGAAATGAATTCCTATTTTAGAAGCTCATTAATCAAAAAATGATGAAATATTTCTCAATCTTAATATTACTTTTTGTCTCTTCATTTTCGTTTTCCCAGGATGTTCAATTTCAAAAAATTGAAAAGCTAATGGTAAACCAAGACCTTGGACAACTTGCACTTCTAATTGACAGCAAAATTATTATTTGTATAAATGAATTGGAAAAAAGTTACACCACGGCTGAGGCTAATAAGGTGTTTAAAGATTTTTTCGCCAGTCATCCTTACCAAAACTTTAAAATGAACCATAAAGGAACTTCAGAAAAGGGTTCCAAATATGGAATTGGAGTTTATACCACTGCAAAAAACGAATATTCTTGTCATTTCTACTTTAAACAATTGGCCAGCGGATCGCTTGCCCTATCTGAAGTTAGAATTGAAGAAGATTAAAGTTTATATTTACCTTTACAGTCCATAACGACCCTAAACTTTAATGGAAACCGAATTAATCGACCGAATAATCCAGCTTGCTCTTGACGAAGACATACAGTCTGGGGACCATACTTCATTAGCCACAATACCTAAAAACTCTTCAAGTAAAGCAGTAATTCTTGCCAAAGAACAGGGCTACCTATCTGGGGTTACCTTAGGTGAAAAGATTTTTAAAATTGTGGATCCTGAGATTCAAGTGACCATTATCAAAATGGACGGTGACTCGGTAAATGAAGGTGACGTTGTAATGAAGGTTATGGGGCCTGAGCGCTCGTTATTGACTGCAGAGCGTACAGTGCTCAATTTTATGCAACGCCTGTCAGGAATAGCTACCAAAACCTCTAGGATTGTTGATTTAATAGGTCATACTAATTCGAAATTAGTGGATACTCGGAAAACTACTCCCGGGTTAAGGATTCTTGAAAAACAAGCCGTAGTTCATGGTGGCGGATATAATCATCGAATGGGTCTTTATGATATGATTCTGATTAAGGACAATCATATCGACTATGCTGGCGGAATAAAAAATACCTTGGACCAAACCCGAATTTACCTTAAGGAGAATAATCTTTTAATAAAGATTGAAATTGAAGTTCGAGACGAAGACGAACTTAACCAGGTTCTTGACCATGGGGGTTGTCATCGTATAATGCTTGATAATTTTTCCCCAGAAAGAGTGGAAGCTGCAATGAAAATAATTCCTGCAAAATTTACTGTGGAAGCTTCGGGTAACATTAACGAGAAAACAATTGTTGAATACGCTGAAACCGGAGTGCATTTTATAAGTATGGGTGCACTAACACACTCTGTTAATAGCCTGGATCTCTCAATGCTTACTAAGACTAAAAATTAGCCCTAATACCGAATCCTATTCCTCTACTAGTACCTTTTTGAGTATAAGTCTCGTCACCCAAGAAAATGGATGATAATTGCCTGCTATAAAGTGGAGTGCATGTAACGGCTAAGTCTTTGGTTAGCTTCAAATAAAGCTCAGCCCCAAAAATCCATGAGTTTTGCATTTTACGCAAATCCTTTTCGGAAATAAACTGCAAATCATCACCTTCATCATTAATAATATTGGCTTGCGCACTTGTCAAGAAGTCGAAGGAGATACCCGTGTATGCAATAACGCCAAAATAATCGGAATCGAACTGATAACCAGCCACAAGCGGAATACCAATGTACTTGTAAACATTTTTATCATTGTTTACGATGGTATCAGTTTGCCGAGGAAGTGTGTAATTGGAGTTTTCACCCCTAACAAGACTTAATAACCCTGATCTAAGCACGAAGTGTTCGTTCACTCCAAAGCCAACCCATAATCCTGGAGTTAGAATTGTTTGGCGGCTTTCAGAATTATTTCTAATTGAAATTAAAGATTCACCTGCGTTTTCTGTAGCCTCTAATTTCCTAAATGCTGAGGTAGGTGCTAAAAAGAAAGTAGCGTGAAATGCATTAGGATCCCAGAGGTTTTTCTCAAGGATCCAAGATAAAATTTTCGACTTATTACTTTGGATGTTATTGTCAGGCAAACCTGCATTTGACGAAATTACCGGTTGGTTATTAAATGTAGACTCAGCTTCAAGGTTGGCCCCTTTCTTCAATGCTTCACGTTCAGCTTCTTTTCGTTGTTTTTCGGCTTGCTCTTCAAAGGAGCGATCTACTTTTTTCCATAGAGGCTTCCATCCTCTTTCATTGGGTCAGTAACAATGGCTATGCCTCTAAAAGTAAAATCTAATGGAAGGAACGAAGTTCCATTTGCTTTCACAGGAATTTGAAACTTACGTACTTTCTTTTTCCCTGGAGTAGACTCATTGTTAATATTAATCTTCACTGGTGTATTTGCTTTTCCTTTAGCATCAATTTTACTTTCAGCCTCTTCTTTTGTTAAGCCAGCAATTGAAACATGCTTACAAATTTGACGTTGGATAGTATCTATTGAGATTGCTAGACATACCTCAAACTCACCTGGAGAGGCAAACATGTGGTTAGGGCTTTTTGCAGGAGAAACAGTTCCATCACCAAAAGTCCAAGCTATAACGTCAGGACTTTTAACACGTGGGTCAGTTGAATTAATCAAGCTCGTATTCTCAAACTTCACCATATTATCCCCAACCTCAACAAATTCGAAGTTTGGGTTTAGTGTGATTTCAGGGTCTATCTGAAGCCTAATTGTTGAAAGTGGCGATTTAGTTCCGTCGGCATTGACTTTAACAAAGGTAAAAGAGTCAACCCCAAAGAAATTCACATTTGGCTCGTAGTTAAAGCTTTGTAATTTTTCTTCGTAAGAAATTATTCCATTTGCTGGGGAGTCTACCAAGATTACCTTAACTGAGTCGTTTAGCGCAACTTTATCCTTAGTCGATTTACCACCGATAATCCCTGTGGTTTCTTTTACCGGTTCTAACTCTGGCTTTTGACTTTCTATCGCTTCAGCGGAAGCGATATTATTCTCAATAGAAGCTGGAGATTCAGATTCAATATTAACCTGGGGAGTGGTTTTTGCAATAGGATCTTGTGATAGGTTTGCTGTAACGAAATACGCCACAACACTCACCGCCGCAAGAGCAATTAGTCCATTGTAGACTAACGGCTGTGCTAAGTAACCGTTGAATTTTCCCCAAAAGGAAATTTCAGTTCCGGAAATTTCTTGACGAATACCTTCCCAAGCTGCTGCTGGTGGAGTTTGCTCCATACCGCCCAGACCTTCACGAAAAAGATTGTCAATCTGATTATTTTTCATTTTTATTCTTCAATTTGTCGTTTACGAGTTTTTGTAAATATTTTCTCGCTCTAAACAACTGTGATTTCGATGTATTAACTGAAATTTCTAAGTATTCGGCTATTTCTAAATGAGTGAACCCGTCAATGGCATAAAGGTTAAATACGGCCTTATAACCATTGGGCAGGGAATCTATCATCTCAAGTAGCTCTGATTCAGAAAAGGGGGTTTTAGGCTCATCAAAATGATTATCCTCCTCTGTAATCACATCCAAGTCTTCTTCGTCCTTAAACTCAAGCCAACTTTTCTGCTTTCTTAAATATTTCAATGACGTGTTTACAAAAATACTGTGCATCCACGTACTTAACTTACTTTTCTCTTGGAATCGCTCAAGGTATTTGAAGACCTTAATAAATCCCTCCTGAAACATGTCGTTCGCCTCTCCTTCGTCACGGGCATACCGACGACAAACAGCAAACATTTTGCCAGAATACTTTTCAAAAAGCATTTGCTGACTATGGCTTTCGTTATTTATACATCCTCGAATGAGTTCTTCATCCGGTATTTTAAACGGCTTAGACATTAAGTTCAATCAGTAGACCCTCCGGCTTTAAAAGGGTTGCGTGTTTTTAGGTTTATTTTTTAGCATAAATCACTTTACCTGAAGAAAGCAATCCGCGTTCATCAATGAGCATAAAGGTATAAATGCCCGCCGAAAACTTCGAAAAATCTAAATTAAAAATTGAACTTTCAATATTATTAATTTGAGAAATTAATTTTCCCGTATAATCAAACACCATTACATCAAAGGAACCTCCCTTAAATTTTTGGATTTCAAATACGGCACTCCCAGACGTGGGGTTTGGTTTCACCAAGGTTGTAAGTGTACCTGAAAAACTTTTGTCAATGCGGTCAAGGTCTTTTTTTACCTCCTCTTCAGTGACATAGATGGGCTTGCATGTCGAAGCCTCACAATCGGGTCCCTCGTCTGAGATAACGGTCAAACAAATTTTAAACCTTCCCGTGTCTACATAACTGTGGACTGGATTTTTTTCTATGCTTATATTTCCATCCCCGAAATCCCAACGGAAATCTTTGTCATTTTTATTGGATGGGGTATAAAAGTAAACTTCGTCAGAATTGGTATCTGCAATAAATTCAAAATCAGAATTACAACAAGAATTTGTTGAATTTACTTCTACCTCAAAACATGTAGAATCAATACAAGTTTCGTTTGATGCTTCCAGACAAATCGTGTAATTCCCAATAGAATCAAATAAATGGGTGGGATTTCTTATTGAATCTGAATGGCCATCCCCAAAATCCCAATTAAATGAAGTGAAGTCAGTAGCCTCCTTTTCAAAAAATGACACCAACGAATCTTGCACACAGTAATCATAATTTATCGCGCATGGGCTTTGCACGCTATCCACTACTATAGTCTGGCAGAAAACATCATAGCATTGTGATACGGTATCGGTAATTGCTAAGCAAGCGTAATAGGAGCCTACTTTTTCGTAGCGATGAAACGGGTTCTTTTCCCTGGACCTTGATCCATCACCAAAGTTCCAGGCATAAACCTGATTTTCCCCCAGCGATTTGTTCTTAAAGAACACTCCAGTACCTAAACCGTCTCGTGTAAATTGAAAATTTGAAAAACATCCATTAGAGGGTTTGGTAAGATTAATATCCCGACAAAATGTATCTCGACATAACGAGTCCGTTATTTCAAGGCAAACCTTTACAGAGTCTAAATCTTCGGAGTAAGTATGTTCGGGATTATTTTGAATGCTATAACTTCCGTCACCTAAGGTCCAAATTTTAAATGCCCCCGTGGGGACGCTTTTATTTGTAAAGCTCACCGTTCTATTATTGTTGAAAAATGAGAATTTTGCCTCACAACGTGAATCATCCTCTTCAACCTGAACGGCAATATCCTTACAGGTCACATCAAAACATCCGTTAGAATTGTTGAAAATATAAAGGCACACCGTGTAAACACCCGGAATTAGATACATTTTGGAAGGGTTTTTTCTTAAAAAATCTCTTTCACCATCACCAAAATCCCAAACTGTAATCAACTGCTCTCCAACTGATCTATTATAAAATTTTACCGTGATTGAATTCTCAAAAAAGAACTCATAATCGAAATCTGCGAAGCAAGAATCTGCTCTTGGTGGATTATCAGGATTTTCACCTCCATTACCTTGCGCACGTACTTTCTCCATGCCGAAAAACAGCATAAACAACCCTACCGGGATAAGGAAAAATTTACATGTTTTGAAGAATCTCAAGCGTACTTTAAAGCCTTAATCCAATTAATGTTTTCAAACCTTAAATTTACGATTAATTAATCAATTAAACCTAATTGCCTTAATAGGAGATATTTTGGAAACTAGGAAGGATGGGATAATCATCATCAATAGGCATAAAATCAGTGTCCCAATATTTAAACCTACTATAGTGAAGACATCTATTTCAACGGGCACTTTACTCACGTAATAGGACTCCACAGGGAGTGTAACCACACCCACATAATGTTGAAGTAGTAGCAAAGAAATAGCAATTAAATTTCCCCAAAAAAGCCCCCTTGAAATCAAAAATCCAGCGTGATATAGGAATACTTTTTGGATAGTCCATGTGGAAGCACCTAATGCTTTTAACACTCCTATAGATCGAGTTTTCTCAAGAATAATAATTAGCAATGCCGAAATCATGTTTATGGCCGCAACTAAAAGCATTAAAATCAATATTACCTGTGCGTTTACATCAGTAAGATTTAACCAATCGAAGATTTGGCTGTAAATATCAGTGATGGGTTGAGGATATAAATCTGTATCAAGTTCTTCGTAAAGCTCTTCACTCACTGGAACCGTCGATTCAAAATCGGTGAGAAACACTTCATATCCTTTTACTTGTCCCTCGCTCCAATCGTTTAATCTTCGGATGTGCCCAATATCACCGACAATAAAAATTTTATCCAATTCCTCAATTCCAGTTTCGTAGACACCCACGATTTTGAAATTACGTGCACGCACAGGCTCCTGGATAAAATACATCACAATTTTATCTCCAGTATCTAAGGCAAGTCGGTTGGCAATAGATTTTGAAATAAGGACTTCGTTGCTAACGGCCGTATCAGTATACGTAGGGACTTTACCTTTAAGTAGTTTTTCTTGTATAAAACTCCAATGGTAATCGGCGCCAACCCCTTTGAGGATAAGGCCTTCCATATCCTTGCTGGTACTCACAATCCCTGCCTTGGTGCCAAAAACTTGGAAATAGTCGACTTTTGGATGGTTGGACAATACTTTTTCCGCGCCAAGCGAGGGAGTAATTGGTGCGGGATCGTATGAATTATCGAGGTTGTAATTTACTATTTGAATATGGCCAGAAAAGCCAATAACTTTACCCCTGATTTCGTTCTTGAATCCCGTTACAATAGCAAGGGCTAAAATCATCACGGTCAAGCCGAGGGCAATCCCCGCAATTGCGATGTTTACGATGAGCTTTGAAAAGGTTTTTTTACCTTTCATCGCCACTCTTTTAGCTAAAAACAGTGATAATTTCATTTTCGGGACTAAGATATAAAACCAAAACCATTACCTGTGTTATTAATTTCATTGCGTCTTAAAAGATTTTACTTTCCGCTGATTATTATCTTGATTTCATCTTTCAATTTAATGGCGTGCGGGACCGACAAATCGTCGTCCCAAACTTCCAATCCTCAGGAGTTAGAACTTATTCCTGGAGCCAACCAACTAGGGAGATATCTTCCTTCGCTAAAGGGCAAAACCGTGGGTTTGGTGGCCAACCACACTTCCATGGTCGGGAATACCCATCTAGCCGATACCCTGCACAACCTCGGCATAAAAATTAAGGCAATCTTCGCCCCAGAACATGGCTTCCGCGGAAGCGCAGATGCAGGTGAACAGATCCTTGACGGAAAGGACAAGCGTACCGGAATACCTGTGATTTCCATTTACGGAAAGAACAAAAAACCACAGGATAGTCAGCTTGAGGGGATTGACGTGCTAGTTTATGACATTCAGGATGTGGGTGCACGATTCTACACATACCTGAGTACGCTTCATTACATTATGGAGGCTGCTGCCGAAAAAAATATTAAGGTGATTGTGCTCGACAGACCAAATCCCAACGGGCATTATTTCGACGGACCCGTTTTGGACACAGCTTTTAAATCCTTTGTGGGAATGCATTCTATCCCTGTGGTTCATGGAAACACTTTGGGTGAAATGGCGAAAATGATAAACGGCGAGGGCTGGTTGAAAAATGGCGTGAAATGCAATTTGGAGGTTGTTACTGTTTCAAATTACACCCATCAAACTCCCTATTCACTTCCAATAAAACCTTCTCCGAATTTACCTTCGGACCGTAGTATTGAGCTTTACCCGTCACTTTGCTTTTTTGAAGGCACTTTGGTGAGTGTTGGTCGGGGGACGGCTATTCCATTTGAATTGATTGGTAGTCCAAAATTAGATACGATTCAAACATCACATTTA
>JBLIKP010000089.1:0-9594 GCA_047635375.1 Sphingobacteriales bacterium | reverse complement strand
GTTTCCTTAGCTGGAAAGAAATCTTATTTAGATGCTGGACGGCCTGATTTATTTAACGCTTTGGGAACCTTAAAGCTGTCAAAATTCAACTATCAAGCAGCAGATTTACCTGTAAGTTTGGCTATCAGCAATATGGACTTTATTGTTTCTCCTCAGGCCTTGGAACTTCGTGATTTCAAAGCGAATTTTGGGAAAAGTGATTTTGCCTTAAAAGGATATTTATACAATTACTTAGGCTTTGCATTAGCTGGAGAAACCCTTAAGGGTACATTAAACTTGAACTCTGGAACAATTGATTTCAATGAATTAATGGCCGACAATAATGAGACTCCTGCAGAAACGGAAGCTGAATCGGCACCGTTTGAAGCAGTCAAAATTCCTGCTAATATTGATTTTATTCTCAGATCTTCTATCGATAATTTAATCTATGACGATCTAGACATCAAGAACTTTGAAGGAAATATAATTGTAAAGGACGAAAAATTAACCTTCCAAGGAGTTCGTTTATCAACCCTTGGCGGACAGATAGGGATGAATGGATTTTACGATTCAAAAAATATTGAAAATCCAGGGGTAAACTTTGACTTAGACGTCACTAATTTAGACATCGCTCAAACTTACAAAAGCTTTGTCGCCATTCAACAACTAGCCCCAATAGCAGGATTTATTAAAGGAACATTCACTACAAAAATGCAACTAACAGGAGACCTCAATAAGGATTTATCTCCCATTTTAGAATCATTAAATGGTGAAGGATTAATGAATATTGCAAAAGGAGTTATTGAAGGGTTCAAGCCTTTAACAGCGACTGCTGGGGCATTAAAAATGCCAAAATATCAGACCCTACAACTAAGAGATACAAAATTGAGTTTTGCGTTTGAAAACGGAAAAGTAATTGTTAAACCTTTTAAAGTAAAACAGGGGAACTTGGTAATGGATGTAAAAGGCAGTAACGGTCTAGACCAAACTATCGATTATAAATTAAAGTTCAATATTCCGCGTGCTGAGTTTGGCGGCGGTGCCAATTCAATGCTTGAAGGACTTGTTTCAAAGGCCAGTTCGGCGGGTTCGCCAGTCAAACTTGGAGAAACTGTCGCCGTAAATGCTTTTGTTGGAGGCACGGTTAATGACCCAAAAGTTACTTTAGATTTAAGAGAACAAGTCTCTAACTTGAAAAATGATTTAAAAGATGCAGCAAAAAACGCGCTAAACGACAAAAAAGAGGCCCTTACAAAGCAGCTTAACGCCGAAAAAGAAAGGCTACGATTGGATGCCGAACAAAAAAAGAAGGCTGCGGAGGACAAAATCAAAGCAGAATTTGAAAGAAAGAAAAAAGAGGCAGAAGAAAAAGCAAAAGCTGAGGTAGAAAGACTAAAGGAAGAGGCCAAGAAAAAAGCTAAAGAAGAAGCAAAAAAAGGATTAAATAAAATATTCGGACCCAAATAAACCATCATGAGATTACTCATCGCCACATTAACTATTTCACTATTTATTAGTGCTTGTACTCAACAAAAATCAGAAACTTTGAAAAACACTACATGGCGCGCCACGCTAACAAACGAAGCCGGAGTTGAACTTCCATTTACGTTTGAAGTTGGCAATGTGGGTGAAAAACAAATGGTGGTGGTTAAAAACGGTGAGGAGGAAATTGTTGCCGATGAGCTATACCTAAATGGAGATTCGTTTCACCTAAAAATGCCGATTTTCGATTCGGAAATTGTCGCCACACTTAAAAACAACACCCTTAAAGGTGAATGGCTTAAACATTATGGAGACACCAAAACCGTTTCAATGCCTTTTTCGGCTATAGCCGATGAAGACTATCGCTTTTCTAAATCTCCGTCACCAGCGAATGCCAATATTAGCGGCAAATGGGACGTGACTTTCCTTTACGACGGTAAAGACACCACCAAAGCAATTGGGGAATTTAAACAAGAAGGAAATAAGCTTACGGGGACGTTTCTAACCGCAACTGGAGACTACAGGTTTTTAGAAGGTAACGTAGATGGGGCGCAAGTTTCGTTAAGCTGCTTTGACGGTTCTCACGCCTTTATTTTTACGGCTAAAATAAACGATGCAGGCGAATTAGTGGATGGCTCGTTTTACTCTGGAACCACTTACCATGAAAATTGGACTGCTGTAAAAAATGAAAATGTAACACTTCCTGATGCCTATGCGCTTACCTACTTAAAGGAAGGGTATGATAAATTTGATTTTAGTTTTCCAAATTTAAAGGGCGACACCATTTCACTCGCCGATTCAAAATTTGAAGGCAAGGCCATGATAATTCAAATTATGGGTTCATGGTGTCCAAACTGCATGGATGAAACTCAATTTTTATCAGATTTTTATGAGGAAAAACCCGCTAACCTTGAAATTGTCGCCCTTGCTTACGAGCATAGTCCAAAGTTTGAAATCGCCGCCAAAAGCGTAAAAAGGCTTAAAGCAAGATTTGGCGTGGATTATCCACTATTAATTGCTGGAACTAGTAGCAAAAAAGAAGCTGCAGAAACACTTCCGATGCTTAACCATATTCTTTCCTTTCCAACGACAATCTTTCTAAATCAAAAACATGAAGTTGTAAAAATTCACACTGGATTTTCAGGTCCGGGGACTGGAGAGTATTACGAAAAATGGCTTAATGAATTTAACAAAACAATAAATGAGATTACTGCTTCCTAAATTTATTTTAGCTTCAATTATTGCTACTTCAATTTTAGGATGTAGTCCGCATAAACTTTCAATTGACGATTTCCGAATGATTGAAGGAACGTGGAAATCTAATGATGATTCTGGAGTCTTTGAATATTGGAGATTCGATTCAGCGCAGAATAGAATTTTAGGGACTTCATTCTATATTGCTAATTCCGACACCCAAATCCTTGAAGAATTATACCTTTTTACGGAAAAAAATATGTTTTGGCTTGCCGCCGAAGTTCCGGAAAACGATGACCTTACCTTTTTCACGCTAACTCAAAATGATAATGAGGGATGGGTATTTCAAAATTTGGATCACGATTTCCCAACGCACATAAAGTACCATGTAAAAAAGGAAACCCTCTCAGCATCTGTTTGGAATACTGAAAGGGTTATAGATTTTTCAATGGAAAAGGTCGATTAATATAAATCGAAACCTGCCATTAATTTATTTACTCTATTTCTAACATCCGTAATAACGGACTCATTTTCGAAATCACTTAACACTTCGTCAATCATATCAACGATTGGCTCCATGTGCTCCACTTTCATTCCACGGGAAGTAATGGCCGCAGTGCCTATGCGCATTCCACTAGTTACAAACGGAGATTTCTCATCAAAGGGAACCATGTTTTTATTCACGGTGATGTCGGCTTTTACAAGACTATTTTCAGCGTCTTTTCCCGTGATGTTTTTACTTTGAAGGTCGATTAACATCAGGTGATTATCTGTACCTCCTGAAATAATTTTATATCCACGTTTGGTAAATGCTGTAGCCATTGCCTGAGCGTTCGCCATTACATTCTTTCCATATTCCTTAAATTCTGGTGTCAGACATTCACCAAATGCTATGGCTTTTGCAGCAATAACATGTTCTAATGGCCCGCCTTGTGTGCCAGGAAAAACTCCGCTATCAAGAATAGACGACATCATTCTAAGTTTTCCTTTAGGAGTTGTTTTCCCCATTGGGTTTTCAAAATCTTTACCCATTAAAATCATTCCACCACGCGGTCCACGTAAGGTTTTATGAGTGGTAGTAGTCACTACGTGAGAGTGTTTCAAAGGGTTTTTAAGCAAACCGGCGGCTATTAATCCCGCAGGATGAGCCATGTCTGTCAATAGGAAAGCACCAATTTTATCGGCTAAAATGCGCATTCGCTCGTAATCCCATTCTCTTGAATATGCAGAAGCACCCGCGATTATTAATTTCGGCTTTTCTCGCATGGCAATCTCTTCCATTGCGTCATAGTCAACCATTCCTGTTTCACGATCTACACCGTAGAAAAGATTTTTATATAATTTTCCTGAGAAATTCACTGGTGATCCATGCGTAAGGTGACCACCATGTGCTAAATCTAGACCTAAAATAGTATCTCCAGCATCCAAAAGAGCAAGTAAAACTGAGGCATTTGCTTGAGCACCTGAATGCGGCTGAACGTTAACCCACTCCGCTCCAAAAAGCTCCTTAGCCCTGTCAATTGCCAATTGCTCAACCTCATCTACATGCTGACAACCACCATAATAACGCTTAAAAGGCAGGCCTTCGGCATATTTATTTGTCATACAAGACCCCGTGGCCTCCATTACCTGCTGGCTTGTAAAATTCTCCGATGCAATTAGCTCAATTCCTTCGCGTTGGCGTTGAAGTTCTTTCTTAATTATTCCGAATACCTGTTCGTCTCTTTTCATGGATGTACATTTAAAGTACCAAATGTATAAAACTAAGCGTTTATTAGCAGGCTGTTGCCGAAAGTTTCTACTGTGAAATTTTTGTTAATTTCCCTATTCTATGCGTAATTAAGTGGAACCTTCGTAGTTTTACTTTTATTACACTGTGCAATCGGAATATTTAATAACATGAATTTTTCGTTTACAAGCATAATAAATACCCAATAAATGAAAGCAATAATTCCGTTGGCCGGAATCGGTTCCCGATTAAGACCACAAACTCATACTCAACCTAAAGCATTAGTTCCAGTAGCCGGAAAACCACTACTGGCACATATAATAGACTCGTTAATTCCTCACGATATCGAGGAATACATTTTCGTTATCGGCTATTTGGGCGACAAGGTAGAAAACTACATCACCGAAAATTACCAAGACATTAAGAAAACCTTTGTTGTCCAACTTCCAAAAATGGGGACTGGCCATGCTATTTGGAGCGCAAAAGGATTAATAAAAGCCGGTGATGAAATATTAATTGTTTTAGGTGACACCATATTCAATGTGGATTATGAGCCCATTATAAACTCGAAATATTCAATACTGGGAGTAAAAAAAGTTGAAGATCCAAGAAGTTTTGGTGTTGCAGAAATAACCGACGATTTTATCACGAAGGTGGTTGAAAAGCCGACTATGCCAAAGTCTAACTTAGCATTAGTTGGTTTATACAAAGTGAAGGAAGGCTTGCAATTAATGCAGGCCCTAGAGGAAAATATTAACAACAAGATTAAAACTGATAATGAGTTCCAGCTTACTGATGGACTAATGGTTTTGATAAAACAGGGCGTGAAATTCAAACCATTTACGGTTGAGAACTGGTACGACTGCGGGAAAAAATCGGCATTGCTAGAAACCAATAAAACTCTTTTGAAAAAAGACGGTTACGCCACCACTGACTATTCCCGATTTAATAACACCATTATTATTCCACCCGTGAGTATTTCAGAATCGAGTATGATTTCTGACTGCATCATTGGGCCTAATGTAAGCATCGGAGAAAACACGAAAATTGAAAGGTCCATTATTCGAAATTCAATAATTGGTGCATACGATAATCTTGATAGCATTGTTTTAAAGGACAGTCTTATCGGAAATGATGCAAGCATCAAGGGGTACAGTCAAAGTCTAAACCTTGGTGACAACACTGATATTCAATATAATTAATGGTAATTAACACAATGACAAGGAAAATTGGATTGTTCATTACTCTTTTAATTGGATTCTTATCAACAACAAATTTCAGTTGTAATCAGCCTACAGAATATGATGCCTTCACCGCATTCGCATCAGAAAATGAAGTTGATATTTTATTAATTGGTGGTTCTCAAATGGAGGCAGGAATTAACGCAAAACACCTAAGTGTAAATTTAAAGGGCCATGCTAAGTGAATCCATCTTAGCTATGGAGGCTGTCACTTTGATAAACCGTGAGGAAGAAGTTAAGTGGATCCCTACTTATTAAGGTGAAGAAGGCTATTTTGAAACCCGCACTCCAATTGAAGGAGACATCGAAAATGTCCCGTTTTTTCAGGCGAACCTGACAATCCGGTGAAAGAAATTATCCAAATAAAACGCGAGGACGGCCATCAAGTGATGATTAAAATATTCCCTACCGATTCTAATGTGATTGAGGGAATCAGAGGTCGCGTTGCAAAAGTAGACGTGTATTTTCTTGACGAAAATGACGAGCGTATTTGGTTCAACCTAAAAGCGCACTATGATTATGAACGCACCAAGGGTGACAATCTACTTTATGTAGTTAACCTCAAAAAATATGACCTTTTGAAAACTGGTAACGTAACTTTCTAAACTATGAATTCATCAACCACCATAATTTTAGTAATTGCCCTTTTCATAATTATGATGGGGATGGGGCTTTCCTTAACCACCCAAGATTTTAGACGTGTATTAAAATATCCCAAAGCAGTTTTTCTTGGCTTTTTGAACCAAATTATTTTACTTCCTATAATTGGGTTTACACTCATACATTTAATGAACGTAGGGCCTGAAATTGCGGTAGGAATTATGATTCTTGCCGCTTGCCCTGGGGGACCAACTTCAAATATGGTTACACTATTGGCAAAGGGTGACACGGCGCTTTCAGTATCACTAACGGCAGTAAATAGTATTGTAACATTAATCTCTATCCCGCTTATTGTAAACTTTTCCGTAAACTATTTTATGGGAGACTCTACTACCGTTTCGGCGCCAATGCTCACAATCGCCGGCTCTTTAGTAGTGGTTATTGCAATTCCACTTTCCATTGGAATGCTAATAAAAAGGTTCAAATCTGCCTTCGCCAATAAAATGGAAAAACCTGTTAGAATCGCCAGTGGCTTAGTGTTGGTATTGGTTATTGTAGGCCTGGTTATTAAGGAAAGAGCCAATTTTGTCGATTATTTTGAACGGTCAATGTGGATAGTGATTGCACTAAACATAACCACTATGGTTGTTGGGTTTATTATCGCAAAAATCTTCAAGCTTAACTTTAAACAGGCATTAACAATTTGTATTGAATCTGGTAATCAAAATGGAACTTTAGCTATTCACGTGGCAGTGGTTTCTCTGGCCCGTCCAGATTTCGCCATTGCAGCCGCTGTTTATAGTTTGCTTATGTATTTTACCGCAACCGTTCCGGTTTTCCTGGGAATCAAGAAAAATAATAGAGCGTCGAAAATTGACTTGACACCGATTGACTAAAAGCTAATTTTTATAATTGTTTTTCAATTAATTCGAGCTCAAAAAATTTCCGTTAATAACTCACAAAAAACAAGGAACTATTTGGCGTAAGCGTTTCAAAGGTTATTTCAACTTTCCAGAGATAATACACCTCAAAAGTACTCATATTGAAAAAATCGAGTTAATATTTCTTCCGATTTTGGACTACTTTGACACTTAAAAAGAGTGTGAAATTTGGCTCTTTCTGGTTAAGTCAATAATCTTCACTAATCCATAAAATCCCTATCTTGCGCCATGGAAAATGAAAAACCTCCCTTTTTTTCCAATTGGAAGCCTCTTTACTACATTGTTCTCGGAACTCTGGGGGTATTAATTCTTTTGTTTTACCTCTTTACTAAGGCCTTCTCATGAGTTGGATTGACTGGTTAGTTCTCTTTACAACCCTAGGATTTATTGTCGTTTATGGCGTTTACAAATCTAGAGGCAGCACAAATATCGAAGGGTATTTAAAAGGTGACAATACGCTTCCTTGGTACACCATAGGATTATCGGTAATGGCGACACAAGCCTCTGCTATTACCTTTCTTTCTACCCCAGGTCAGGCTTACGCCGATGGGATGAGATTCATACAATTTTACTTCGGACTGCCTATTGCAATGGTAATCCTCTGTGTAACTTTTATCCCCATCTACTACCGCTTAAAAGTATACACGGCCTACGAATTCCTTGAAAATAGATTTGACTTAAAAACACGAACATTAGCCTCTTTTCTTTTCCTTGTTCAACGAGGATTGGCAGCCGGAATTACAATTTACGCCCCTGCGATTATCCTTTCCAGTATTTTAGGATGGAGCCTTACGGTGACCAATCTTTTAATTGGAAGTTTAGTAATTATTTACACCGTTTCTGGAGGTACTAAAGCTGTCAGTCAAACCCAAAAGCAGCAAATGATCGTGATTATGACCGGTATGGTCATAGCCTTTTGTATTCTAATTAACTATTTGCCATCTGGGGTCTCTTTCACCGACGCACTTTCTGTGGCTGGAAAAATGGATCGTCTGGATGTTGTTGACTTTTCTTTCAATCTAAACGACCGTTATAATTTTTGGTCTGGAATCACGGGTGGTTTATTTCTTGCTTTATCCTATTTCGGGACCGACCAAAGTCAGGTGGCACGTTACCTTGGTGGGAAATCCATCCGCGAAAGCAGGCTAGGGTTAATCTTTAATGGTCTGCTCAAAGTTCCTATGCAATTTTTCATTCTCCTAACTGGAGTAATGGTTTTTGTATTTTACCAGTTTAATCAAGCCCCAATATTTTTCAATGAGGCCGAAAAAGAAAAAGTAGTTCAGTCTGAATACGCCCCTGAATTAGAAGTGCTCGAGGCAGAGTATTATGAGAATTTTATTGAGAAAAGAACCGAAATTTCTAATCTGCTTAAAGCAGAAAAAGCAGATAATCAGGCAGGGTTATTAGCTGCCCAAGATAAAATTAATGCCCTTTCTGAAAGTGAACAAGGCATTAGAGATGAGGTAAAGACTTTAATAAAGAAAGTCGACCCAGAAGCCGAAACAAAGGATACGGATTATGTCTTCATTACCTGGATAATGAATTTCTTGCCCGTGGGCCTTGTAGGGCTTTTACTTGCCGTGATTTTCTCGGCCGCAATGTCGTCAACTTCATCAGAACTTAACGCCCTTGCAAGTACGACGGTGATCGATTTATATAAGCGTTCAGTATTTTCAAAAGGGAGTGATAAACATTACCTCAACGCGTCAAAACTATTCACCTTATTTTGGGGAATGATCGCTATACTTTTTGCTACTATTGCCAGTTTATTGGACAATTTAATCCAAGCAGTAAACATCCTAGGATCCTTATTTTATGGAACAATTTTGGGGATTTTTCTTGTGGCATTCTACATCAAATTCATAAAGGGAAATGCTGTTTTCCTTGCTGCGGTATGTGCAGAAGCTATTGTAATTACGCTTTATTTTAACTCAGAAATTGGCTTTCTGTGGTTCAATGTTATTGGGTGTGTGTTGGTTGTTTTATTGGGATCCATTTTCCAAATGGTGCTTCCAAAACCAAAGAATGAATTATCTGTTTAAGGCGTTATGAGCATCAAGTATAAAATAATTGAGCTAATTCAAGAAATCGACGATAGCGATAAGCTAAACGATATCTATAAATATATAATGGCGCAGCTCAACGAAGAAGAAGTCGGGGACCTTCCCTCCCACACCAAAGAAGGTTTAGCGCAAGGGCTTAGAGACATTAATGAGGGGAACATTTATAATGCCGCCGAAATGGAAAAGATCATTAATAAGTGGCTTAAATAGAGGCTCCTTTACATGTAAGGTTTTGCAGTCCATTTTAGTCCCGATGTATTCTCGCTTTAAAAAATAGTCTTGTCCTTTTTCCATCGCTGAAAAAGAACGAAAAAACCTGTGGTGAGCATAGTCGAACTAGCTAGGCTTGATTTTAAAATTTT
>JBLIKP010000088.1:0-9939 GCA_047635375.1 Sphingobacteriales bacterium | reverse complement strand
TCAATAAAACATAAATTCAGACCCACTTTGGAGCCTTGCGCTAGATTATTGGGCATAGAGTTAAGGAAACATTTTGGCAGCCGAATATTAGGTCCAGAATACCCTCCTACCGCAAGAGTAAGAAATCAATACATCCAAAACATTCTTATTAAACTTGAAAGAGAAAATATTAACCTTAAGGCCGCGAAAGATCTAATTGTTTCAACAATTGATGAGGTGAAGTTTAATCCTAATTATAGAAGTTGCCGATTTGTAATCGACGTTGACCCAGCTTAAGGCTTACTTTCCTTTCCCTGCCACCATTATGTAGACCGTGTAGAACATGATTTTAAAATCAAGTGCCAATGACATATTTTCTATATAGATAACATCAAATTTTAATCGTTCAAGCATTTCATCCACGTTTTCGGCATAACCGTACTTCACTTGACCCCAACTTGTAATTCCAGGCTTTACTTTGTGAAGGTGCTTATAGTGCGGAGCGTACTCCATTATTTGATTGATGTAGAATTCCCTTTCAGGTCGAGGACCAACCAAAGACATATCCCCTATCAAAACATTGTAAAACTGCGGAAATTCATCTAGCCTTGCTTTGCGCATAAGCAGACCAAACTTGGTGATCCTTGGGTCATTATCTGAAGCAAGACTTGGTCCTTTATTCTCAGCACCCACCACCATGGACCGAAACTTATAAATTTTGAATGGCTTACCTTGATGCCCAATGCGCTCATGGCTATAAAAAACAGGTCCTTTGGAGCTTAGCTTGACACCGAAGGCTAAAATTAAATATAATGGGGAAAGTAAAACTAGCACTAAAATACTCGCCACCACATCGATCACACGCTTCATTACTTTCTGCCAAACAGGAAGTAAATCCGTTTTAATTTCGATTAGTGGAGTCCCAAAAATGTGGTTCATTTTTACTGAGCCTGAGATAATATCATACATATCAGGCATTACTTTTATTACCACATTACTGTCTTCCAAAATTCCAATAACGCGATTTAGGTTTTCGTGTTCCCCAGAATCTGTTGCGATTATAACCTCTTCTACATTATTGTCGATAACAATTTTTTGAAGATCGGTGAAGTTACCTAGACATCTTAGCTCTTTATGAAGTTGGGTATCTGGCTCACCGTTAATTTTTACGTAGCCGATGAATTTATAACCCAACGACTCTTTTAACTTACCCTCAAGCTCCATATAGGCATTAAAAGCTTTATCAGAACTACCTACAATAATGGTGACGAATCCGATTTTTCGGTTAATTATCCTTTTCTTGGTAATACCTGTGAGGATAAACCTGAGGGAGCCGGTTAGAATAAACTGAAGCCCAAAAAACGCAGAAACTGAAGTGTAATAATTGGTGTAATTTGCTACTTCATCATCCAAAAGGATTACGAAGAATATAACCAGGATACCAAGAAAAGATTGGCTAAAGGTTCTGACAATCTCTCGAAGTCTTGGCTTACGATAAATCCTTCTATACTCGCCCATAATGGCGTAAAGCATAATCCAGAAAATGGGCATTAAAATTAGCCCGAGGTAAAAGTTTCTATCAAATTCAACAGGAATAGCATACCCGTATTTTTGGCTTTCGATAAAAATTTTCCGAAAGGAAAAATACAGCACCCATGTTAACACCGATGTTGAAATATCGGCCAGGATGTATTTTATGGTTTGAAGCTGTCTATTCATTAGAAAGTGACCATTCGTATATTATCTAAATAGGTTGTTAATGGTGGATCTCCCTCTTTTCGGGGGAAAACAAAAAACACCTGAAATCTTGTATCTGATGTTTGAGTTGTGGCTTCCTCCGTAAAATCAATGTAAATCTTATTCCATTCCGCTTTTGGGGCAAGTCCAATTTTAGTAAACTGCAGAAAATCAGATTGTGTGTTTATATATAGACCCACAAAAAACTCACTGGTTGTTTTATAATTGATTTCTAAATATGCTGGCTGTCCGCCTAGCGGCAATTTAAACTCTTCAATATTAGCAATTTCCGCATAAACTTGATCACCTGTTAGGGTTATAAATCCGGAAAAGCTTCCACCATCAGGGAAAACGTGATCAGGATCGTCTGTTCGCTTTAAACCAGCTGCAGAACCTTTTACACTGTCAATTTTTACCGAAGGGTCTTCAAAATCCTCGCGAAAGCGGAAATTTAAATTATCAAGGTAATCGGTGTTTGCCGTTATCGCTAACGTTTCGCCTGGGATCAAATTTCCTTCAATAACATTTGTCTTAAAAAAAGGAAAAATCCCTCTTGTAGCTTTAATTCCGTTTTGAACAATACCAGATTCTACTCGAATCGTAGCATTACCCTCATCTAAAACTGGGAATTTTGCAGGTAATTCGAATGCACCGATAAATTTATTATCAACAAAAACCCAAGCATCAGAAATTATTTGCTCATTTAATGCACCTTTGCGATTATTCGCCGAATCGACAAATTCGATTTTATCGATACTGATGTATGAAGGGATTGGCTCGGATGGATTTATTATATCACAGGCTCCCAAAAGGGCGGAAAGCAAGAGAAATGAAAGTAGATTCCATGCTTTTGGCATAGCGGCTTTTGGTTTTTTTGGTGATTTTTAAATTATTCTTTTCATTGAATAATATATTCATGAAATTTGAACGGAATTCTGGGCAACAAATTGTTCTCCATTCCTTTTTTAAAATGCAAATCTATTAAGATTTTAAACAATATTACCATTTGAAACAAACGGATAGTTACCGACATAAGGGATTGCGCAAGCAATTAGTAAAAGAACTGGCAGAAAAAGGCATAGATAACCCGCTGGTAATAAAAGCAATAGAGGCCGTTCCAAGGCATTTTTTCTTCGAAAAAGCATTCTTAAATCATGCTTACGATGATAAGGCTTTTAAAATTGGAGAAGGTCAAACTATTTCAATGCCATACACTGTGGCGTATCAGAGTCAATTGCTTGAGATTTTCCCGAATTGCAAGGTGCTCGAAATTGGGACTGGCTCAGGTTACCAATCTAGTGTTTTGAAGGAATTGGGCGCTGTTGTTTATTCAATAGAGCGTCACCGTTCCCTTCATACAAAAGCGCGTAAAATGCTATCAGAATTGGGTTATAAGGTGAAATTATTTTTGGGAGATGGAACCTTAGGCCTGCCAGCTTTCGCTCCTTTCGACCGGATTGTTGTGACTGCAGGCGCACCAATTATTCCTAATTCTTTAAGAAATCAATTAAGCGTAGGTGGAATTTTAGTTATCCCCGTGGGCGACGAGACCGCTCAACACATGCATGTGATCAGGAGGATTTCTGATACCGAATTTACTGAGGAAAAACTTTCTGAATGTGCTTTCGTTCCGTTGGTTGGAAAAGAAGGTTGGAAGGGTTAAATCCCCGACTTCATCGCCCTATCCATAATCCGCTTAGAATCTTTCTCTTTTAAGGATTCTCGCTTATCGTGAGTTTTCTTACCACGGGCTAGGGCAATCTCAACTTTTGCGAGACCTTTATTGTTGAGGTAAACTTTTAATGGAACAACAGAAACTCCCGGGTCACGGCATTTTTCTTTCCATTTATTTAGTTCACGCTTATGCAGAAGAAGTTTTCTTTCTCGCAAGGGTGCGTGATTAAAAAAATGGCTACCAAATTTATACTCTGCTACGTGTACATTTTTTAGCCATAGCTGATCCTGATGATCGTAATAGCAATACCCCTCAACAATTGAAGCCTTTCCTGAACGGATTGACTTAATTTCAGAGCCAAGCAGCATTATCCCAGCCTCAAGTTTTTCAATGATTTCATACTCAAAGTAGGCGCGCTTGTTGCGGATATTTAAATTAGATGGATCCATAGTCGTTAATTACAAAACTAACTAAATACTTAATGGTTTTAAATTTCTTTTTTAATTGGCCATTGGACGCTCGATAATCACTTTCTGCCCAAGGCTTTTAGGAATAGTAAGGGTGGTCGATTTAAATTTTATCGTTAGGTTTTCGCTGTCCGCGGAAAGCACTTCAACCACATCACCTGCTGCCACGCCCCACTCCCATAATTTCCCAACTACCGTGCGATCATTTTGCTTGGCAGCGATTTTCATTTTCTGACCAATATGGCCTTCGGCTAATCTAGGCCGATTTTTAGCATTTTTTCCCGGAGGAATGGGTGAGCCATGCGGATCAATATCTGGGAACCCTAATCGCTTATCTACTTTTTCTAAAAACTCGTCAGTAAGTATATGCTCATATTTTTCAGCCTGTTCGTGAATTTGATCGGCGGTTAAGCCTAGCTTTTCAACCAGGTAAGTTTCCCAAAGTCGGTGAGCACGGACTAATCGTGTGGCATACTTTTCACCCTCAACACTTAAGGTTAAGGTTGGGCCATTATTCACCAAATCCTTCCGCGAAAGCTTTCTAAGGACAGAATTCAATTTACCCGATTTTATATAACCAGCATCGCTAAGTGTTTGTAGCGAAAGGTTTTCACTTTCAGAAAGTTTTAACATTTGCTTTAAAACATCCTCCATCCATATTTTACGCTGTTTTTTACTTCTTATTAAATATTTGATCACTAACCCTTTTTTTGGCGCAAAAAATATGGACAAGAAATAGAAAAAAGTAGCTACGATGGTCATCGCTGGCCCAGGAGTTGTTTCAAGTTTAATCGCTAAAAGTAATCCTGAAATGGTACTCACCAAACCTATAAAGCCAGAAATAACAAGCATCCTATCCAATCGATCGGTTAATAGGTAAGCGCAACTCGCCGGAATGATTAGCATGGCCACCACCAAAATAACCCCTACAGATTGTAATGATGCTACCACCGCAAATGAAAGCAATAACATTAAAAAATAGTGGATAGTACTCGATGAAATCCCCATTGTTTCAGCAATCACGCTTTGAAAGGTTGTAATAAGAAAATATCGGTAAAATATTACAAGACACGCTATTATATAAAGAGTAATTAAAGAAGTTAAAAGTAAATCTTGGTTAGCAACGCCTAAAACATTTCCGAAAAGGAAATCCTTCATATCAATATGAACACCTTCTTTCCGACTAATGAAGGAAATTCCCATTACTCCAAGAGCAAACATGAAAGTAAACACAATTCCTATTGCTGCATCTTCCTTAGCCTTTACATTGCGCTGAATTAAGGTAATTAGCACTGCCGTGATTAATCCGGCGACCACAGATCCCGTAAAAATCGCTAAAATACTATGACCAGCAATCATAAAACCTACCACAACTCCAGGGAGAATTGCATGCGAAAGCGCATCCCCGATAAGCGCCATATTTCGAAGGATGATAAAACAACCCAGGATCCCACACATCACTCCCACCAAAGAGCTGGCAATTAAAGCGCGAATCGCCCAATCGTATTGAAAAACTTCAAACCACTCCATATTATTTGTAGATATATTGTTCAGCCTCTTGCATAATTGTGCTTTGACTGCTGTATGTTCTTTTTATTGTTTCGTCGGAAAAAATTTGCTCCGTTGGACCTGCACCAATGATATTCTGGTTAAGCATGATAACCTCATCGAAATACTCAGTAACCTTACTTAGGTCATGATGAATTATTAATAAGGTTTTTCCGCTCAAGGCGAGCTCCTTGAGGATACCCACGATTTTTTCTTCGGTGGTAATGTCAACTCCAACAAAGGGTTCATCCATTAAGAAAACTTCAGGGTCTTGGCATAATGCACGAGCGATAAAAACACGCTGTTGCTGTCCACCACTTAATTCCCCAATTTGGTGTTTCTTCAAATGAGTTATACCTACTTTCTCCAGAGCCTCCATTGCTTTGGCCTTGTCGGCTTTATTGAACGGTTCAAAAACCTTTTTTCTAGCATAGCGACCCATTAAGACAACATCCCAAACCGTGGCTGGGAAATTCCAATCCACCTCCTCTTTTTGTGGGATATATGCAATGTGTGGAGAAACCTCACTTACTTTATAGGCCCCAAGGGAAATAGACCCGGCATCCAGTTTAATTTGATCTAAAATTGCTTTGAAAAGCGTTGATTTCCCTGCACCATTTGGACCGATAATCCCATAAAGTTTTCCGGGTTTTATATCTAGGTAAATATTGTTTAGAATGGTTTTTCTATCGTATGAAACCGTTAATGACTCAATTTTCAGCGAATAATCTCCAAGACCGTTTGGAGCTTTATTCTTGCGAATTAGAGTAACTGCTACCCAAATAAATGCCGTTAAAAACAAAATCCCGACAATGAATAAAAACAAAATCTGGCCCTCTTCTTCTTCATTTGGCAACCCCGGAGGTAGCGTTAGCGCCCCGACAATCCGTTTGGTATTTTGCCTTAACATTTCAAGGTAGGTTGTTGCACCACTGTCGGAGTCGCCTAAAGAATCAGCAAATAGCTTTCCTCCGATAATTACTTTTAAATCCCTTGCTAATTGCTGAAACAGTTTTGGATTGATGGTACTCTCAATGAAAATTGCTGGAAGTTTATTTTTTTCAATTACAGAAATCAGGTTTTGTAAATCACCAATCTGAACTGCGGCATCAGTACTTGTACCCAAGGCAGATTCTACCTGCAAACCGAAATGATTCCCATAGTATCTAAAGGCATCGTGCGTTGTAATAAGAATTCTTTTTTTTTGAGGTATTTGGGCGATTAGCGTTTTTATTTCCGCTTCAAGCTTAATAAGCTCTTTTCTGTAATTATCAAAATTCTCCCGATACGTTATTTCATTCTTTGGATCAACCTGAATAAGGCTTTCCATAATGTTTTCGGACATGACAATCACATTTGAGGGAATCATCCAAACATGTGGATCGGGTGAACCATGGTAATCTATGCTTTCAATTGCCTTAACATTTTTGGATGCCACGACTATCCTTGCCTCTGTACCTGAATTATCAATTAGTTTATTCAGCCAACCTTCCAAAAACAAGCCGTTCTTGATAATCATATCAGCATCAGCAATAATCTGTGCGTCTTGAGGGACCGGCTCATAAATATGTGGATCACCACCCAAAGGAAGCAGTGAGGAAATATTTTGTTTATTCCCTGCAATATTTTGTGCAATGTCTTGCAGAAAACTTGTAGTGGCCACGATTTTCAAATCCCCTTGCGCCGAAACTTGGAATGAAAACAGTCCAATTAGAAATAATCCAATTAATTTTTTCATTAATTTCTTTTTATAAATAGGTTCTCAGCAATAAGCCTTGACACCGTGGTCGACTTCCCCGAGGACAGAGTAACTTCAATGCTTTGATCAAACTCGTGTTTGTTTTTTAGGGTAAGCTTAGCGCCGAGGATAAGCTCAATTTTTTCTAAATACCTAAGAAAATCGGTTGAGTCCTCCTTTACCCCAACCACCGTCCCTGACTCACCTAATTTTAAATCAAAAAGGGAAACCCCTTTTCTTGGAAGAATATTTCCATCCTCATCAGGAATTGGATCTCCATGCGGGTCGTATTTTGGATAGCCCAAGAATTTATCTAATCGGTTAATAAGTTTTGGAGAATTAATATGTTCTAAGTCTTCTGCGACCGAGTGCACCTCATCCCATGAGAATCCAAGTTTATCTACAAGGAAGCACTCCCAAAGGCGATGCTTCCTCACAATATCCACAGCTATTTCAGTGCCTTTTGGTGAAAGTGAAACTCCTTGATACTTTACGTATTCAATCAAATTCTTTTCGGCCAATTTCTTAAGCATGTCAGTAACCGATGCCGCGCGGGTGTTTAAATCGGCGGCGATTTCGTTAGTTTTTACTTCTGTTTTGGTCTCTCGAGAAATTTTGAAAATGGATTTCAAGTAATTCTCTTCTGAAAATGTATGCATACTCTAAGTTTTAGACAAAGTTAAGTATTATTTTTAGGTATCTCTAAAAATTTGACTCAAAAGAGAATTGTTGCTTTATTGGTTTCTTTTAAGATAATATTGGGAAGTACTGCAAAACCTTAAAAACTAGCATTAAACAAAGATTCTTTTGTTTTTAAGCTTTTAATGAATAAAGTAACATCTACCACTTTAAGCACCTATTTGAATAAAAAAACAAGATTTTTACAATTTAAATTTTAAAATAAAACACTTTCATGTGTCCGTTCCGTTTTTTTTAAAATAAAAAAACAATATTCCTTGTAATATTATTTTGCATTTTCTTAATTTGCAGCAACCAAAACAAACAAAAATTTTCACCGATGGCAATTAATTTAGACAAAACGGATTTTAAAATCTTACAAATCCTTCAGGAAAAGGGGAGAATTACGAATATTCAACTTTCCAGTGATATTGGATTATCTCCGGCACCTACTTTAGAACGTGTAAAAAAATTAGAGAAAAAAGGATTCATAAAAAGCTACCATGCGATTGTTGATGCTGAAAAACTTGGATTAGGAGTAAGGACCTTCATTCAAATTACTCTACACTGGCATAAAAACAATGCGATCAATAACTTCATAAAGAAGATTAGCGATATACATGAGGTAATCGAGTGCCACCACGTAACAGGTTCTGCCGATTTCATTTTAAAGATCCACGTTGAAGACATTAACGCTTATGAGCGCTTAATCCTTGACCATATCAGTAAAATTGAAGAAATAGGTCACCTACAAACTATGATGATCCTTTCTACTTTCAAATTATCAAGAACTGTCCCTTTAGATTACGACAATCCGCCAAGAAGAGCAAAATAATATTTAAAAGCCTCGATTTTCATCGAGGCTTTTTTGTTTAATTTCATTTCTATGGAACAGAATCTTTTAAAAATTGGTTTTCTTTTAATTCTTCCTTTCGCTCTAAATTCATGTGAAAAAACTACTCCAGAGACTGCAGTAGCAACACTTTTAGGGAACTAAAATTTCTTAACTGACCATTAGCTTACTTGAAGAGGATTTTATTAATTATGAAGATTCAGCCAATGAGTCTTCAATGATCACCATTGAATCGGAACGAATAATTTTTACTTTTGATTATTTAGAAGGTAAAACCAAGTAACCGATATTGATACTTATTTCTACCGCGACCTTGGTAAGAAAATTATTTATTCTGAGACACCACCTACTCCAAAAAATGAGGCTGTTGATACTGCAAGCTATATTCTTTCAATATCCGACCTTACCCTTAGGTTAGAATATGTTTACAACGATAGTGGAATTATAAATCGGTATAATTACGTTTCGAAATTCAAGAAGATTATTAAAGATTAACATTGAAGCCCATGCTTATCAAGAATGGCTTATGAAAATCTTCATCGATAGGAATGGGATTTTGAACTGTTGGGATACTTAATCCCAACTGAATAATAAATTTAAAACCCTCACCCCCATCTTTGTGGTAAGAATTGGTTCAACAAATAGATTATTATCTTCCTAAGCATCTGTATTCCCTCTGATTCGAACTCTGAAAACATTACGTAATTCATGTGCATGGTAAATGCCGCTTCGAAATTTTTATTTACTACACCAATAGAGTGCTGGATAAACACTTTATAGTAATTGTACTTCCAAAGCATTTTACCCAAATTATCATCAATAAAATTTGTTCTATTTAAACTATTACCATATCCACCTCCGGCATAAACCTAGAACACACCATTTTCATTGAATTTCAGGAATCGTCCTAAACCCAACTCATAAAAATTATGGCTATGACTATCAATAGTTATCGAATCTTTTGAATTTGGGGTTTCTATGGCGTTTAGACTAATCCCAGCGATCACCCCAAATTTATCGGAGCCCCCTATCCAACCCGTCATATCTATACCATGGGAGCCTAGTGAGAAATTTGCTTTTATTTCGCCTTTTTTCCTAATCAATGGAACATTAGCTGAATCAGGTACATATACTGGTGCACATGCACTCATCCCAAGAACAACACCGAGTAAAAGTGCAGTTATAAAAAGCTGCAAATCGAAATTATTTTCGTTGCTGGGGACTAAAATTAAATCGAATCTAAGTAATTATCGGCGATTACTAA
>JBLIKP010000087.1:0-9978 GCA_047635375.1 Sphingobacteriales bacterium | reverse complement strand
GCAATCTCAACCGCTACATGAAAATTGAAGCTTTGCGCAGTAACATCCAAATAAGCCTCATCCAGCGATAGTGGCTCAACAAGCTGGGTGTACTCTAAAAAAACCGCACGAATGGTATTTGAAGCCTCCTTATATGCATCAAACCTTGGGGGAGTAAAGATGAGTTGGGGGCACAATCTCACTGCTTGGCTAGAGTTCATTGCAGATCGAACTCCATATTTCCGAGCCTCGTAACTAGCAGCGGCCACCACTCCTCTTTTATCAGGTGGGGAGCCCACGGCAATCGGCTTTCCTTTTAAATCGGGGTTATCCCTCTGCTCCACTGATGCGAAAAACGCATCCATATCCACATGAATAATGCGAAAATCATTGGATTCTATGGATAAGGTTTTACTCATTGAGTTAAAATAACAAATCCCGCCAAAAGGCAGGATTTGTTATTATTATTTTACGTCTATGACGTGGGTATTTTAATTAAACAACACCTTGAGCTAACATAGCATCAGCAACTTTTACGAAGCCACCAATGTTAGCCCCTTTTACGTAATTGATGTAATCACCTTCTTTACCGTATTTAACACAGCAAGAGTGAATGTTTTCCATCAATTCTTTAAGACGGTTGTCAGTATGCTCACGATCCCAAGCTAGACGAAATGAGTTTTGGCTCATTTCGAAACCTGAAACTGCAACACCACCAGCGTTAGATGCTTTTCCTGGAGCGAATAAAATAGAGGCTTCAGTAAATTTCTCAACGGCCTCTGGCATAGTTGGCATGTTAGCACCTTCCGCAACACAAATACAACCATTTTTAATTAAAGTTTCAGCATCGCTTCCACTAAGTTCATTTTGAGTTGCACAAGGCAATGCAATATCACAAGTCGCAGCCCATGGACGTTCTCCTGGGAAAAATTTAGCGTCGAATTTCTCAGCATACTCGCTTATTCTTCCACGCTTTTCATTTTTTAGCTCTTTTATCCATTCTAACTTTTCAGAATCAATTCCGTTTTCGTCAAAAATGTACCCAGCACTATCACTCATAGTAATAACCTTAGCACCAAGCTCAATTGCTTTTTCGGCAGCATATTGTGCAACGTTTCCTGATCCAGAAATCGCAACTTTCGCTCCTTTAAAGCTCTTACCTTTTGTGTTAAGCATATGCTTAGCGAAATAAACACATCCATAACCTGTAGCCTCAGGACGTATAAGAATTCCACCGTATTCAAGTCCTTTACCAGTTAAAACCCCAGTAAATTCATTTCTAATTCTTTTGTACTGTCCGAACATGTAACCAATCTCACGACCACCAACACCTATATCCCCGGCAGGGACATCAGTATCAGGCCCAATGTGACGGCATAGTTCAGTCATAAAGCTTTGGCAAAAATGCATCACTTCAATGTCTGACTTTCCTTTAGGATCGAAATCAGAACCACCTTTTCCACCACCCATTGCTAGTGTGGTTAAGCTGTTTTTGAAAACTTGCTCAAAACCTAAAAATTTCAACACACTTAAATTAACCGATGGGTGAAAACGAAGTCCACCTTTGAAAGGGCCGATAGCACTGTTCATCTCGATTCTGTAACCACGATTCACTTGAACTCCACCTTTATCGTCAATCCATGGAACACGGAACATAATTGTCCGCTCAGGCTCCACCATACGCTCCAACAATTTCTTCCCTTGGTACTTAGGGTTGTTTTCAATAAAAGGAATTACGTCCCAAGCTACTTCTTCTACTGCCTGTAGAAACTCAGGTTCGTTTGGATTCTTGGCCTTAACCTGGTCAAGGAAAGCATTAATCTGCTGCTTGTAAGCTTCGCCAGCTAATGTTGTTGTAGACATATTAAATAAGTAATTGAAAATTATAGGTCCAAAGCTAATTATTATTTTTAAAAAAAATTAGCTGTAAACTTATTTTCCCCACTAAGTTTTCATCGTAGAGTATTTAAAAATATAAATATTTGAATTTTAGTGTCTGGTTGTTTTGAAATTTTCTTACTTCTCAGTATTTTACATAACCTATTACTTTTATTAAACCTAACCTAACTCCCTTGATTCCTGAAAAATTCACTTCAGACCTTATTTACGTCGGTATTGACGAAGTCACCAGAAAAAGTGTGGAAGAACATTTCCCATTTAATAAATTCGAAAACCCGAAATGGTTATTTACCACTGACAAATTTCCTGATTTTGAATACTTAATAAGACTTTATGATGAGGTTTTAATTGTCGACATCCATTCCGTTGAATTTCCAAAATTTACTCGAGGAGAAATAAAAAAATTATTCCGGCTAAAAATAATACTTATTAGTGCGTGCCTCCCATCAAAATTACCAAGGATTCATGGTGTATTGTCATGGGTTACTGGACCTTTTACAAAGGACAAATGGGGTCAAGCCATTTCTCAGTTAAACTTTTTTCTGCCCACCAAAATGGAAATGGACCAGTTAGATCCTGAAAACAATTCTTCCCTCTTTGTTATCCTCCAAAACCTGGAGGACGATTTAGACAGAAAAGTTTCAATTGCTGATGCCAACGGGGTAAAAATCGTGAATCTTGATAAAATTCTATATTGTTATTCGGATCAAAGTTATAGCCATATAATCTTAGAAAACCTGCCCACTGTTTTAAGCTCGAAATCATTAAAATATTATGAGGAGCTACTCGGAGGTCCCAATTTTTTCAGGGCACACAACCAATATTTAATTAACCTGCAACATATAGAATCCTATCGAGCTGCCGAAGGAGTGATTCGAATGGAAGACGGAACAGAAATCAAACTTTCTACTAGAAAAAAGAGGGAATTCATTCATTATATGGTTCAAGCTTAAAGCTTATTAAACGCCTTTAGCCAACGGTCTGGAATTTCCTCCTCATTAGCCTTTTCGTAATCTGAATAGGAGCAAGGTATCAGGTGATAAGGGGCGTTGATGTCATTTGTTCCAGGATGCGGAACCTTCATCCACCAGCGCTCAGTAGTTTTACTTTTGTAGAAAACAATTTCCTGATCGTTATTTTTAAATATTGTGCGGTATTTATAGAAATTGTCGGCATTGGAAATTGGGTTTTCCTTTACCCTGGAATAAAATCCTTCAATAAAACACCAAATAGCCTGAGCGCCCAGGTGAACGGTTTGTCCTCGATTATCAAATTCTGGATTAATTTCATACACCCCAAAACTTGAAACTGCATCACTAATCCCAGCGTACCTAGCCAATTGGCAGAATTGTTCACCATAAAAACCGTTGGGTGATGAGTTTGCATTTCCTGGGGCGTCACTTTGTCTTACAGCAGAAATGTCCATAGAAACAATGTTAGCATTCCTAATTACCGGTTCCATTTCAAAAATATCTTTTTGAGCCTCTCCTAAACGGAAAGCATCAAACTCTAGTTTCTCCATAACTCTTACCGACTCATCGTCCACAAAATAGGATTGAAAACCAATATTACTAAAGTGAAAAAGATGGAATGAGGGATGTACAAAGGCATGATAAAAGTGACTTTTACTATTTACACCTTGAGAAATTTGATCCAAATCGAAATTATTATCGATAGAAGTCATGGAAATCTGCTCGTCTAATTTTTCATAACCCAAATATTGACCATAAGCAAGATGGTGTGCGCCTCCAATAATAATGGGAACTACTTCTTTTTTTACCAATTCTTCAACCAACATTCCAATCGCCACATGAGTATCTGCCACGGAGTTCCCCGGAATTAAATCTCCTAAATCGGTTATTTTACATTTTGGAAATGCTTTTTTTAATCGGTAAAGATATTTTCTTACCTCACGCGGTGCTTGTTGGCACCCGTGATTTGGTCCTGAACTCCTCCCGTCGGGAACTCCAATAATTGCCAATTGAGTGCCTTTTGCCAATCCACCCGTCTCAGAAAAATGAACGAAATTCCCCAAGTCGCCCTCGCACAAAGCGTCTGCTTCAAAAATTTCCACCAAATTTGTGGGAGTAAGGAGTTTTATAAAGTCCATATTATTGTGTTTTGGGATCCGATTAATTGCAAAGATAAATTTACCATACAATTAGCCATCCTTTATTAATGGATAAAATTTAATCCTAACTTCGGCAAATATATGATTTTAGTAACAGGAGGTACAGGATTTTTAGGGTCGCGACTTATTTATAAGCTGATTAAGGGCGGGAAAGTTGTGCGTGCTTTAAAAAGGAAATCAGGGAAAATCCCTCCTTTTTTAGATTCAATACCCAAAGACCAGTTAGAATGGGTTGAGGGCGATGTCCTTAAAATCGATTCCATTAGAAAAGCATTAGAAAACATCACTCAAGTTTACCATTGCGCAGCTATGGTTTCTTTCAATCCTAGCAAATATGAGCGGATGATGAAAGTAAATGTAGAAGGAACGGCAAATTTGGTTAACATTTCCATTGACAAAGGAATCAAGAAATTTGTCCACGTCAGCTCTGTTGCGGCTTTAGGCCGAAAAAAAGACGGAGAAAAAATTACCGAAGATGCCACCTGGTCCAACTCAAAGCTTAACAGTGGTTACGCAATTAGCAAATTCATCTCCGAAACCGAAGTTTGGCGAGGACGTGAGGAAGGATTAAAAGCCGTAATTGTGAACCCCAGCGTAATTTTGGGACCAACACACGACTGGTCAAATGGGTCAGCAGCGCTGTTTAAAACGGCTCATAAAGGAATGAAATTCTTTACAAAGGGGATTAATGGAATGGTTGATGTTGAAGACGTCGCTTCTGTAATGATTCTAGCTATGGATAGCGAAATTGAAGGTCAACGATATATTTTAAACGGTGAAAATGTTCCTTTTGCTCATTTCTTTAAACAATGTGCCATACATTTTAACCGAAAACCTCCTCATATTTTAGTTAGAAAATGGATGGGATCCTTAATTTGGAGAATAGATAAAATCCGAACTATTTTTTCCGGCGCCGAACCTATGTTCACTAAAGAAACAGTTAGGGCGTCTAGAAACCGATCTTTTTATGTCAATGAGAAGGTTAAAAAAGCATTCGATTTTGAGTTTACACCAATGGATAAAACCATTCAGTCAACTTGTCAAGCATATTTACATCAACATAAAGCCTAATGCGAAACCCGAAAATCATTATCGATTTTGACTCAACATTTACAAGGGTTGAAGCCTTAGACGAATTGGTGGAAATCTCCCTAGAAAATGACCCACGCAGGGATGAGAACTTAGCCGCTATAAAAGATTTAACAGACCGGGGAATGGACGGCTCTCTAGGATTTACTGAAAGCCTCGAGGAACGCATAAAACTCTTACACGCGGAAAAAGGTGACCTGGAAAAATTGGTTAAAAAGCTAAAGAAAAAAGTTTCTAAATCATTCTCAAGAAATCGTCAATTCTTAACTCAAAATGCCGATAACATTTATATTGTTTCTGGTGGATTTAAGGAGTTTATTGTGCCCGTGGTAAAGCCTTTCGGAATTAGCGCAGACCACGTTTTTGCTAACGATTTTATCTACGACGAGAATGAAAAAATCATTGGTTTTAACCGTGAAAATCCTCTTGCTCAAGAAAACGGAAAGGTTAAACTCTTAAAGTCTTTGGACCTTGACGGGGAAATCATCGTTATAGGTGATGGATACACAGATTATCAATTGAGGGCCTCGGGATTAGCTCACAGATTTTTTGCCTTTACCGAGAATATTGAAAGGGCTCTGGTTTCTGATAAAGCCGACCATGTAACCCCTAGCTTTGATGAATTCTTATACGTTAACAAATTACCACGCGCTATATCCTACCCAAGAAACCGGATAAACGTGGTGATAATTGACAATGAGGACAATGATGTAATAAAGCCATTCGCCAATGAGGGGTTTAATGTGCAAAACATTAAACGACATGAGGTTGGTGATTACATTAGAAAGGCTGGTGTATTATTGGTCCCAGATGGTTACATGGGTGAGGAAGTTGTTTTGGAGGACTGCCAAAGACTAAAAGCCATAGGTATACTTGGTGATGTGCCTAGCAACCTAGATGCAGTTCAATGCATGAAGCGTGGAATAGCGCTTTTCGCAGATAAAAAAAGCAACCCAAGAAACATCCATTTTATTCCAAAAAGAATTATCGATTATATTAATCGTGGAAGTACACATTTGAGTTCAAATTTTCCTAATATTTATCTGCAACAGCAAAGAAATGCACATCGTTTGCTTCATATTCACCATAATCAACCGGGAATAATGGCAAAAATAAATAACTTGTTGGCGGACCACGAAATCAACATTACGGGTCAATATTTAAAAACCAATGAGCATATTGGGTTTGTAATAACCGATGTAAATAAAAAATATGATCCTCAACTAATTGACGAATTAAGAAAAATTAAAGGCACCATAGGATTTCGAGTGCTTTATTAATAAAACCCTAATAAAAATGAGTTTAAAACCTGAAATAGTCGACAGGATAAAACAATTGGAGGAAAAATATGCTGCCATGGGGCAGGACATGCTTTCCTACCTTGACGGACTTATCCATGCCGATTACCTAACCTACTGGGACTACATTGCCGTAGACAGTCTTCTAAGCCTACAGAAGCCTAAAACCAGCATTCCCGATGAAATGATTTTCATCGGTTACCACCAAATTACTGAACTATATTTTAAGTTAGTTCTTTGGGAAATGGAGCAATTACAAACTGAGGAGGCAACTGAAGAGAATGTATTTTTAGATAAAGTAAAGCGCATAATCCGCTATTTCGAAAATCTTTGCTACAGCTTTGACACTATGGTTGACGGCATGGATCCAAAGCAGTTTCTAAAATTCAGAATGTCATTACTTCCTGCAAGTGGATTCCAATCCGGCCAATACCGAATGATAGAAATAGGTTCGTCGGATTTCGTTAGACTTGTTGGCGTTGAAAAAAGGGAGTTTTACGAAAAAAATCCTGCTTCAATTGAAGAGATGTACGAACATCTTTATTGGAAACGAGGTAGCATTGAGATGGCTACAAATAAGAAAACTTTAACTCTTAAACAGTTTGAGAATAAGTATACTGATGAATTTATTCGATTAGCACATAAGGTTAGCACATGCAATGTATGGCAACAGTATAAAAAGTTGTCTACGGAAGCACAGGCAAAACCAGAAATGAAACGTGCAATGCGTCAAATGGATGCATTAATCAATATAAACTGGCCCCTATCCCATTATAAAAGTGCTGTAAAATATTTGCAGAAGGACCCTGAAGATATACGCGCGACGGGTGGAACTAATTGGCAAAAATACCTGCCTCCAAAAATGCAAATGCGCATGTTCTTCCCTGATTTATGGAGCTCCGAAGAAAAGGAAACGTGGGGTAAACATTGGATGGAAGAAGAGCATTTTATTGCTTGATAAATCTTCCTACTTGGACATTATTAGATTTTTCAATTCTAACAAAATAATGCCCTCGATATAATCCACTAACATCAATAAAATTATTATTTAAGCCAAAGGAGTTTTTTAAAATTCCCTTGGCTTTTATTTTTCCATCAAGACCAATAATCTCATAATATACTGGGGAGGAATCTAGCGGGTCTGGCGCAAAAATTTGTAGTCTTAGTTCATTTTGCACGATTGAAGGAATAATATTAAAAACAAGGTTCTTGGATTTTTCGGTATTAGATCCAAAAATGAAAAATCCGTTGTTTCTATCACTCACCAAAAGCTTATTTTGTAAACTGTAGGGATAAATCCCAAACACGCCTGTAAACCCCTCCTTTTCGCTTTCGGGCGCAGTATCGTAAGTGTCCATTAAAATTGGGAACTCGGGATTAGAAATGTCGAAAATCTTAACCCCTGCGCTATAATAACTTACGTATGCAAAGTTCCCGATAATGTAAAGATTATGGACGGTGGCTGTGAAATCGAAAATTTCAGCCACTTTTTTTGGTCTGTCAAAATCCCTAATATCCCAAACCGTAATATCTGGGGCCTCCCCTTTTGCAGCCTCGTCGCAGATAAACAAATAATCACCATCTTCAGTAGGATAGCCACTGTGGTGGTATTTAATGCCTGGGTCAGAAATGGCGGACAGTAGTACAGGATTACCTGGATTTTTTACATTGTAAATATTGGTTCCTGACCCACCGTGAAAATCATATAGAACATCGCCAACTATAGTTGCATCATGACCACCGGAGCCGCCAGATTCATAAATTTTCTTAGGCTTCTCAGGGTTCTCTCGAATGTCATAAATAGTTAACCCTGGGAATTCGGCGTATATAAAACCCCTAGGGTCAATAGTTATATTATGAGCTGAAGGGAAGCTGGAAATAGTTTTTGGCTGGTCAGGAATAGTAAGGTCTACAACATAAGCTAAGCCAGTGCCTCCAGTAACTAAATACAGATAGTTTTTGTAGACTTTTAAATCAAAAAATGGAAGAGAATCAATTTTCGCTACCCTAACTGGGGACTTAGGATTGGATATATCAATTACATTTAGCCCATCACAACCAACTAAGGCGTATTCTTTTTGGGTTAAAGGGTCTACATAACCCCAAACATCAGTACAAACGCCTTCTAACTCTAGATGTCCGATTAAATTAAAATTAGCTTGAGAAAAAGAGCTACCTACTGTTAATGCTTGAAAAAAAAATAGAAACAGAATTGCTCGGAAAAATTTTGAAGACCCCATCCTTTAAAAATAAGGAATAAATTTTCATTACTCTTATTAAAAAATAATTCAGGATAGGATGATTTAAATTGTCTTTCTAAAATAAATAGTGGTCAATTGGAAATTGACGGTTTTGGATGGTTGTTTCTCATTTGATTCTTTTACTCATCCTTCTCAACTATTTAAACGTAATTACGTGAAAGAAATTGACGGGAATACTTTTTTTCTTAGTTCGTATAATTAAAGCATCTTCATTATTTATTCAGAATTTAAGCCCCCTATTTACAAGAATTCATACCCTTAAATATGCTACCCGAACCAATTAAAGCCGCAGTCAAAGAGTTGATAAACTCCCCGGTCGAATTTGAAAATTTACTTTTAGGATGCGAGCTTCAAGGCACAATAGTCAACCCGTTTTAATCGACCCTGCTGTTCATTATGGGCATCGGGAGACCGAAATAACTTTTACCAAACTTTTCGGGGGATTTAATAAGGCGTTCTATGACATTTACAATGAAGAATTCCCCATGGAAAAGGAGTGGGAAGAAAGAGTGAAATATCACAATTTATACCCGCTATTGGTTCATCTAAATTCTTTCGGAAAATCTTACTTAAAACAAGTTGAAGAAATAATTAACCCTTTTTGCCGACTTTAATATACATCCCAGGCTGAATTCTGCGATGATCTGTGATATTATTCATCGCCTTTAAATCATCTGCAGAAATCGCTCCATATTTTCGGGCAATTGTCCATAAGGACTCTCCGCTTTCAACTTTATGGTAGTTAAAAGTAGGGTCTAAATTATTTGATTTGACGGTTGCTGGAGCAACTTTTGTTGCCGGACGGGATACTGATTTTCCTTCCTTCCTTTGCTTTTGAGCAAAAGTCATATGGGTAATCTCTCTGTATTTTTCAGCCTTGTGCTCAGGAATATATACATAAAGCCTTTTGCCTGCTCTTATATTATTCCCACGAATATTATTCCATCTTCTTAATTGAGAAGGAGTTACATCAAACCAATCAGCAATATACCCCAAGTTATCACCAGATTTAATTTTATAATAAACTCTAACGGGAAGGTCAGTAAGCTCCTTAGGTCTATATTCAGCAATGAATAATGGATTTTCAGCTTGAATACTATCCAAAATAGTATACATCGAATCCCGTACATTTAAGAATGACTCTTTTTTAGACCTTGGTAATTTTATTTCAAAGGCTTTTTCTCTCGCCGATTCTGGAATTAAATACTTTCTAAACGATGGGTTATAAAACCTGATATCATCGAAAGTCAAATCAGTCACGGAAGCTAACTGATCAAACGTCATAGGGCGATTTACAAGCACCGTATCAGTATCGAAATCA
>JBLIKP010000086.1:0-10102 GCA_047635375.1 Sphingobacteriales bacterium | reverse complement strand
CTACAAGGTGATCCACTGCGATGCAAATTGGCAACCCGATGATTTAGCCGAAAATCTCTATTTAGATGGATTTAATGGTGGCTTAATTCAGGATTACGAACTTTCATTTAGCACACTTCAACCGTTTATCCATTACTGGCTTGAATTTCCGAATTTCAATTTAACTCCAACCGTTTCAGGAAATTATTTATTGGTGGTGTATGACGACTACAACGAGGAAATAACTGTGCTTACCCGCAGATTTATGGTGGTGGAAAGAAAAGTTGGAATTAACCCTAAAGTAACCAAATCAGTTGAAATTGCTGAGCGTGAAATGAAACAGCGAATCATCTTTGACCTCGATCATTCGGCGCTTGATGTCAATAATCCATTAGCTGAAATTAAGGTTGTTGTCCGTCAAAATCGGCGTTGGGATAATGCGAAGACTAACCTTAGGCCTCGTTTAATTGAAGAGGAAAAATTGATTTTCGACGATAATGATGGCTGTGTTTTTTACGCAGGAAATGAGTTTAGATTTTTCGATTTACGATCGGTAAGATTTCAATCCGAGCGGATTGCCAATATCCGTAAAGACTCAATTTTCAAAGCCTACTTATCGCCAGATAGGACACGTCAATTTGACCCCTATCAGTCATTTCAGGACGAAAATGGTAGTTACTTCATCCGTAAAAACGAGGGGTATAATCCAGATTTAGAGGCCGATTATGTGAATGTAGTATTTACCTATCCCCGAAGCATTCCATTTACTTCAGGGCCGCTATTCCTTTTCGGTAGTTTCTCCGATTGGCGCATTCACTCCGACTTCAAAATGGAGTTTAAAGATGGCGTAGGAGTTTACACCAAAACTGTAATGTTAAAACAGGGCTATTATAATTATGCTTATGGTATCCCCAAAGGTGGCATGGCACAGCTTTCCATGTCGGAAACCGAGGGTGATTTCTTCGATACCGAAAATGAGTACATGATTCAAGTGTATTTCAGGGGAGTAACCGACCGTTTTGACCGCTTAGTGGGGGTCTCCCGATTTAGCAGTGTAGATTTTATACGTTAAAACGGAAGTGCATTACATCGCCATCATCTACGATATAACTTTTTCCTTCAACACTTAATTTTCCTGCATCACGAGCAGCACTTTCAGAACCAAACTTGACGTAGTTTTCATAAGAAATTACCTCAGCACGGATGAAACCTTTTTCGAAATCAGTGTGGATTACACCAGCTGCCTGTGGTGCCGACATGCCTTCAGTAATGTTCCAAGCACGAACTTCTTTAACACCAGCAGTGAAATAAGTCTTTAGGTTTAATAGGCTGTACGCCGCTTTAATCACTTTGTGAACGCCTGGTTCAGTTAAGCCAAGCTCTTCAAGAAACATTTGTTTGTCGTCGAAACTTTCAAGCTCAGCAATTTCAGCTTCAATCGCTGCTGAAATCAAAATCACCTCTGCATTTTCGTCCTTAACAATTTCTCTTACTCGCTCAACATGGGCATTACCGTTAATTACCGAAGCTTCATCTACGTTACAAACGTACATTACCGGCTTTCCGGTCAAAAGATTAAGGTCTTCTAGGGCTTCTGGCATTTCTTCAATTTCAAGCGAACGTGCCGACTTACCACTTTCTAAGTGATTTTTTAGTAGAGTAAGAACCTCCATTAACTTCTTCGCGTCTTTATCGCCAGTACGAGCTAATTTGTCGGACTTCTGCATTCTTTTCTCAACAGAATCAAGGTCTTTCAGCTGAAGCTCGGTATCAATGATTTCCTTGTCTCTTACTGGGTCAACTGAACCGTCAACGTGAACTATATTATCGTCGTCAAAGCAACGAAGTACGTGGATAATTGCATTGGTTGTGCGGATGTTTCCAAGGAATTGATTTCCTAAACCTTCACCTTGACTAGCCCCTTTTACTAGTCCTGCGATGTCCACAATTTCCATTGTGTTAGGAACAACTCTTTCAGGATTTACAAGATCAGCAAGCTTGGATAAACGTTCGTCAGGTACAGATATCATCCCAATATTTGGTTCGATTGTACAAAACGGAAAGTTTGCCGATTGCGCCTTAGCGCTTGAAAGAGAGTTAAAAAGAGTTGATTTTCCAACGTTGGGAAGTCCAACGATTCCACACTGTAATGCCATTTGACGATTTTTTTTAGAGCTGCAAAGCTACAAAAATGCTAGATTAATTGATTTTATTTTTCACGATCAAAGGAAACGATATATCCCATCAGCTTATAAGCAAGCTGGGCAAGGGTATATTCGCTAATTATGGACCCATCCTTTGGTGCAACTTCAACAATATCGAATCCAATGATTTTCTTTTTAAGGGCCACCTTTTTAAGGAAGGTTAAAGTTTCAAACCATTTAAGTCCGCCTGGTTCTGGGGTCCCCACATTTGGAATAACACTCGGGTCGAACCCATCAGCATCAATGGTAAGGTAAACATGGTCTGTCATCAAACTAATACAGTCGTCCATCCAATTTTCATCATTCTGAATTTGATGATTGTAGTAGGTATGTATGTTGGCCGATGATTTTATTAGCTCTGCTTCTTCTTTGCATTGTGCGCGGATTCCAATTTGGCAGATGTTTAATCCAAGGTCATTAACTCTCGCCATCACTGATGCGTGGGAGTACTTATTTCCTTGGTATTCTGCGCGAAGATCACTATGAGCGTCAAGTTGAACCACAGTTAAGGCAGGGAATTTTTTTGCATGCGCTTTAACCAATCCATAGGTTACGGTGTGTTCTGCCCCAAAGCTGATTACGAACTTTTTGTCGTTTAATAATTTGGTGGTTTCTTCTTCAATAAAATTTACCGCGGCTCTGTCGACCTTACCTTCGAAATGCATTGGGGCCAATGTGCATATACCTCTTGATAAATACGGCTCGATTTCCAATTCAGTGTCGTAAAACTCTACAAAATGAGAAGCTTTTACGATTGCTGCAGGTCCCTTTGCGGAGCCTTCCATGTAGCTTGAAGTATGTTCGTAAGGAATTTGCTGAATAACAAATCCTGAATTTTTATAGTCGTAATGTTTCTCAATATCTAGTCCCAAAAAATTTTCGTCGGAGTGCAAATAATTCATGGCGCAAATATAAGTAAAATGTACGCTCAGAATCATACAATAAACAGGCCAAATACTTAATAAGCTAAGTTATAGGAACTCCAAAATTTATGGTGGTACCTTTTCCTGCCATTGAGTCAAATTCAACCGAGCCTTTCATAGAGCTAACCCTATTTTCAATACCCTTAATTCCCAAACCTTTCGCTTCTTGCTTTGGGTTAAATCCAACGCCATCATCCTCAATAAAAACTTTCATCTCTTTCTTCCTGAATTCAATTACTAATTTGATTTTCTTGGCCTTCGCGTGTTTTAAAGCGTTGCTTAAAATTTCCTGTATAATTCTGTAAATCCCGATTTCCATATTGTGAGAAAACCGAATTGGCGTACCAATAGTTGTGAGGTCAATGGAAATTGACTTGGTGTTGTTTATGGTTTTGACTAGGCTTTCGGTAGTGGCTAATAATCCATATTCCATAAAATCTCCCGAAATCATATTGTGTGAAATCCTCCTAACTTCATCAACTGCTTGATCCATAAGGTTCTGTGCGGTTTCCAGACTTTTTTTATGGGATTGATTTAATTTTGACACCCCTTCAGTGACCACACTAAAATGAAGATTAATTGTGGAGAGTAAGCTGCCAAGGCCATCATGTAAGTCTTGTGCAATTCGTTTCCTTTCCTTTTCCTGTCCAGAAATCATGGCGTTAATCACTCTTAGTTCCTGCTTATTAATGAGTTTGTTTACCTGCTGCTTATGTATATCGTCATTTTTTTGAGAAATCTCAATAAGCGACCGTTGCTTAAGTCGGTAATTTCTTGCCATTAAAAAAATCAGAATTAAGGCGGCCAATAGCAATGAAATTACTGTGTTTCGCTGAAGAGTCCTTTTGCTAATAGAGGCCTCATTTATCGCCTTATGAGTTTCTAATTGAGCAATTTTAATTTCCTTTTGTTGAGCTTTGTATTTTTCTTCAAGCTCGGCAATGGCTTTGCTTTTCTCTTCAGTTATAATGCTATCCTTTAAGACTACGTATTTCTTGTAATTCTCCAGCGCAAGGGATGGATTTCCAGAATCCTCATAGGAAAATGCTAAGTATTCATATCCACGCATTAAAAGATATGTAGAATTCCTATCCTTGGATTTGGCAATGCTTTTTTTGAAATAGGGAATGGCCTTTTTGAATTGTTTAGTTTCAGAATAAATCACCCCGATATTAAAAAAGGTATTTGAAATCCCATATTCACTTTTAATATCTTTATAGATGGGGAGTGCTTTTTCGTGGAATTCAAGGCTTTTATCATAATCCTCCAACATTATATATAGGTTGGCTAAAGCCGAATACGAATCTGCAATTCCACCGGCAATATCAAGCTTCTCCCATTCGTCCTTAGACTGGAGAAATAATTTTAAGGATTTGTCTAGCTCGCCCAAATAGGCGTAGTTAATACCAATGTTTTGAAGGACACCAGCATAATTTACAAAATCGCCAAGTTCAAGAAATATTTCCTTGGCCTTCTCCAATTGCTCGAGTGCCTTTTCAAGTTCTCCAATTTCTGAATAAACATTTGCAAGGTTATTATATATAGAGGCTTCCTCAGAAAGGTTGCCTACTTTATGGGCGAGTTCCAGCGCCATAAATTGATACCTTATTCCGTTGTCATAATCTGACAGGTCAAGGTACATCGAACCTGTTTTCTGAAGAATAACAATTTCCAGATTATCGTCTTTTACAATTTTATTAAGAGAATCGGCGGTGTTAAGTTTTTTAAGTGCTTCAGAAAAATAAGAACTATGTTTTAAAATGGTAGAAAGCTCAATGTAGGCTTCAATAAGAGTAGTTTTGTCAGTCTCCTTATTAGAAATAACTTTGTTTGTGTAGATTTTTGCAGAGTCTATTATGTCAAGCACTCGGTAGGCCTTTCCTAATAATAAATTGGCCTTTGACTTTTCCTTTCCAGTCTTAGCCTTGGACAAAGCTTGTTTCCCATATTTAATAGAAAGTCTAGAATCTTTTAAAAGATAGAATGTCGCTAAATCAGAATTTGCTGTTAATGCCAGCTCTTGTGAGGTGGCAAGATTAAGATTGCTTAGCAAACTGTCCTCTTTTGACGGTTCTCTAGCAAAAAGGCTTCCGGCTAGCAGAAAGATTCCAATAAATACATTCAAAAATATTTTCACAACTCTTAGGATTTGTATTCACAAGAATACAAAAATCAGGGCTTTAAAGGTTTTTTTAATATTAAAATACCTGAATTCAGGTATTTTTTCAATTATTGGATTAAAATTTTTTTGAAATATACCTGAATTCAGGTATTGAACGAAGTCTAACTTTACCCGACTTTTGAAGCATCCTAAAAACGATGGTATAAAGCATTTTAGCTTTTACTATATTCCCATCCGCCGGAGAGCCTGCTGCCCCTTGGGGGAGCAGGGGGTGGGATTTTTAAACAGACACTATGTTAATTGTTAATATATTGTGATTTTCTTTTCGGTTTTACTGCGTCCCTGACCTAATAGTGGTGGTTGGGGACGTGGTATTTTTAGGGCAATCCTAATTCATATCCATTCCATATTACTTCTATTTAAAACAACTCTCTTAAAAAGTTGAAAATTGTGTCTTTAAAAGAAAACAATTTGGTAATTTTGCGGAGCTTTAAAAGCATAAAAAAATCGATTTTTTTACTACCTGAAAGCTAATTAATAAAAGGTTAAGGGGAAATTTTATTAAAATCTATGTCAAAAACTATCAAGCTAAAAAAAGGTTTTGATATTAATTTAGTGGGTGAAGCGGAAAAAGTTTTCGCTAAATCTGAGTCATCAGATACATTCGCTATTAAGCCAACAGATTTCAGAGGCGTCGTTCCTAAACTACTAATTGAAGAAAATTCAAAGGTTAAAGCGGGGACCCCCTTGTTTTATTCCAAAGACCTTCCTGAGTTAGTGTTTACCGCACCAGTAAGTGGTGAGGTTGTTTCCATCAAACGTGGAGCAAAACGTCTAATTCAAGAAATCATAATCAAAGCTGACGCTGAAATCTCGTATGAAGATTTTGGTACAGGATCTCCTGCATCTATGAACCGCGAGCAAGTGGTGGAAAAATTGGTTAAATCTGGATTGTGGACCATGCTTCGTCGTCGTCCGTTCTCAGATATTCCTGATCCAAAAACTACTCCAAAGGCAATATTTGTTTCGGCGTTCGATTCGTCTCCATTAGCCCCTGACTATGATTTTATCGTACACGGACAAGGAGAGGCTTTCCAAATTGGATTAGACGCACTCAAGAAATTAACAGACGGAACTGTCCACCTTAATGTAAACGACGACGAAAAATCTTCGGATGTTTTCTTACGTTCTAAGGGTGTTCAAATAAACAATGTTAGCGGACCACATCCAGCAGGAAACGTTGGAATTCAAATTCACCATATTGATCCTATCAATAAAGGAGAATTTGTATGGTACGTTGGGCCACAAGATGTGATAACAATCGGTAAGCTTTTCATTGAAGGAAAATACAATAGTGAGCGAATTGTTGCTGTTACAGGTTCTGAAGTAAAACACCGTAAGTATTATTCTACCCGTATTGGAGCTAATTTAACTCCTATGATTAAGGATAACTTGGTTGCTGACCATGTGCGTATCATTAGCGGAAATGTATTAACCGGAACGACTGTTGCTGCTGATGGTCACTTAGGCTTCTACGAAAGCCATGTTTCAGTTATCCCTGAGGGGACTGAATCTGAGTTCTTTGGTTGGTTAACACCTGGTTTCGACCGTCCTAGTATTTCAAAAGCGTTATTTAGCTATTTGATCCCAGGAAAGAAATTCCAAGCAAACACTAATCTTCACGGTGAAGAAAGAGCATTTGTAATGACTGGAGAATATGAAAAAGTTCTTCCAATGGATATCTATCCACTTCAACTAATCAAGTCGATTATGTATAATGACATTGAGGAAATGGAAGGATTAGGAATTTATGAGGTGAGCGAAGAAGATTTCGCACTTTGTGAGTTCGCTTGTACGTCTAAAACTGATGTTCAAGCTATCATTGCAAAAGGATTGGAAACTGTTAAAACTGAATGTTTCTAATCGATAAACGATTAACACAATAATTCCGAAATAAATTCAATGAAAGCATTAAGAAAACTTTTGGATAATGTGAAGCCCAACTTTGAAAAAGGGGGTAAACTGGAGAAATTACACACAACGTTCGATGCATTCGAAACGTTCTTGTTTGTTCCCGGTACACCAACTTCAGGTGGAGCTCACATTAGAGACGGTATTGACTTAAAGAGAACAATGATCACTGTGATATTTGCCATGGTTCCTTGTTTAATTTTTGGTATGTGGAACGTAGGTCACCAACACTTCTTGGGACTTGGAGAGTCTGCTGAGCTAATGGATAAATTCTTCTACGGATTAAAAATAGTTCTTCCAGTAGTTGCAGTAGCATACATCGCCGGATTAACTGTAGAATTCATCTTTGCAACCCTTAAGGGGCACTCAATTAATGAGGGTTTCTTAGTAACAGGGATGCTTATTCCTTTAATTCTTCCTCCATCTATTCCTTTATGGATGGTTGCTGTAGGTACTATCTTCGCCGTAATTATAGGTAAAGAAGTATTTGGTGGAACGGGAATGAATATTTTAAACGTGGCATTAACTGCCCGTGTATTCTTATTTTTCGCTTACCCTCAATACATGTCTGGAGATTCAGTTTGGATTTCTGAAATGGCTGATGGAGTTTCTGGAGCCACAACCCTTGGTGTTGTTGCTTCTGGAAATGCTGCTCCTTTAGGCTTTATGGATATGTTCTTAGGATTCGAACCCGGCTCAATTGGAGAGACATCAGCACTAGCGTGTTTGATTGGTGCTGCTATATTGTTGATTACCGGTATTGGAAGCGGAAGAGTTATGATACCTGTATTTTTAGGTGGTTATTTAATGGCTCTTTTGTTTAACGCTTTCGGTGGAAACGCTTTGTTAGAAATGCCTGCTCACCTTCACCTTGTAGCTGGTGGTTTCGCTTTCGGAGCTGTGTTTATGGCAACTGATCCAGTAACCGCTGCACAGACAACCACAGGTAAATACATTTACGGATTCCTAGTTGGAGCAATGGCTATTTTAATCAGAACGGTTAACCCGGCTTATCCAGAAGGAATAATGCTAGCCATTCTATTAATGAATGTGTTCGCTCCATTAATTGATCATTATGTTGTTCAATCTAACGTGCAAAGGAGGTTAAAACGTGCGAAGTAATACTTATACATTTGGATTCGCTACTATCGTAATTTTAGTAGCGGCGCTGCTACTTTCAAGTGCAGCCACATTGTTGAAAGACCGTCAGGTTGCCAACGAAAAACGTGAGAAGAAAGCCCTTATTCTTAAGGCTGCTGGAATCGAAACAGAAGAGATCGATGCGAAATTCGCTGAGGTAATCATCGCTCAGGTTATAAACCAAAAGGGCGAGATTATTGAAGGGGTGGAAGCTTTCAATATCAACTTGTTAAAACAAAATAAAGCATTAAAATCAGATCCTACTTTGGAATTAAATCTTCCGATTTACACCTGCAACACTCCAGAAGGTAAACGTTATGTTTTCCCTATGTACGGGAAAGGACTTTGGGGTCCAATCTGGGGTTATGTTGCTCTTGGTAATGATCTTAACACCATCACTGGTGCTATATTCGATCACAAAGGAGAAACGCCTGGTTTAGGAGCCGAAATTTCTACGCCAATTTTTGAAGACCAATTTGCAGGGAAAGAGATCTATGAAAAGGGTGCTTTAGTTTCTATCGACGTTCTTAAAGGAGCTGGAAACAACCTAAGCGAGCACGAAGTTGACGGTATCTCTGGAGGTACCATCACATCTGTAGGAGTTGAAGACATGTTGAAAACTGATTTTGGAAAATACCAGTCTTACCTGGATAAAATTAAATCAAGCATATGAGCCAGAAAGAAATTTTAGTATCTCAAGAAGAGCTTAGTAAGAAAGATGGTATGTTCTCTAAAAAGAACATGCAGCTGATTAAAGATCCTTTGAACAGCACTAACCCTATTACCGTTCAAGTATTAGGTATCTGTTCAGCTTTAGCAGTAACTACTCAAGTAAAACCTTCATTGGTTATGGCTATCTCGGTAACTGCGGTTATCGTATTGTCGTCATTCGTGATTTCACTTTTAAGAAACATGATTCCTTCAAGAATCAGGATTATTGTGGAACTAGTGGTTGTAGCTTCTTTGGTAATTTTAGTTGACCAAACGTTAAAGGCTTTCCTTTATGACGTGAGTAAGCAATTATCAGTATTTGTTGGATTAATTATTACAAACTGTATTATCCTTGGACGTCTTGAAGCGTTCTCGCTAGGGAATAAGCCTTGGCCGTCAATTTTAGATGGATTTGGATCTAGTTTAGGATACGCCTGGGTGTTAATCGCTATTGGTGTGGTTCGTGAGCTTTTTGGTTCAGGTAACCTTTACGGATATAAAATTATCCCGCAAAGTTTCTATGATGCAGGTTATGTGAATAACGGGGTGATGTTAATCCCAGCAGGAGCTGCAATTGTTGTAGGAATTATTATCTGGGTACAACGTACCATCAGCCCAACGGTTGAAGAAGCTTAGTGGTTAAACCTTTAAGAAATTAAGAAATGGAATTATTTAATATATTCATAAAATCCATCTTTGTCGAAAATATGATTTTCGCATACTTCTTAGGTATGTGTTCATATTTGGCAGTATCTAACTCAGTAAAAACTGCAGTTGGACTTGGAGCAGCGGTTATTTTCGTATTGGGAATCACTGTACCAGCAAACTGGTTATTGTTAAACGGATTGCTAAAAGAAGGAGCCTTAACATGGTTACACCCTTCAATGGCAACTGTTGATTTAAGCTTCTTAGCATTTATCATGTTCATTGCAATTATCGCCGCTATGGTTCAGTTAGTGGAAATGATAATTGAAAAATTCTCACCTTCACTGTACGGATCATTAGGAATCTTTTTGCCACTTATCGCGGTAAACTGTTCTATACTTGGAGGG
>JBLIKP010000085.1:0-10157 GCA_047635375.1 Sphingobacteriales bacterium | reverse complement strand
TTCCGCGGAAGCGGTTTAAAACTTCTTTTACAACAGGGGCATAAGTTCTTGTTGGCGAAAGTACCAGTTTACCTGCGTTGATTGGGGAATTCTTAACTGCATCAGTTAGGTTATATGAACCGCAGTAAACTAGATCTTCTGGAACAGCTGGATCAAAGCCTTCCGGGTACTTCTCAGCAAGTTTGTGGTTGAAGACATCGTGACGAGCTGAAGTAAGTCCGTTACTTCCCATTCCACCATTGTATTCTTTCTCGTAAGTCGCTTGCCCAAAACTGCTAAGTCCAACAATCACGTTCCCTGCGGCAATGTTCTTATTGTCGATTACGTCTTTACGCGGCATGCGACAAGTTACGGTGCTGTCTACGATGATGGTACGCACAAGATCGCCTACATCAGCAGTTTCACCACCTGTAGAGTGAATGCCAATGCCATGATCTCTAAGATCCTGAAGCACTTCTTCAGTTCCGCTAATAATTGCGGCAATAACTTCACCGGGAATAACATTCTTGTTTCTACCAATGGTGGAAGAAATAAGAATATTGTCCGTTGCACCCACACAAAGTAGGTCGTCGGTGTTCATCACAATAGCATCTTGAGCAATCCCTTTCCAAACGCTAATGTCGCCAGTTTCTTTCCAGTAAAGATAGGCTAAGGCCGATTTGGTACCTGCGCCATCGGCGTGCATAATATTGCACCATTCCTCATCACCACCTAAAATATCAGGGATGATCTTGCAGAATGCCTGTGGAAATAAGCCTTTGTCTACTTTTTTTATCGCGCTATGCACGTCTTCTTTATCGGCTGAAACACCGCGTTGTCCGTAACGAGAGGGATTGTTGCTCATGGCGGCAAAGATAAGATTTATTCGGAAGAGGGTTAGAAAAGAATAGGGAATTAATAAAAGAAAGGCCCAATAAATTAAATAAGTTGGTTAATCTATTTAATTTATTGGGCCTTAAATATTTTTTTAAATTATCTCCTCTTTGGCTTTGCGCCGAAGTCTTCTGATAATACTGTGAATGATGTTCTACGATTAATTTGATGTTGGTCTTCTGTACATTCAACACCATCGGCACATTTGTTTAACAAACGTGTTTCTCCATATCCTTTTGCTTCAAGTCTTTCTGTTACGATTTCATTTTCAACAAGGAAATCTACCACGCTTTGTGCACGTCGCTGGCTTAAATCTAAGTTATAGTCGTTGCTACCACGGCTATCGGTATGTGAAGAAACTTCGATGGTTAAGCCGGGGTTCTCGGTTAGCGTAGAGATAAGTTTTTTAAGCTCTTCCTTACTTTCTGGGCGTAGAGTGGCTTTATCTAGGTCGTAAAGAATTCCATTAAGCACAATTTCTTTTTTCGGGATTGGCTTTAATTTGAAGTCGATGATGAAATCTTTATTGTCTTTAAAACCAAAGGTGTTTACCTCACCATTATCTCCAAAAAATTTCTCCTTAGTTACTTTTAAAGTGTAGTCAGTTTTTGGTTGAAGGCTGAAGGTGTATATTCCGTCGTCGTTGGTTTTTGTTGTTAGCCGTTCTCCAGCGGAATTCTCCATCACTAAAATGGCGTCAGCTATTATCAAGCTGGTTTCTTCGTGTCTTACTTTTCCTGAAAGGTTAAATTCAAGGGGAATAGAAACTGCGTTGTAGATATCGTCATTTCCTCTTCCGCCAACACGGTTGCTGGAGAAAAAGCCTTCAGCTTTGTCTTCCGTCAATATTAAGCTGAAATCATCCCCAGTGCTGTTCATCGGGTATTTTAGGTTGAAAGGCTTATCCCATTCTCCGCTTTCAAGCGGTTCAGTATAGAATAAGTCAAGACCACCCATTCCTTCATGGCCATTACTTGAGAAATATAACCATCCATCAGAAGCGATGAAAGGGAATAATTCGTCTTTATCGGTATTGATTGTTGGTCCCATATTGACTGGATTACTCCAAGCGGTGTCGCTAACTTTCTCTGAATACCAAATATCTTTTCCGCCAAGGCCACCTTCCAAATCACCGGCAAAATATAATCTTCGGCTATCAGGCGTAATACTAGGCTGACCAATTGTAGCACTATCGGTTGGGATATTTACTAGGGTAGGCTCCTCCCAGTTTCCATCGTTAAATTTTACCATGTAAATCGCACACTCCTGTGTTTTCCCTTTAGGGCCATTACATTGGGTGAAATACATTATTTCGTTATTCTTGTCGAAAGTTGACGTTCCTTCGTTGAAGTTTGTTTTTAATTTCTTCTTGTTCAAAAGCTCGGCTTTTTCCCAGCGGCCCCGGTCGTTTTTGATGGTGTAATAAAGATTTAAGTAACCGGTCCCGGTCCATTCGTCAAGATTTTTTCCTTTTACGGGTTCACGTGTGGAGGTGAAAACTAGTCCGTCCAATAAATACATTGGAGCAAACTCACTTTCACGGGTATTAAGCTGAGTTTCTTCATAGACCTCGAAAAGGGAAGGTTGCTCTAATAATTCTAGGGCTAGCTGAACTTCTTTCTTGGCTAGCTTTGTTTTTTCGTCATCTGGATATTGAATAAGTTGGCTTTCAAAGGCGATTAAGGCCTCTTCAAATTTCTCCATTTTAGCCAAGTTTGTCCCTAATTGATATTGAACGTCCAAGCTATCGTAACCAAAACGTACAGCGCGAGAATACCAGCTAACGGCATTTTTATGGTCGTTGAAATTGCTGTAACAGTCACCTGCCATAAAGTAAAGGTAGCCACGTTCTTCACGGGATGTTCCGCTTGTTGCCTGACGGTATAGGTCGGCGGCGGTGGCGTACTTTTTCTCACCATAAGCTCGTTCCGCCGCTGTTAGTGCGCCTTTTGATGAGCCACAGGCATAAAGTGCTGTGGCGATAATTGCTATTGATAAAAACGAAAGTAGTTGCTGCCTGAATTTCATATGGGATAACCTTTGGTTGGGTTTTCGATTATATAATCACTAAAGTTAATGTTTTGTGACTAAAACGAAAATGCTTCACTGCAAATATAAGTAGGTAATGTTTTCTGCAAAGTTTTAAGCAAAAAAAAGTCCGTGATTTCGCACGGACTTTATTCTTTGTGATGATTATCTACTAGCGTAGGAATAACATTTCACGGTATTTTGGTAGAGGCCAGATTTCGTCGTCAACCAATAGCTCAAGCTTATCAGCATGAACTCTGATTTTGTCGAAGTAAGGCTTAACCTTGTGGCTATAAGTTTTGCATGATTTCTCAGCATCGTGCTCTAGCTTGTTTGCTATTTTACGCTCTTCAATCATTTCAGCAACAAGTCGACGTAATTCAGTTACGTGATTTGAAACAGCTTCGATTGTAGTGATGTAAGTTGCATAAGTGCTCTTGTCAAGACCTATTTCTTTTAATCCGCGAACGTTTTCAATCAGCATAGACTGATATTTAACTGCTGCTGGGATAACGTGGTTACCTACTAGGTCACCTAAGATTCTTGATTCGATTTGTAGCTTTTTCGCTAAGCCTTCTTGTTGGATTTCAACACGAGCTTCTAATTCAACCTCAGTGAAAACTCCCATTGCCGAGAATACTTCTTTAGATTTCTTAGTAAGCATTGCATCGAATGCGTCAGCACTAATTTTTACGTTTGGAAGTCCGCGTTTTGCAGCTTCTTTTTCCCACTCTTCGCTGTAGTTGTTTTTCTCGAAGCGGATAGCTTTAGATTCAACGATTAAGCGACGGATGATGGTTAAGATGGCTTCGTCCTTCTTGGTACCTTCTTTGATTAAGGCATCAACGTCTTTTTTGAACTTGATTAACTGATCTGCAACGATGGTGTTTAATACCGTCATTGGCTCAGCACAACTTGCTGTTGACCCTACTGCACGGAATTCAAATTTATTTCCTGTGAAAGCAAATGGAGACGTACGGTTACGGTCAGTGTTGTCAGGCATGATTTCAGGAATCTTAGGGATTCCAAGACGCATACCTGTAGTAAGTTCGTCGGTGATTTTTCCTTTTTTAACTTTTGCCTCGATTTCGTCAAGGATTTCATCAAGCTGAGATCCAAGGAAGATAGAGATAATCGCTGGAGGAGCTTCGTTAGCACCTAAACGGTGGTCGTTTCCTACTGAAGCAACACTTGCGCGAAGCATATCAGCGTGAACGTGAACCGCTTTGATTGTGTTTACAAGGAAAGCTAAAAATTGTAGGTTGTTTTTTGGAGTCTTTCCAGGAGAAAGAAGGTTAATACCAGTGTTGGTACTCATACTCCAGTTGTTATGCTTTCCAGATCCGTTAACTCCAGCGTAAGGCTTTTCGTGCATTAATGCTTTAAAGTTGTGACGAGCAGCAGCACGCTCAATGATGTCCATCAACAATTGGTTGTGGTCAACAGAAAGGTTTATGTCTTCGAAAACCGGTGCACACTCGAATTGGCTTGGTGCTACTTCGTTGTGACGCGTTTTTAATGGTATACCTAATTTAAGAGACTCTTTTTCGAAGTCTAGCATGAACGCATAAGCACGCTCAGGAATAGACCCGAAATAGTGATCGTCTAATTGCTGACCTCTTGCTGGGGAGTGCCCAAGTAAAGTACGTCCAGAGAACATTAAGTCAGGACGAGCATTGTAGAACGCACGGTCGACTAGGAAATATTCTTGTTCAACACCTAAAGTGGTGTTTACTTTTGTTACGTTTTTATCGAAATATTGGCAGATATCTAATGCCGCTTTTTCAAGAATGTGGTTAGCTCTTAATAAAGGAGCTTTGTAATCTAAAGCCTCACCAGTGTATGAAACAAAGATAGTAGGAACACAAAGCGTTTTTCCGTCACCAACTTCCATGATGAAAGCAGGAGAAGAAGGATCCCAAGCTGTATATCCACGTGCTTCGAAAGTCGAGCGGATACCACCGTTAGGGAAAGAGGAAGCGTCAGGCTCACGTTGAGCTAATTCTTCACCGCTGAAGTTTTCAACTGGAGCACCAGTTTTGAAATCAGGCTCGAAGAATGCATCATGCTTTTCGGCTGTTGATCCTGTTAGCGGCTGGAACCAGTGTGTGTAGTGTGTAACACCTCTTGACATTGCCCAGCCTTTCATTCCTGAGGCAACTTCTGAAGCCGTTTCTCTGTCGATAGGTTTCCCTGTGTCGATTGCTTCAGATACTTTTTTGAATGCAGCTTTTGAAAGCGTGGCTTTCATTGACTCCATTCCGAATACGTTTTTTCCGTAATAGTCGGAAATTTTGTCGCCTTCTAGTTTTACTGGAACTACGGGGCGGTTTTGTGCAGCTTCTACAGCTTTAAATCTTAACGTTGCCATGTGGATTTGTTTGTTGTGATACAGAGGTTTAGATGATGCCACAAAAATAAACTAAAGGATTGATATATTTTACATGTTTTTTTAGAAAAGTGTTAAAATTTTATGAACATAGCGTAAAAATCGAGGTAGTTTTTGTGGAAAAGGGGTGTTTTTGAGGATGGAGGTGTGTATTTTGAGGGTTTTTTTAGGAAATGAGTTGATTTTTAAATAAGTAGGCCCTTCGAGTTCATCTGCTGCGCTGATCCTCAGGGACCTTAATTCAGTTGAAAGATTAAATTTACCAATTGTCCAAATTCTCTTTTCCCTTCGCGCATTCCCAGGGGCCTTATTTTATTCCTGTGAAAAATCAAGTAGTCTTTTTTTAAACCAGTTTCAGGTTATTATTCACTTCGCGCCTAATTCTTTCCTTCGCGGTTAAAACTGCCGTAGTGAAATTTAGAAACCAGTCTAAAATTGACCCACAAGATAAACACTTGATAGCTTAACCGCTTAAAAGCTTCTTGGCTTTAAACAAAAAAAGAGACCCCGTTTCCGAGGTCTCTAATTATTATTTTGTCGTTTAAAAAGTCTTAATACTTAATATCTTCAAGGCTAAGCAGAAAAGCATACTCCAATGAAGTCTTCTCGTATCGTTTGAATCTGCCCGAAGCTCCACCATGACCGACTTCCATATCGCAATCCATTATCAATAGATTATCATCGGTTTTGTTGGCGCGAAGTTTGGCAATCCATTTTGCAGGCTCCCAGTATTGCACTTGGCTATCCCAATATCCTGTGGTGATAAGCATATTCGGGTAGTCTTTGGCAACCACATTGTCGTAAGGTGAGTATTCCTTGATGTAATCATAGTATTCTTTAACCTTTGGATTTCCCCACTCGTCGAACTCAAAGGTGGTTAACGGAATGGTTTCGTCAAGCATGGTACTAACTACATCCACAAAAGGAACTGCAGCAAGTACTCCGTTCCAAAGGTCTGGACGCATATTTACAACACCACCCATAAGCAATCCACCAGCACTTCCGCCTTGAGCGTAAAGTTTACCTTTTGAGGTATAATTGTTGGCAATAAGATACTCCGCACAATCAATGAAATCTGTGAAGGTGTTCATCTTATTTAATAGTTTACCATCCTCGTACCATTCACGGCCTAAGGTTTGGCTTCCGCGAATGTGGGCGATAGCGAAAATGAACCCACGGTTAAGCAGGCTCAAGCGCGTAGAGCTAAAACCAGGCCCAATTGACGCTCCATAAGAACCGTAACCGTATTGCAATAAAGGCGCAGAACCGTCCAAATTTGTTCCTTTCTTATATACTAAAGAGATAGGTACCAATTTCCCATCACGGGCTTTAGCCCATAATCGCTCACTCGTATAATTGTCTGGAGAGAAGAACTCATCTACTACTTCTTGCTGCTTCAACAATGTTTTCTCCTTGGTTTTCATGTTCATATCGAACTGGCTTGGAGGAGTAGTCATTGAATTGTATGAGAAACGAAGTGTTTTCGTGTCCATAGATGGGTTGGTGCCGATTCCGCTTTCGTAAGCAGGATCGTTAAACTCGATGTAATAGTCAGACTTTTTATCCCAAGACATCACGCGGATTTCAGTTAATCCCTTCACTCTTTCCTGAAGCACTAAGTAATCCTTGAAAAGCTCAACTGACTCGATTAAAACTTCCGGTCGGTGCGCGATAACTTCTTTCCAGTTTTCTTTAGTTGAAGCGTTAATTGGTGTCCTTACAAGTTTGTAGTTCATAGCATCTTGGTTTGTCAAGATGTAGAAATCGTCACCCATGTGCATCGGCTGGTAACGCATATCGCGCTCACGCGGTTGAATTAATTTCCATTCCCCATTTGGCTTGTCGGCGTTTAGGTAGCGGTATTCTGTTGAAAGTGTTTGGCTGCTGCCGATGAAAATGTATTTGTTGGACTTGCTTTTGTAAACGAAACACGAGAATGTAGGGTCTGTTTCTTCAAAAACAAGCTTATCGGTTTTTTGATCAGTGCCTAGTTCATGCTTGTAAATTCTGAACGAACGAAGAGTCTGTGGGTCTTTCTTGGTGTAGAAAACGGTTTTGTTGTTATTCGCCCAAACAGCTCCGCCCGAAGTGTTTTCGATTTTATCATTAAGTAAATCACCCGTTTCAAGGTTCTTGAACATAAGGGTGTATTGTCGACGGGAAACGATATCTACGCCATAAACAATAAGTTTGTTGTTAGGGCTCACGCTGTTTCCGCCGATAGCGAAATAGTCGTATCCTTTGGCAAGAGCTGGACCGTCAAGCATGATTTCCTCACCTTCACTGCCATCAGCTTTTCTGCAATAATATGGATAGTCGTTTCCTTTTTCATACTTGGTGTAATATGAAAACCCGTTTTTGGAGTAGGGAACTGATGAATCGTCCTTTTTAATACGCCCTTTAATTTCTTCGAAAAGTGATTTCTGAAGATCGGCGGTGTTCGCCATTGCCTTTTGTGTGTAATCGTTCTCTGCGTTGAGGTAGTCAAGCACTTGTTGCGTTTGCTCGTCAGGAGTTTCTGCATTTTTCTGCTCGTCAGAAAGGCGCATCCAGAAATAATCGTCTATTCTAGTGTCACCGTGTATGGTTAATTCTTCTGAAACTTTCTTAGCCATAGGGGCTTCAATTTTTAAATATTCTTTGTTTGCTGGAGTGTTGCAAGCGGTAAGGCCAAGGGCCAAAATTAGTGAGGGAAAAATGTATTTTTTCATTTGATAAATAGGTTGTTTTGAAGGGTGAATGTAGTGAAAAAAGTGCGATTGGGAAATAGAGGGGATTTGGGTTGGGAAAATGTTTTGTTGTGGTGAAATTACGAATGTCGAATTACGCCCATCTCCTTCGGGCTGGGTAAAAATTACGCCCATCCCCTTGGGCTGGGTAAAAATTGGGGTTGATGGTACGGGATGGGATTGTTCTTTTGAAACGAGAATTGGGCTCGCGGGCTCGCCGGTTTTCTTCGCTTCGCGGGTTTCTACATCGCATTTTACTTAATTAGGATAAACGATAGTGGCTCGCCTTCTTTCTACGCTACGCGGAGTCCAATGACCATAATTTCCAATTTTGACTTACGTACTGGATTCGTTGAATCGCTTAATTTTTCGATTTTATTATAACAAGTTATGTTTAGGAGTGTACCCCGGAAATTAACATGGAATTAAACTAATCAAATATTACCAATCACCTCGCTGCTTGCAGCCTACAAATGTATCGTAATTCGTAATTCGACATTCGTAATTGGTTTTTAATAAACAGAATTATATTAAATAAAAAAGGGTCCTTAAAAAAAGACCCTCATTATTATATCCCTCCAATTATCGAACTAAAATAATCCTGAAACTTATATCCCTTCAGTCCGACTTTTCGGTCAAGCAGAGAATATTCCGCTAAGGCGTGAAGGAGGAATTCCATTAGCAAGGTTATTCCCTCGCCATCAGCAACGGTTAAAGATTCAACGGTTTCTTTAAGACCTTTTATTTTCTTCAATTCCTTTTCATAGTCTTTCGCCGAAACATCGTGTCCGAGGTCTACGTTATTTCCATCTTCAAAAAAGGCGATGATGGGAGCGAATTTTTCTTTCGCGTTCACTGCATTTTTCTTTTGGACATTCTCAATTCCTGGGAAATAGTTTGAAGAAAGCGTTCTTATCGCCGCACCGATTAATTTATGCGCCACGCTTGAAGCACCCTCTTGCTCGCCCTCATAAACCATCTCGATTTTCCCAACAATGGCTGGTACAGAAGCGTTTAAGTCGCTAATACGAGCCGTTCCGGTTTTCTCATTGTTGATTAACATCCTTCGCTCCACGGCGCTAACCACACTTTCTAAAGCTGAGATTGATAGTCGAGCTGAAACACCACTTTTTTCATCTACGAATTCACTCACGCGTGCTTCTTGGGCAATTTGCTCTACTAAACGCTCAATTAAATAAGGAACAACGATTTTTTTCTGTGTTTCAGAGATTTTAGCTTCTTGCCTAGTAATCTCCATCCCTATTTCTGGGGATTGCGGATAATGGGTAAATATTTGTGACTGGATTCTATCCTTAAGCGGCGTAATTATCGCGCCACGGTTCGTGTAATCTTCTGGATTTGCGGTAAACAAAAACTGCACATCCAACGGGAATCTTAACTTAAACCCGCGGATTTGAATATCTCCCTCTTGCAGAATGTTGAAAAGGGAAACTTGAATTCTTGGCTGTAAATCGGGGAGCTCGTTAATCACAAAAATTCCTCGATTAGAACGCGGAATCAACCCGAAATGAATTACCTCTTCATCGCTGAAGCTTAGTTTTAAATTGGCAGCTTTTATCGGGTCAATATCACCGATTAAGTCGGCAACATTTACATCGGGAGTAGCCAGTTTTTCAGTGTAACGGGTGTCTCTGTGGATCCATTCAATTGGAGTTTTGTCGCCTAATTTTTCAATCAGCTGGATAGATTTCCGCGAAAGCGGACGAAGTGGGTCGTCGTTAATTTCACTTCCTGCAACAATAGGAATAAACTCGTCAAGTAAACCCACCATTTTTCTCGCCATCCGCGTTTTTGCTTGTCCGCGAAGACCAAGGAAATTAATGTTATGACCTGCAAGTATTGCACGTTCAACTTGTGGGATAACGGTATCTTCATAACCTAGCACGCCGTCAAAAACCGGCTCACCCGATTTTAACTTTAGGATTAGGTTGTCACGGATTTCGTTTTTTACTGATTTTGATTGGTATCCTGATTTTTTCAATTCGCCTAAGGTGGCGGCTTGTTTTTTTACGGTCATGTTCTGCGTTTCTTGTTCGTTTGATAATCGGCGAAAATAAAATCTCCAAGTCCTTGAAGGCTTGAATAGAATGCTTTACCCTGATTTGCCTCGGTAAATT
>JBLIKP010000084.1:0-10244 GCA_047635375.1 Sphingobacteriales bacterium | reverse complement strand
CAATAAAAAAAACGACTCAATTAAGAGTCGTTTTTTATACAGCGTAAGATGTTTATGTATTCAAAGTGGTTACTTATTACTTAACGGTAATCTTTCTGATAAGCTCCATATTATTGAAAGTAACCTTAACAAGGTAAATTCCTTTAGTTAAAGTTGAGATATCAAGATTTTCCTTATAGGCCCCAGCGGGTAACACTCCAAGGTTTTCTTGCTGAATACGCTCTCCTAATATATTAAATACATTAACAGTGACATTTGTAGCAGATGGTAAATCAAATGCAATGTTTCCTACCGTAGTCATTGGGTTAGGATATACGTTTAATCCGTAAGGGATAATTCGAGCTTCTTTAACTCCTGTTGCAGTTTCTGCAAATTCATAAGTTACCCATGCGCAAGCAGAGTCGGCGTTGTTAGTAGTGTCGTAGAAACAGTATTTTACTCTTGATATTCCAGGTATTTTGTAATGAGCTAGGTAACCTTTAAAATAATCGGTTGAATCACCAGCCTCCATTTTTGTTGAGCCAGGAGAAACAATTACATTTGGTCCGTAGCAGTTTTCAGCCCAACAAAAGTAGACGTCTTGTCCATCTTGAATTTGCGCCTCTTTACGTTCTGCCAACACTTCAACTGTACCTTCACCAGAATTCTTTACATAAATCTTAGCCACAGCATCTTCAAAAGGAGAAGCTTCAATTGTATCCGAAACGTAAGTAATTTGGATTGATTGAGCATTTGCAGAAATAACAGTTCCCAATATAAAAGATAGGAAAAAGACTGAAGATAAAAATTTTTGCATAAAATTGGTTTGTTAAGTTTGGACAAATGTAATAATAATTTTTTAAATTAGGAGCCTGAATAAAATCAAAAAAATAATCATGAACAATTTAACTTCTTTCTTTCTAGCTTCATTTGTTTTTGTTGCTACCCTATTTGGATCCCCAAAAGCTTACGCTCAGTTTGATTTTCACTTTTTACAAGAGTTGAATAATCCTGGTAATCCCGGTGGTCTTTTAACAAGTGCAGATAACGCGCCAGGTGGACCTTGGGTAAAACTAATAAACGGTAGTAGCGACTCGACTGGGATTTGGTCAAGTACTCAAAATATTACGTTCAACTTTACTTTGGGGGATAAGACATTTACCAAGTTTAAAGTGTCATCAACGGGAGTTGTAACCTTTACTGATACAGCAACAGCTGTCCCTTCCATAATAAATGAGGCCCTTCCCTCCGCTAATATTCCTGATTACAGTGTAATGGCTTGGGGATTTCAAGGAGGTGGTTCCAACGATATTGTAAAGTATACCGTTATGGGTTCAGAGCCAAACCGTCAACTTCATATAAAATTTGATAGTTACGGATCGCCAGGAGATATCAACTCGTTCAACTTTTACGACATTGTTTTAGAGGAAACCACTAACATGGTATATTTCGTGGATATGTTCCGCGGAAATATTAGCTCTGAATATCTTCAACCAGGATTAACCATCGGTGCACAGATAAACTCTGAAAATGCAATTTTTTTAGACAATTCAACTGAAATAGAAATCACCAATTTATCAAGTGATAATTCAGATAATGACTATTATCAATTGGTTCCAGGATTACAAGCTCAAAATGATGTTGAGTTCCTAGGGTTTAATTTATCAAACAAACTTGGGGTAAATAAGGAAGTGTTTTTAGGAGCTGAGTTTAAAAACAAAGGTTCTGGAGCAGTTACTTCCTATAGAATTAATTATTCAATTGATGGTGCAGATACTTTAAGCGCATTAATTTCAGATGTAAATATTGCCCCAAGTGAAGAGACTGAATTAACATCAACGGTAGGTTGGACTCCAACTGAAATTGGAAAGACACACAATGTTAAAGTTTGGGTTGATTCTGTAAATAGGACTGCCGATGAAAAGCCTGAAAATAACTTAGGTGAAATAGATGTCCTTATTAATACGGGTGGAGTTGCAATAAAAAGGGTCCTTATTGAGGAGTTTTCAACTGCACCTTGTCAGTTTTGTCCAGATGGAGCTGTGGTTATTGAAAACATCCTTGGAAGTGTTGACAACACAATTGTAGTTCAACATCACGCTGGTTTTGGAACTGACCTAATGACAATTCCAGCACATGAAGCATATGCTGGTGCATTTGCAGCTGGCGCTCCTACTGCTACTGTTGATAGAATAGCATTCGCTGGTGAATCTAAGGTTGGATTTAGCAGAAACCTATGGAGCTCCCGTACAATAGATCAATCGAAACTTGAAACTCCGGTTAAAATTGAAATGGAAGTTTATGTTGATTCATTAACAAGAAAAGGACGACTAAAAACTTTTGTAACATTCTTAGATTTTGTGGATCAAGGTGATTTAAGATTATCATTAATGGTTGCTGAAGAAACAGTAATAGGATCCGGATCTGGTTTTGACCAAGTAAATTATTATAACTCTCAACAGGGTCATCCGTATTACCAAAAGGGAAACCCAATTAGAGGATACGAGCATAAATACGTTGCACGTATGGTGTTAACTGACACATGGGGTGACGCTGTTTTTGGGACAAGCCCAACAATTGATAGCGTTTACGAAAACGTTTACGACTTTACGGTTTCTGAATCATTTAATAATGCGCAAATAAACATCGAGGAATTATCTTTTGTAGGATTTGTAAGTTACCACAATGACGATGTGAAAAAGCGTGATATTCTAAATGCAAATCAAGTAGGAATTAATCATGTTAATACTGCGGTAAAGAATGTTAATAGTATTAATAGTAAGATTTATCCTAACCCTTCGGACGGAATTACAAATGTTGAGCTTTCTTTAGATAATAGTGAATTTGTAACCTTTGAGGTTTTTAACATAATAGGATCAAAAGTTAATCATACTGTTGTAGGCAACTTGCCTGCTGGAAATATTGTGGTTCCTTTTAACATGGACTTAAATGCTGGAATTTACCTGTTAAAAGTAACGGCTGGAAAGAAAACATCTACCCAAAAAATCCAAGTGAATTAATAAATTAAACCAAACCGGATTAAAGATCTCCAATAAATAAAACATTACTAGATGAAAAGAAATATTATCGCACTGTTAATGGTGCTAGCCCCTGTTTTCGCGTTTTCTCAAATAAAAGAAGTTCCGAAAATCAACGTGAAAACTCTGGATGGAAAGCAATTTAATACCAGTGCGTTAAATAATGACGGTGCACCAATGATTATTAGCTTTTGGGCAACGTGGTGTAAACCATGTATTAAAGAACTTACGGCTATTAACGAAGAATATCTTGACCTTCAAGATGAAACAGGTGTGAAGCTTTACGCGGTGAGCACTGATGACTCAAGAAACTCTTCAAGAGTAATGCCATTTGTTAATGCTCGTGCATGGGAATTCGACGTGCTTTTAGATGAAAATGGTGATTTTAAACGTGCCATGAATGTTAACAATATTCCGCATACCTTTTTGGTTGATGGAAATGGAAAAGTAGTTTGGCAACATAACTCATACGCTCCAGGCGACGAAGAAAAACTTTTTGCTTTAGTTAGAAAATTAAGCAAAGGGGAGTCTTTAAAATGAGATTGTTAAAATGCAGCCTGTTTGGCCTGTTTTTCGGAGCGGCCTGCCTTACGGCGGAAGCTCAGGACATGGGTTCGGTTACCGGAAATTTTCAAATGGACGGTCAATATTATATCGAAGACACTTTAATTGGTGCCGAAGAAGTTCCTGAAAAAATTCGTTCCAACACCTATGCGGGAATTGAATATAGAAAAGGAAATTTTAGAGCTGGGGTTAGATACGAATCCTATCAAAAACCATTAATTGGTTTCGATCCTAATTATGAAGGATCTGGAATTACCTATCGTTTTGCTACTTATACAACTAAGGAATTTGATTTTACTGTCGGTAATTTCTATGACCAATTTGGAAGTGGGATGATTTTTAGGGCATTCGAAGACAGAAACTTAGGAATTGATAATTCCGTTGATGGAGTTAACGTACGGTATCGGCCGGCTCCAGGACTTACCCTTAAGGGAATGATTGGAAAGCAACGAAATTTCTTCTCCTACGGACAGGGAATAGTGCGTGGGTTAGATGCTGAGCTACAGCTTAATGAAGCTTTTGAATCTTTAGCTGAAATAAATTCGACTTGGATTATTGGCGGAAGCGTAGTAAGTAAGTACCAACGGGACAAGGATCCGTTTTTGAATCTACCGGAGAATGTATCTGCATTTAGCGGAAGAGCTAACATGATTTCGGGTGGTGTTTCTTTATCTGCTGAATACGGATTTAAAGTAAACGATCCATCGCAATCCAATAATTACAACTATAATAACGGACAAGCCGTTTCTTTAATGGGGTCTTATTCCCAAAAAGGGTTTAGCACCACATTAGGCGTTAAACGAGTGGATAATATGGATTTCCGCTCAGACAGAAACGTTTCCAATAATGAGCTTACTTTAAGTTATTTACCAGCCTTTACTCGTCAGCATACCTATCAATTGGCTGCTTTTTACCCTTACGGTACACAACCTAATGGTGAATCGGCAGTTCAAGCTGGTGTGACTTATAAATTGCCGCGTAAATCGGCATTGGGAGGAAAATACGGGACGTTAATTGGCGTTAACTTTTCGCAGGTGACTACTACAGAGCAGGCGTTGGATTCGGCTTCTAGACAATACGAAACTGAATTCTTAACCGTGGGAGATATTCTTTTGTTTAGAGACTTTAACATTGAGGTTCAAAAGAAATTTAATAAGCAATGGAAGGGTACTTTCCAGTATTTGAATATTTCTTACGACAAAAATCGTATCGAGGTTACCACTGGGTTTGATCCTGTAAAAGCTAATATTGGGGTTGTAGATTTAACCTATAAAATCAATACAAAAAATGCCATCCGAGGTGAAGCGCAGTTTATGCAAACTAAACAAGATCAAGGAAATTGGATGTTGGGTCTATTAGAATATACTGTGTCACCCCATTGGTTCTTTGCTTTTATAGATCAGTATAACTATGGTAATCCAGACGATAAAAAGAAGATTCACTATTTAGTGGGATCTGCTGGATATAATACTGGAACTACACGTGTGGCCATGGGATACGGAAAGCAACGTGCCGGAATTGTTTGTGTTGGAGGTGTATGCCGTCAATTGCCTGCGACAAACGGATTTACCATTAACATCACTTCAAGTTTTTAGGAAATGAGAAAAGGAATATTTAACGGACTTATAATAACCGCAGGGTTAGGCTTTTTGTCGTCATGCGATATTATAGATGAGCCTTACCAAACTGGTGGAACCACCGGCGGAGGTACTGAGGAAGTAGTAAGAAACATCCTAATAGAAGATTTCACAGGCCATACTTGTGGGAATTGCTGGGAAGCGGCAGACATAGCCGATAACCTTGTTGATCTTTACGGTGATCGCGTGATTGTAATAGGAACTCATGTTGGATTTTTTGCCAAGCCAAAATCTAATCCAGAAGGAAAATACGCCTATGATTTTAGGACTACAGCTGGAACAGATATTGACGCGCTTTACGAGGCATCTGCAGTAGGATTACCACAGGGTATGGTTAGCCGGAAGGTTGACGGTGCTGGGAAAATTGTTCAGCCTCGCGGGGCTTGGGGCTCGGCTGTAGCCGATATGATTAATGATGAAACTCCTCCACTTGTGGATATTAAGATGACCTCAACCTATACCGAGGCTTCAAAATCTGCTGAGCTGAAGGTTTCGGTGAATTACCTTGACGAAGGACCAACCTCCTATAAATTAGTGGTAAATGTATTGGAGAGCCATATTATTAGCTGGCAAAAAATTTATACAGATACCCTTGATTACGATAAGGCTGATTACCAGCATAACCACGTGCTGAGAAAATCAATTTCCGCCACATTTGGAGATGAACTATCAGCGACGGTTGTTGCGCCAGGAGCTACTATTGATAAAAACTATACCATCAATAAAGATGAAGAGTGGGTTTATGAAAATGTTGAAATTGTAGCTTACGTATTAGACGCTTCCACAGAAGAAGTTGTTCAAGCAGCTAAAATTAAGCTTTAGTCAAAAGTTCGGCATTATTTTTTAAAGCATATTCCCGGCACGACTCCCAGTCTTGTTGGTAATATGCTTTTATTTTTTCCAGGTAATCCTTATCAATTAAAGGGTCCTTGCTGAAAAATGATTCAGGGAGATAATTGGCCACGAAAAGCACGGGGTATCGAACGGCATCTTTTAAATACCTTGCCGTAAGATTTCCTACGACATTATTAAATGGTTTTTTTCTGCGGATATTTACAAATTTTGCTACCGTATTTATGGCTTTTAGTTGTTTAGTGTTATAGCTGGTATGCTTTGTTTTCCTTTGGACATCGGAGGGATTGAAGGTTGCTCCAATATAATCGCATATGGTTTTCAAAAATCCTTCCTTATCCTTTACAAAATCATCGTAGAAAAGCACCAAGGGTTTAAACTTAAAATGCTGTTCTAAAAACTTTATTCGATCCATGAAAACCAAATCCTCCCTTTTATAAAGGCTTTCATTTTTTTCTAAGTCGAAAAATTTACCGAAGGTTATCGGGTTCCCATTCTTCACGAATCGTTTGAATTGGGAGCTGAGCCAGCTGTGCTGACGTCTAAAAACCACTATTGGGCGAGTATGCGGGAATTGACTAGCAAAACGGGGTACCTCCCCTAAAAACTGCTGATTAAGATTATATTCAAACGATAGAAATTGACTTTCGGCGGAAGCTTGATCTATATGCTTGTCTAGCGTTTCATATGTCGTTCGATAAAAATAAGTAATCCCCTTAAAATGTGGGAACACAAGATCTTGCAGATATGTAGTCCCTGTGCGTTCTATCCCTAAATGGAAAAATAATGGAGGTTTTTCAGCTTGATTCACGCTTCAAAGGTAAACTTTTGGCGTAAAAAAAGCCGACTCATTTTAGCCGGCTTTCACTATGATCTTTTGGCAGGATTCACCAATACTTTAAAAGAGGTGAAATTAATTTCAACTCTTTTATTTGGTTTTATTAGAATAACTCGAGGGCAAAGGGTTGAATCTTTAATCTAAAATAGTATTTTAGCATATAATTCAATTTATTACCTACACTTTTTCCCCGTTGAGTCATGAAAATAATATCCCTTTTATTTCTGTTAATCTCCGCTTTTCCCTTATTTCATCAAGCACAAAATCCCAAATGGGAACTTTTAGGTCTTGATATTGATTTGGTAGGAGATGTTGTTGAAGAGTTTCAAGGAGAATTATATTTTGGGGGCTTTAGGTATAGTAGAGAGGGATCCTTTAGAAGTAATTTTTTGGCAACCGATGGTGAAAATACTAGGCTGATTCACGGGCTTATGGAACAAGGGTATGAGGGTGATATTGAGGCAATGTTGGTAAGAAATGGGAGTCTTTATATTAGTGTAAGAGAAGGCAGGACTGGTCTTACCTCCCAAAATAGTGGGATTTTCAAGTTTGACGGACAGGAATTTACTTTAATAGCCGAAAGAAGAGCTTTTGGAGCAATTTCAAATTTCACCGTTTTTAAGGATACCATATATATTAGAGCTTCATTTGAGTTGAATAATAGCCAAGAGGATATTTTATTCTTTGCGAATAATATGTGGCAGCGGACGCATTTAACTGATGAGAGTCGAGGCTATCCTGTAGGAACTCCAATTGTGACTCCAGTAGTCACCAATGATACCCTCAAGGCTTTTGGTCATGTTTTTAGAAAGGCAGATAAGTTTGATAAAAACGGAAATCCTTTAAACCAATTAGAGGGTATTGCCATTTTAACAGACACTGGATGGATTCAGGACAAGTCGGTTACTAAAGGATTTGGATATACTGACTTAATTGAAACACCCTTTGGAAAATTCTCAAGAACTTATGACTACACCACCTTTGGTTCAGATCCTGATTCGGTAGAAATAGATTCTTTTCAATATGTGCAGACAAAATCCAATAATAATGAAAAGTGGAAGTCTATTGGCGCACCTAATCAATTGTTTTATGCCCGTCGGGTTATGTATGCCAACAATTCGATTTTTCAAACTTATATGGAAGACAGGAATAAAAAGGATTCGACAGCTCCAATTATTCCAATCGGTAGTAAACTATATCTTTATCAAGATGAGCAATGGAAACTTTTTAATGAAGAAATAGTTTTTGGCCGCATCTCCGATTACGCTTATTACAAGGGTTACCTTTATATAGTTGGGCAAGATATAAGAACCATTGGGAGTGACCCTAAATTTGGAACAAGAGCTAAAATATTGTTAGACAAGGCGTTTGACAGAAAACTAGAAGGTGTTTCAGATAATTTTATTGGTCATAAAAACACAAAAGAAACTTTTCTTCCAGTAGAAAATGATAAGTACCCAACTGGTCAAAGGAAAAATCTAAGTATTAAAATAATTCAAAGTCCGTCCAATGGTGATGTCGTAATTTTGCCAACTAACCTGGAGATAGAATATACTCCAGACCAAGATTTTTTTGGGTTTGATTCACTCGTTTATTCTTTATGCCATAAAGGGCTGTGCGATACAGCTATCATCAATTTTAGGATAAAGGAAAAAGCTAATATGCACCCAGTTGCCCAAGAAGATTTTTTTACGTTTCCAGATTCTTTATTAGGAACAGACCAAATAATCGAGCTAAATCTTTTTGACAACGATTATTCACCCGATGGCGATCAAATTAGGTTGAATTGGTTTAGGCATTGGAAGGATGAGTATGGGGAGTACGCCCTTTTTAAAGACGGTCGAATTAAAATATTAACTAAAAAAACGACGGAGAAAACCATTAGACTTATATATGAGGTATGCGATGAAGAGGACAGCTGTAGGATAGGTTCTGTTAATATTGATTTTGTACCTCCACCAAACAGTGCCCCAATTCTAGAAAATGATATTTTTTCAGTGTTACCAGGGAAAGAATCTACCCTTGATGTGCTTAAGAATGATTTTGACCCAGAAAATGACTCGTTGTATTTAAAACTTAACTCATCTCCAGCAAATGGGTTAATATCCCTCACCTCAGACAGCCAGCAAGTTGTCTACAATGCTCATCCAAGTTTTATTGGAAAAGAATCGTTTTTATATACCGCCTGTGATATCGCAGAAAATTGCAGGAATGCCTTGGTCACTATTAATGTAGTAGAGGAACTACCCACCTTTGTGAATCAAAATAGAGAAGAAACATCTCCCTATACACTATTTCCAAATCCTGTTCAAAACACACTAAACATCAATTTTACCGCTCCAATTAAGCATGGTGAAATTCAAATATTCACAATAGCGGGTCAGGCAATTCTTTCTGAAAAGTTAATGCCAAAATCATCGCACACTTTAAATTTAGACGCGTTAAATAAAGGCGTCTACCTCATCCAAGTCAATGTCAATGGAAAGACAAATTGGGATAGGTTTATTAAGGGGTAGGTTTTTATGAAAAAGCTACGATAGCATTGGTTTCCCTTAAAAGGAGAAAAACTAAATCTTGAATTTATTTAGTTCCTGTGCGTTCTATCCCTAAATGGAAAAATAATGGAGGTTTTTTAGCTTGATTCACGCTTCAAAGGTAAACTTTTGACATAAAAAAAGCCGACTCAAACGAGTCGGCTTTTGCATTCAATTTTTTATTGATTGTTGTATTTGTCTTTGAACTTGTTGTAAAGGTCTTTTTGCTTGTTGTTCAAGTCGATTTGCCTCCCTGAGATAAATGCATGGGTTACATTGGATGTTCTCATATCCAAAATATCGCCTTCAGATATAATTAGAGTTGCCTCTTTTCCAACTTTAAGTGAACCTACAGAGCCATCTATGCTTAAGATTTTTGCGGTATTTAAAGTTATAGCTTGAAGGGCTTGTTCTTTGGTCAAGCCATAAGCAACGGCAGTACCTGCTTGAAATGGCAGATTCCTTTGTTGCCAAAAATCCCCTACTGAAAGACAGAAAAGTACTCCCGCATCTTGCAGTAACTTAGCTCTTTTGTAAGGTAGGGCCACGTCATCATCGTCGTTGTTTGGAAGACTGTGAAGTGGTGTTAGGATTACCGCAATGTTTTTTGATTTCAGGAGATCCGTTGCAAGATGAGCATCTTCACCACCAGCGATTACCATTTTCACTCCCATTTCGTCAGCGAATTGCACTGCGGCCATGATTTCTTTTACGTAATCTGCACGGATGAAAAGCGTTCGGTTTTTTGAAAACAATAAACGCATGGATTCCATTTTTAGGTTAACCGGATTTGGTGATTTTC
>JBLIKP010000083.1:0-10604 GCA_047635375.1 Sphingobacteriales bacterium | reverse complement strand
GAGCTCAGACACCATTGAGGTAGATCCAGTAAACAATTACGACTTAACTGTGCATACCATCCCTCCTGTTTATAAGGAAAATATAAATATTGTAAACAACGCCCATAACGTGATTAATGTGGATGTTCCACAAGGCGACCTTGAATTAAAAATGCAAGGCGTTGGAAAATACAAAAGCCTTAAATCTATTGTGAAACGGCGTGGAAATGCTGAGCCAGTAAACTTTCAAGAGTTTACAGAAAAGACCAGATACCTTGTTGGCATTTATGATTTAGAGATTCTTACTCTACCAAGAATTACGGTTTCAGATGTAAAAATTAGTCAGAGTAAAACCACAACAATTCAAGTTCCAAGTCCTGGATTGGTGACTATTTTAAATAGCGATGCAGTTCCAGTTTATGGTAGTTTATATCATGAAAAAGGTGGAGACTTGGATTGGCTAGTAGACATTAACGGGAATACAACAACCGAAACTATTACCTTACAACCAGGCAATTATAGATTGGTTTACAGGAACCGGGGATCAAAACGTACGGTTACTACCAGGGAGGTTAAGTTTAAAATAAGCTCAGGTAGCTCCGAAACAATAAAAATGTAATAAATTTGTCGGGACGGCATCTTAAAAAATAAGAAAACAACATCAATGATTAACATCGTATCAACAGAGAAGAAAGACACAAGAAGCGGCTTTGGCGCCGGTTTAACTGAACTTGGAAAAACCAATCCTAAGGTGGTTGGCTTGTGTGCCGATTTAACAGGTTCGTTAAAAATGGGTGATTTTGCAAAGGCTTACCCTGAACGCTTTATTCAATGTGGTATTGCTGAGGCAAATATGATGGGTGTTGCAGCCGGATTAACAATAGGCGGACTTATTCCATTTACTGGAACTTTCGCAAACTTTTCTACAGGAAGAGTATACGACCAAATCCGCCAAAGTATCGCTTATAGCGGAAAGAATGTGAAAATATGTGCCTCTCACGCTGGATTAACTTTAGGAGAAGACGGTGCTACTCACCAAATTCTTGAGGATATAGGCTTGATGAAAATGTTACCCCACATGGTAGTTATTAATCCATGCGATTATAACCAAACAAAGGCTGCTACCATTGCTTTAGCAGATTATGAGGGACCAGCCTACCTGCGCTTTGGTCGTCCTAAAGTGGCTAACTTCACAAGTCCAACAGATAAATTTGAAATAGGTAAGGCGATTACTTTTGTTGAAGGTACCGATGTAACTCTTGTTGCTACAGGCCACCTAGTTTGGGAATCAATTGAAGCTGCAAAAGCTTTAGCAGAAGAAGGTATTAGTGTTGAGGTTATCAATATCCACACAATAAAGCCTTTTGATGCAGCTGCCGTATTAAAATCAATAAAGAAAACAGGCTGTGTTGTTACCGCCGAAGAGCACCAAAGAAACGGTGGTTTAGGAGATACTGTAGCACAATGCTTAGCTCAAGAAATGCCAACTCCACAGGAATACGTTGCTGTTAATGACAGTTTCGGCGAAAGCGGAAAATCTGAAGAATTAATGGCTAAATACGGACTTGACAAGCCACATATTATTGCAGCTTGTAAGAAGGCAATCTCTAGAAAATAAGACCTATTTTGGGCCAAACTGAGGAATATACCGACGATGAACTTTTAGAAAAGTTCGCTGATGAACGCACAAAAAATTATGCGTTCAACCTCTTGGTACAAAAATTTCAGAAGCAAGTTTACTTTCAAAGTCGGCGCATGGTTAATGACCATGAGGACGCTGATGATGTGGTGCAGGAAGTGTTTATAAAGGTTTGGAAGAATCTTCATAAGTTCCGTGCAGACGCACAGCTATCAACTTGGATATATCGAATAGCGGTAAACGAGTGCTTAAAATTTATTAAAAAGAAAAAAAGCAAGTCTCACGTTAGCTATGACGATGTGGCCTACCAAATGGAAGGCGAGAGAACCACTAGTCACGACTATTCAGGAAAGGAGATTCAACGATTATTACAAGCGGCAATAGCCACGCTACCCGATAAACAGAAGTTAGTCTTTAACATGAAGTATTTTGATGAAATGAAGTACGAAGAAATGTCAGGAATCTTGGGGACCAGTGTTGGAGCATTAAAAGCCTCCTACCATTTAGCCGTTAAAAAAATACAAAGTAATTTAAAAGGTAAATTAAACCATTAGTTCACAATTGACTCTAAACCGTATATTAAACTAAATATTAGGATCATGGAAGATTTTGATAAATTTTTAAACGACATAAAGCCCTCTGGAAAGGAAGAGTTTTCGGTACCTGATGGGTATTTCGAAAAGCTACCTCATAGGGTTATGGACCGAATTCATGCTGAGGAAGAAACCCCAGTGTCAATCTGGAAATGGTTGGCGGGACCAGTTTTTAAGCTTGGATTTGGAGCATTGGCCCTTATGGCGGTAACGGTTTACATAATAAATAAAGACGAGCTTAAACCAGGTGTATTAAGCCTTGAAGAGTACAATAACATTACCTATACCATCGAAGAGCTTCAAATGGCCGGTATTGAGGAGGATGAAGTAATTTCGGCACTTTTATACGAGGACATAGAGACAGAATACCAAGAAATAAGCGACGATGAGTATATCCTAGACAATATTGACATGGATTTGCTACTTCAGGCACTTTAGACTTGGAGATAATATTGAAAATATAGATATTTAACTAATATGAAAAAGATAATAAAATACGCCTTAGTAATTTTTCTAGGGATCCTAATAAATACGTCGGCTTCTAATGCACAATCAAGAGAGAGCATAAAATCTTACAGAACAGCTTACATCAAGAAAAAGCTTCAGCTTACTGAGGGTGAATCGACTAAATTTTGGCCTGTTTATAATACGTATCAAAACGAACTTACTCAGTTACGTCGGTCACAAAAAATAAACACACTAAATCTAAGAAAAGACTTAGACGAGGTTTCTGAAGCTGAGCTTGAAGGAATGATTGATGGTGAAATTGCTTTCAAACAACAAGAGGTAGATTTACAGAAAAAATACCACAACAAGTTTAAGGAAGTATTACCATCTCCCAAGGTGGCTGCATTATATAGAGCCGAAGAAGGATTTAAGCGTGAATTGCTTAAAAGAATTCAGGAAAAGAATTAATTAATTTTCACTACCCCCATTGAAAACGGCCTAAAATAATATTTTAAGGCCGTTTTTGCTTCTATTTAACATAATAAAATAGAAATTAGTCCCTACAAAACACTTATCCTTCCATAGAGTCCAGCCATGAAAGAAACCTTAAGACAACGATTTAAACAAGTTCTTGCACCTACAAGTGAAGAGCCTATGGGAATTGAAATCGCAGGAAGTCAAGGGAATTATTTACTTGGACCTAAAGGGGAAAAATACTTGGATCTAATTTCAGGAATTAGTGTTAGTAATCTTGGTCATCAAAATGAACGGATTAAAACCGCAATTAAGGAGCAAGTAGATAGTTACTTGCATACGATGGTTTATGGGGAGTATATTCAGTCCCCACAAATTAAGCTTGCAGAAAAGTTGACGCAACACCTACCTGAGGAATTAAACTCAGTATATTTTGTGAATTCGGGAAGTGAAGCGATTGAAGGAGCCATGAAAATGGCAAAAAAAGTGACTGGGAAAACCGACTTTGTCGCCTTTAAAAATGCGTATCATGGAAGTACTCACGGAGCCTTAAGTTTAATGGGCTCAGATTATTTCACAGGTGGGTATGGACCTTTTTTACCTGGAATAACTCATGCCGATTATAATGACCCTAACTCAATAGATGCCATTACCGATAAAACTGCTGCAGTTTTTGTCGAACCCATTCAAGGTGAAGCTGGAGCAATACCATCCAAAATAGCCTTTATTTCGGCACTACGCCGGCGGACAAGAGAAACTGGCACATTATTAATATTTGATGAGATTCAGAGTGGAATGGGACGGACTGGAAAACTGTTTGCCTTTGAACATCACGGCATAGTTCCTGACGCTATTACCATTGCGAAAGCCTTTGGTGGAGGGATGCCATTAGGCGCCTTTGTGAGTTCACAACGCAACATGGAGTTCCTTTCAAAAAACCCTGTTTTAGGTCATATTACTACCTTTGGTGGGCATCCAGTAAGTTGTGCCGCTGCATTAGCATCCTTAGAGATTTTGACTGAGCACTCGCTTATACGCGATGTAAATTATAAAGAATCCATTTTTAGAAAGTTATTGGTTCATCCAAAAATAAAAGGGATAAGCGGAAAAGGCTTGTTACTTTCTTTGGATCTTGGAACAGCAGCAATAAATCATAAGGTCATTGACTATTGTATTGCGAATGGAGTAATCACCGATTGGTTCTTATTTAATGAGCACAGCATGAGAATCGCACCGCCTCTTACGATTACCAATGAAGAAATAGAAGTTGCATGTGAAACTATATTAAAGGGAATAGCTACATCTTAAGCCATTTTCTGACGTTTCACTAAATAGGCCTGTAAAACAGGTCCAAAACCAGCTTTAATATCTGCTTCCACGAAATCTATACCGTATTGGGCACACTTTAAAGAAAGTTGATGCTTTAACGAACTTATTCTTTCTTTATAGATTTCTTTGATATCTCCAGCTTGAACTTTAACCTCTTCCCCACTTTCTAAATCGGTGAATTTGTACGGGCGATCTTCAAAATCGAAGTCAAGCTCAGTGGATTTATCGGTGACGTGGAAAAGCACCACCTCATTATTATAATGTCTTAGATGTTGAAGCGCATCGAAAATCTTCTCGCTGTTTTCATTATCAAACATATCGCTAAAAATAACAACTAACGAGCGTTTGTGAATGGCCTCGGCAATCTGGTGAAGAACTTTAGGGATATCAGCGACTTTATTGGGAATTTGGTTTTCAAAAAGCTTCTCCATCTCACTGTAGATGAAATTCAGATGTACATTATTACTCTTGGCTGGGGTATGTACTTCAAGCGCATCAGACATCACACTTAATCCAGCCGCATCACGCTGTCTTTTTAACAATTGAATTATCGCCGCAGCCGACAACAATGAAAAGTGAAGCTTGTTCTCCCTTTTATCAGGGTAAAACATGGAAGAACTATGGTCGATAACTATATGACACCGAAGATTAGTTTCCTCCTCAAATCGCTTTACGAAGAGCTTTTCTGACCTAGCATAAAGTTTCCAGTCAATGTTCTTTATTGACTCCCCATTATTATACAGGCGATGTTCAGAGAATTCAACAGAAAAACCGTGGAAAGGACTTTTATGAAGACCCGTGATAAATCCAGCCACCACTTGTTTCGCGAGAAACTCGAGGTTCTGAAATTGATCTACTTCGCTAAGGTTAATAATGCCTGCCATAAAATGAAGATGCAACAAAAAAAGGTTTAAGCAAAATGCCTAAACCTTTAATTTTTTAACGCTAAATGTTATAATTTCTTATAATTGAGCGTTTATTTTTGAAGCTAATACGCTTTTTGGAACTGCTCCAACTTGCTTATCAACTACTTCACCGTTTTTGAAAACAAGTAATGCAGGAATGTTACGGATTCCGAATTTTTGAGAAACACCTGGGTTGTTATCTACGTTAACTTTACCTACAACTGCTTTTCCTTCAAAATCTTTAGCTAATTCTTCCACGATTGGTCCAACCATGCGACATGGTCCGCACCATTCTGCCCAAAAGTCAACCAATACTGGTTTATCAGATTTCAATACAACTTCTTCAAAGTTGGCGTCATTAATCTCTAATGCCATAATAATATCGTTTAATGTGTTTAAATTTCTCTTTAAGAACCGCAAATATACATAAATGTTTTGCCAAAAATAATCCTTAACTCTTGTTGAACCTATAGCTCTTTAAACCAATACGTTCCAAGCCTTGTAAAAACTCTTCTCCTGGGTTTATTTTTCCTTTATGGGACGCTAAATTCACTGATACCATTTTGTCGGATTCCCAAATTTTAAATTTTAATCCGCACTCCCCCGGATGAGCTTCAATCAATTCACCTAGGTCGGAAATAAGGGTATTGCTAATTTCTTTTAAATCTAGCTCGACCTCGATTCCAGCAAGTCTTTTTTCTCTGACCTCGCTTAAAAGGTCAATTTTATCAAGTTTAAGCTCTATTAAATCACTCCATTTCCCGCGTGTCTCCACTCTTCCAGTAAAAAACAAAAGCTTTCCAACTTCAAGGAAATGTCTGAATTTCAAAAACTGCTCTCCAAAAAGCGCCATCTTAAGCGGACCTTTATAATCTTCAATGGTGAATAGCCCGAACTCATTATTATCTCGGTTACTACGCCTGATGGCAACTTCGGTGATCATACCTGCCACGCAAATAGTACGATTTAAATAGCTTTCATAATCAGGACAGTTGCACGTACAGAAATGCTCCATCTCCATACGATATGGGTCAAGCGGATGTCCTGAAAGGTAAATCCCAATAACATCTTTTTCTTTATTTAATTGATCCAACGAATGCCACTCTGGACAATCGTGAATGGCGGGGTCAGGCATTTCCACCTCGGCACCGCCACCAAAAAGGGACTGCTGATTACTGTTAAGCTGTTCCTGATATCTACTTCCAAACTTAATGGCGCGTTCTATTAAAGTCTGCCCCTCATTTGGATGTGCAAAGAAATACTGTGCACGGTGCACACTTTTAAAGGAATCGAATCCGCCACCGTAGGCCATTCCTTCCATGGTTTTCTTGTTGGCAGCACGGAGGTCGATTCGTTTGGTGACATCAAAAATCGAGCGGAATGGACCGTTTTTGGTTCTTTCATCAACTATGGATTCAACAGCGCCCTCTCCCACTCCTCTAATGGCTCCAAGTCCGAAACGGATTTCTCCATTATCATTTACCACAAACTTATAGGTAGACTCATTAATATCGGGACCGAGTACAGGAATTCCAGCGCGTTTACACTCATCCATAAAGAAGGTAATCTTCTTCATGTCGTTCATGTTGTGCGTCATTACCGACGCCATATATTCGGCGGGATAATTTGCCTTTAAATACGCTGTATGAAAAGCTACAATCGAATAACAAGTAGAGTGAGATTTGTTAAAGGCATAGGCAGCAAAAGCCTCCCAATCCTTCCAAACCTTTTCGGCCATTTTAACGTCGTGGCCACGCTCCTTACAACCGTTAAGGAATTTAGGCTTAAGCTCTTCCAGTAACTTGAAGATCTTTTTACCCATCGCCTTACGCAGCACGTCGGCCTCACCTTTTGTGAATCCTGCGAGTTTCTGCGAAAGCAACATCACCTGCTCTTGATAAACGGTAATTCCGTAGGTCTCGGCGAGGTATTCCTCCATGTCGGGGATGTCGAACACGATGTCTTCATCCCCATTTTTACGTGCAATGAAATTTGGAATATATTCTATTGGGCCCGGACGATACAGGGCGTTCATCGCAATTAAATCGCCGAATTTATCAGGTTTTAGCGCCTTCAGGTGCTTTTGCATCCCTTCAGACTCAAACTGAAATGTTCCGTTAGTCTCCCCTTTTTGATAAAGTTCGTAAGTTTTGGGATCGTCAAGCGGAATGGTATCTGGGTCAATCTCAACACCATGACGCATTTTAATGATGGCGATAGCATCCTTGATAATGGTTAGGGTTTTAAGTCCTAAGAAGTCCATTTTCAGCATTCCTGCAGATTCAACCACCGAGTTGTCGTACTGCGTTACGTAAAGGTCAGAATCCTTGGAAATCGTAATTGGAATGTGCTCGCGGATATCACTTGGCGTGATAATTACCCCACAGGCGTGCGTTCCAGTGTTTCTTACTGAGCCCTCTAATTTTATGGCTTGCTGCAAGGTCACCCCATCTAGCTGAGTAGATTTAGAAATAGCGATTAGCTGCTCGGCCAAAGCCATTTGATCGGCGCCAAGTTTTTCACGCAGGGCTTCAGTATCCATTCCGAAGATTTTCGCGAGGGAAGTGTCTGGAACCAATTTCGCAATTCTATCGGCATCGGGCAACGGTAAATCCATGGCACGCGCGGTGTCACGAATCGCACTTTTTGCCGCCATGGTGCCGTAGGTGATAATCTGCGCTACCTGGTGCTTCCCGTATTTTTCTACTACCCAATCAATGATTCGGCCACGACCTTCATCATCAAAGTCGATGTCAATATCGGGAAGGGATACACGATCGGGATTTAGGAAACGCTCAAAAAGCAGGTCGTACTTTATGGGGTCAACGTTGGTAATCGCCGTACAATACGCCACCGCCGATCCTGCTGCAGAACCCCTTCCGGGACCGACAGAAACTCCCATCTTTCTTGCTTGCGAGGTGAAATCCTGCACAATTAAGAAATAACCAGGGTATCCAGTCTTTTTAATGGTTTCTAATTCAAAATCAAGACGCTCCGTAATTTCTGGAGTAAGCTCTGGGTAACGTTTTTTAGCTCCTTCGTAGGTGAGGTGGCGCAGGTAATCGTCCTCCCCGTCAAATCCTTCGGGAATATCAAATTTAGGAAGCAGCACATCGCGCTTAAGCGGATACTCTTCAACCTTATCTATTAATTCGCTGATATTGGTGATGGACTCTGGTATATCGGCGAAGAGTTTTTTCATCTCCTGTGGAGTTTTCAGATAAAACTCATTGTTTGGCAGGCCGTAGCGGAATTCCCTCCCACGCCTACCAATAAATTTCTTCGGTTGATTCAGGGACTTACCGTCCTTCACACAAAGGAGAATATCTTGCGCGGTAGCATCTTCCTTCACCGTGTAATAGGTGTTGTTTGCCGCGATTACCTTTACATCGTATTTCTTTGCAAATTGAAGTAGCACTTCATTCACGTGATCTTCCTCTTCAACGCCGTGGCGGTTAAGCTCCACATAAAAATCGTCACCGAAATTCTCCTTCCACCAAACGAAGGCTTCTTCGGCTTGATTTGTTCCTACATTTAAAATTAAGTTAGGAATTTCTCCAAAAACGCCACCTGTGGTAGCTATTAGGTCGCCCTTTAATTCTAAAAGGACATTTTTATCAATCCTAGGAACGTAATAAAACCCATCCGTAAAGCTCATCGAACAAAGCTTTGACAGGTTATGGTACCCTTTTTTATTCTTGGCAATTAAAACCTGTTGGTTCCCATTGTCTTTATTCTTTTTATCGTTTAAATCGGTGCAAAGATTTAACTCACATCCCACAATTGGCTTAATTCCTGCAGCCAGCGCTTCTCTCACGAATAAAAACACCCCATACATGTTGGAATGATCTGTAAGTGCAACGGCGGGCATTCCCATTTCCTTAGCCGTAGCGACCAGGGTTTTTACCTCAGTAGTCGCCTGAAGCACTGAATATGCCGAATGTACGTGAAGGTGAGCAAATGGAGCGTCGGTTAGGTCTACTTTTGAACCTGATTTTTTTGTAGGACTTTGAGCATCAGGCTCGGGGGCCGATGATGATGTTTCTTGGTCCATTGGCTTATAGGCCGCAATGTTGAGACCGACAAGCTCGATGGTTTTTGGGTTGTTTTCGGCGAAAGCCTTGAAATCGTCTTGAGATAATCCAGCCTCTTTAATACCAATTACACTTAGGCGGACAAGCTCCAGAAAACAGCGGGCAGTAGCCTCGACATCGGCACTTGCGTTGTGGGCTTCGCCAAAAGCTTCCCCGAATAATTTCGTGTGCAGCTCAGTAAGGGTAGGCCATTTGAACCTCCCGCCACGACCACCAGGAATTGCGCAATACTCCGTTCCCAGATTTTTGGTATCCAGGACTGGCAGATCAAGCAAAGGAGTTTCCACCGAAAGACGGTAGAACTCAGCACCCATTATGTTATTATCGAACTCAATATTATGACCAATAATAAACTGCGCCTGCTTTACCGACTTATTAAATTCTTCGAGTACAAAACTAAGCTCCACCCCTTCTTGGTTGGCGCGCTCAGTGGTGATTCCGTGAATTTTCGCTACTGCGAATGGAATATCAAATCCGTCGGGCTTGACGATGAAATTTTTGACTTCGACCAAATCACCTTTAGCATCATGCACTTGCCATGCGACCTGCACGAGGCGGGGCCAGTTCTCCGAATCGGAAACGGGGGCATTGTAATTCTGAGGAAGTCCGGTGGTCTCGGTATCAAAAATAAAGTACATGTGCGGTGCGGGATTTAATTTTATGGGACACCAAAAATAGGAAAATGAAAGGAGGAAATTTACGGGTGTTGATAAAATGAAAAGTCAATTCTCAAACCTTGCGCACATTGAAGATTTCAAATAAAACTCAATTAAATGATTTCATTTGGCTCAAATGAAATCATTTACCAATTAAGAAAATTGTGCTATGCCGCGTTTATTGTAGCAGACGGGATACTATTAAGCTCCTCAGCTTTTTTTGTGGTTTCTTCTTCTAAATCGTAGTCGTTTTGAAGTCCAAGCCAAAATTTAGCAGAGGTACCAAAGTATTTACTGAGTCTTAGTGCGTTGTCTGCCGTTATTCTTCTTCTACCTTTAATGATTTCACTAATCCTAGTTTGTGGAATTAGCACATCTTTTGAAAGACGGTAAGCAGAAATTGCCATAGGCTTTAGGAACTCTTCTAAAAGAATTTCTCCGGGATGTATGTTATTTAGCTTTTCCATTTTTAAATAATTAATGATAGT
>JBLIKP010000082.1:0-10712 GCA_047635375.1 Sphingobacteriales bacterium | reverse complement strand
ATCTTTTACGCTGCGCTTCAAAGATCCTCAGGGACCTTGGTTGGGTTAGGTAGTAATTAGTAGTTAGTATTACGTAGTGTTTTTGTGCTACCGGCTATTCCAGATTAGAACCCAAATGTTGTCCCGCAGAAACCGGCATTATTTTAAAATTATTATTTGTCCCAGAAGTCAATTACGCCAATCTCCTTCGAGCTTGGTAAAAATGTCGCCCATCTCCTTTGGGCTGGGTAAAAATTACGAATTACGATTTGCCCTGCGGGTGGCTACCACGGAGTTTTTGGAGTTTAGGATGGAGGGAAAGGAGGTGGTTTAATTTTGGATTTTTTGCCTTCGGCATTTTGCCCCTCAGGCATTTCAGATTAGTACCCAAATTTTATCTTGTAGCATCCGGCATTATTTTAAAATTATTATTTGTCCCAAAGAAAGATGAGGAGTGGCTTGCGCTAAGCAACCCTTAAGATGAAAAGTGATTAAAAATTCTGGAAGATTTCCGCAGATTTTAAAAGTTAAATAAGACGTTAGTCCCTCGCGCTTGGGTTGCGGGGAGAGGCTTGCTTTGGAAAGACAAATAAAATTTTAAAATCAAGCCTTGATTTTTGCTCCACTTTTTATCAAGAAAAAGGGGAAGAAACATCTTTAAAAACAGGTTGTCTTCGTGGGTTGAATGATTTTAGCACTTAAAACCCATTCCACCTTTTACATGGGTTGCGTGGCTGGCCTTGCGTTTGTCTGACAAATCACTTTTTAAAAAAAGAAACTTCATTACTCTTATTCTCTACCACCAAACAATAAAAAACTCCGAAAACTCACCATTTTGTTTTTGCCAGCAAAGCGGCGACATCTTCTCTTTAAGGCTAGCGGTAATTGTGCTCTCGATACTTGGGTAATCGGTCCAATTGTCGTTTTCTGATGGATCCATTCCCCATTCTTTCTTTGGTGGGAGATAGTAGGTTTTGTCGGCATTATTTAAACCTGAAAAAGCCTCAAAATTTAAATAACACCCTTTGATTGCCTTTTTATAGCTTTCACCGACCTCTTCTTTGTAATCGTAGGGAAGATAGAGAGAGACTAGCAGGCAAAGTTCCTGGGAAGCGTTGTTTAATTCTAAATTCTTGAGCGCCGCTTTAGCACTCTTATGATGGAGTAGGGGAAATTGTTTTTCGTTTAGTTTATCCAGTTTTTCAATTAATGAGTCGTTCTTGTTTGGGCCAATCCAATTTTCAGCCTCATTAAAAGGAAAGCAAGGATCGAAAAGGTAGAATTTAAAGGCTAATTCAAGGTGAATAAGCTTGTCGCTGGTGTTCTCTTGAAGAATAAAGTCGATTTCCCCTAAGGTGTGATCACCGTCAAGTAGCTGAAGATTATTTGCTAGCACCGTGTAATTTGAAGAGGCTTTTAGCAACTCAAATACATAATGTTCAACTAGTTTGCCTAGCCTTGGATTTGATGGGCTAGGAAGATTTAAATCAGGCTTTATGTCCAACTTAGAAAGGTGGAAAGTAGGATACCCGGTAACTGATTGGTCTAAAGTATTAGTATTTAAAATTGATGATATTCTTGACTTAGTTTTCATTGTTACTAAGTTACCGCTTTGATATAAAAATCCCGAAGGAACGAGGATTCTTTACTATTTCATTTTTTTTGGAATAGAAGTTTCATGGGCAGGGGAATTTGTGTCGCCACTTGACTCCCAGTTTTGTTGCTACCCGTTAACATTGCAAAGGGGTGATCATTAACGAATTCCAGTAAAAATTAGCGGTCTTGTTCCTTGAAATAAGAGAAACTATACATGCGTGTTTATTTATTTAATTCTTTATAAATAGTGTGAAGGCAGTCTTCTAGAAATACTTAATAAATAAATCTAAAAATTCTCTACTTTTATTCGATGCAGTCCTTCAAAAAAGAGCATATTCTATTTCTTATCCTTGGGTGTTTCTTCATCGCCAATGCTTTAGTAGCCGAATTTATTGGAGTTAAGATTTTTTCGGTTGAAGAGTCTTTGGGCTTTGATAAGTTTGATATCAACCTTTTCGGAATAGAAAACCTTTCCTTTAATATGAGTGCCGGTGTTCTTATGTGGCCCGTGGTTTTCATCATGACGGATATCATCAACGAATATTTTGGTAAAAAGGGAGTGAAGCTTTTGTCTTACATCGCCACGGTTCTTATTCTATATGCTTTTTTGATGGTTTTTTGGGGAATCAATCTTGTTCCTTCCGATTTCTGGATTGTTAAGCCACTAAGTAGTGGCGAAATCAACATGGATTTAGCTTTTAATAATATTTTTGGTCAAGGACTTTGGATAATTGCTGGGTCAATTGTTGCGTTCTTATTTGGACAACTTATAGATGTGTATGTGTTTCAAAAAATTAAGCAAAAAACAGGGGAGAAGTCACTATGGTTAAGGGCTACGGGTTCAACTGTGGTTTCACAATTTATTGACTCCTTTGTGGTAATCCTTATTGCTTTCTACATAGGTGCCGATTGGTCGTTAGAGCTTGTTTTGGCCATTGGTTTTGTAAATTATTTCTATAAATTTATCATTGCAATTTTGCTTACGCCGATATTATATGTTGTTCATTACCTAATTGATAAGTTTTTAGGACCGGAGCTAAGCCAAGAATTGCGTTCCCAAGCATTAATTAAATAATATTAAAAACCTCTTTTTACTATTTTGTGCCTCAATATTTCTATTCGACTGTAAGTCAGACGATAATGGACTGGCGCAAATGAAGTTTTCCTTCGAATTCGATGAGTCCTTACCAAGGCTTAATAATTTGGGTGAAGAGGCGGCAATTCCACCAGGGTCATGCGTGGTAAAAGGAAAACTTACAACCCCACTTATTATCACAGGAAACGAAACTGAAGACATAAACCTTGTCCTTGCTTTTTCCATTAATGGAAGCATTGAATGGGTAGACAACACAAAAGATGGGATTTGGGAGCCTGGGTCAGGAGAGAGGCTTGTTGATATGGGACTCCGCGGACTCCATGCTAAGGTGAAATAGCCAAAAATTTAGAATTATTTTCAACCTTCTGTATTTCTGTGGTGGGTTTTTATGCTCATTTCTCCAATTCTGGTTTCAGGCTTTAATTCTGGAAATAAGCATCACAAGCATAGCCATAGTTTAAAGTTTTATTCTGACGAGGATGATTGTGGAGGTGACTATGATGACAAAGCAGGAAGTGAATTCTTCTTATATAATAATTTAGAAATGAACCTTTAAGCATCCCCTAATCCTTTTGCAAGTGAATTAAATATCACCTTTGAGTCGAATGAAGATGTAACTGGAAAAGTTATTTTTTATAACATTCAAGGACGTGAGATTAAAGTAATCTTGGATCAGAACTTTAAAGCAGGAACTAAGTATTATGGATTCTTTAATGGTGATAACTTACCCGCATGATTTTATAATGTAGTTTCTACTACTAATAAAGGAATGATTACCACTAAAATTATTTTAGTAAAATAATTAACATTTAAATGTTGATAAAACCTCCATCCACATTGGGGGGAGGTTTTTTTTGTTTTGTACATTGGAGGAAATTTACACCCATGAAACAACTTACTCTACTTATTTCCGTCATTATTTTGCTTGGAATTTCTTCTGATAAATCCTTTGCTCAAAGGTCTTTCGAAGGAAAGCCTCAATATAATATTGAAGTAAAACGAGCAGACACACTTTTAGGGAATATTAAGGTGGAGCTTTTCCCAAACCTTGCACCAAAGCATGTGGCAAATTGGGATAGCCTGGTAGAAATGGGTTTTTATGACTCACTTGCTTTCCATAGAGTTATTCCTGATTTTGTAATTCAAGGTGGTGATCCAAATTCCAAAAATGGCCCGAAAAATACTTGGGGACAGGGCCAACCTGGACAACAAAATGTGCCAGCAGAATTTTCAAAAGCCCAACATCTTAGAGGTGCTATTTCGGCTGCAAGAGCGACAGATCCTAATAGCGCAACAAGCCAATTTTTTATCTGCCATGCCAATGCCACACGATTGGATGGCGATTATAGCGTATATGGTAATGCCCTTGAGGGTTTAAACATTGTAGACTCAATTGTTTACGCTGATAGGGACCCTAACGACAACCCACTTACAAAAATTGAAATGTTTATTACCTATACAGGGAATAATTTAGACACACCCGATGCTCCGATTTTAACCCTTCCGGCTGATAAGGCAACTGAAGTAAAGAATAACCCGATTTTTAGATTCCAAAAAGTTGATGGTGCTGTTGAGTATGAACTTCAAATTGCGGAAGATTCATTATTTACTGAAATTATAGGATCTATAAAAACAGCCAACGATGCAACTCAATTAGGTGGGCTGCCACAGTCTGGTGAAACTCTTTACTGGAGAGTCATCGCAAATAATGGAGGATTCTTTTCTTATTCTGCACCTAACTCAATGAAAATGAAGGGTGGTTCCGTTGGTATGCAAGAAGTGATAGAGTTGGACTTGAGTATTTACCCAAATCCGGTAAGAAACTGGCTGATTGTTGAAGGCATCGGTGAAAACCAGGTTATTGAAATTTATAGCCTAACGGGTAAAAAAGTCCTTGAATCACGCGGAAGTGAAAATGTTAACGTGCAAACACTTTCCCCAGGTTACTATGCAATAAAAGTGGGCGATAAATCCGGAAGCTTTATTAAACTATAGTTTAGGACGCTTAATTAAAAGGCCCACAACAAAAGCCCCTGCGATATAAATTGCCGAAACCAAGAAAATATAGCTTAGGTTAACCGTAGAAATTAACCCTGCGATTAATGGCCCAACGATTTGTCCAAGTGAGGTGTAACTTTGATTAATGCCTAAAAGTTTCCCTTGCTTATCTGCTGTGGTGTTTTCACTTAACAGAGACTGCAACATAGGCTCCCGTAAGGAGCTCATAGATCCGTAAATGATGATGGATACAAAGAAGGGCCAAAAGCTGTCAGAAAGGTAAGAAATGACCATTCCTACGCTCATAAAAATCAAAGCTCCAAGTAATATCTTTAATTTATCATCGAATTTCTTCAATAGATATTTAATTCCCATTACCTGCATTAAAATACTTACCGAAGCAAATCCGGTGAAAAACCACCCTATTTGAGAAGGGGTGAGCTTTAATACATCGACGGTATAGGTTTGGAAGCCAATTATCATCCCATTGTGGGCCATACTTACCAAAAGAGTTATAAGGATTAACGAACCTACAAAAGGCTTTTTTAGTGAACTAAACGGGCGTGCGAAGTGGAAGTATTCTTTTAATGAAAATTGACTCGATGTTTTGTGTTCATTCGATTCTTTCAATGCGAAAAATCCGAAAATAACACCCGCTACAGAAAGGGCAGAGGCAAACCAAAATGGTGTTTGTATGGAGAAATTACTTAGCGCTCCACCAATAGCAGGACCTAATAAAAACCCGAAACCAAAACTTGCTCCTAAAAACCCGTATGCCTTAGGGCGTTCCTCTTTTGTGCTTGAATCGGCGACAACAGCATTCGCAACGGACATGTTTCCTCCGGTTATTCCATCAAAAATTCTGGCAGCAAATAACCAAACAACGGTTTGTGCTGTGGCCATTAAGGAGAAAGCAACGGCGGTTCCGGCAAGACAGATAAGCAAAATCGGTTTTCTGCCGTATCTATCACTTAACTTTCCAAGCACGGGTGTGGCAAAAAATTGCGCTATGCTAAAAGAAGTGAATAGGACACTTAATCCAAGGGGCGAAAGCCCGAATTGAGTCGCTAGAGGGTATAATAAGGGTATAATCAGACCAATGCTAAGTGCATTGATAAACATGATAAGCGATAAAATGGCAATGGTTGATTTCTTCATTAAAATTTACGCGCAATAACCTTTTATCAGGACCCTGCCGTGCTACAAAAATAGGGGAGTTAATTAAATTACCGAAATCATTTTGAAATTGGTTATTGCCTCTGCTACAACAAAGGTGCTTCCTCCAATATAAATAAGGTCAGAATCTGCAGCTTCTTCAGTAGCAGAAGCGACTGCAGCCTCAACCGACGGATAAGAATATCCCATTAATTTTGACTTTTTGGCGGCTATTTGCAGCTCATTTACATCTAATCCGCGTGGTACATTGGGTTTGCAAAAATAATAAAATGCTTTTTTAGGTAATAAATCCAATATTTCGGTGATGTCTTTATCATTTACCATTCCAAAAACTATATGTAAATGATCAAAGCTGGTTTTGTCGATTTGGCTTAATACATTCTCTAATCCCGCTTTGTTATGAGCAATATCACAAATTGTAAGTGGGGTTTCATTTAAGATTGTCCACCTTCCTAATAACCCTGTTGTTTTCTTAGCTAACGAAAACCCCTTGTAAATTGCTTCGTCGTCAATTTTGATTCCCTTTAATTTAAGGATTTCGATGGTTTGAAGAGCAGTAGCCATGTTTTTTAACTGGTAGTGCCCTAAAAGATCGGTTGATAATTCCGGAAACTTTATTTCGTGCTGAAAATAAAAATCGGCGCTTACTGATGTGGATGTATTATTAATTTTTTGTGGATGGAAATTATTTTCAGCAATATAGAAGGGTGCACCCATTTCTTCGGCCTTTTCCATAAATACTTCTAAAACTTCTTCTTGATTTTCCCCAATAACAACCGGAACTTCGTTTTTAATAATACCCGCTTTTTCGCTCGCTATTTTAGGAAGAGTATCTCCTAAATATTGACCATGATCATTACTAATATTTGTAATGACGGAAACCAAAGGTGTTATAATATTGGTGCTGTCAAGACGGCCTCCCATACCAGTTTCAATGACTGCTATATCTACCTTTAAATCAGAGAAATATAAAAAAGCCATTGCTACAGTTGTTTCGAAAAAACTAGGCTTAATTTCTTCAATTATTTCCTCATATTTTTTTACGAAATCAATCACAAATTGCTCTTCACAGCATTGTCCGTTTACCTTAATTCGCTCCCTAAAATCAGTTAAATGTGGTGAGGTGTAGAGGCCCACTTTTAAATCGGCGTATTGCAATGTGGATGCCAAAAGGTGGGCCGTTGAACCCTTTCCATTAGTTCCGGCAATGTGGATGCTTTTGAAATTCCTATGTGGGTCGCCACAAGCCTTTGAGAGCAAAAGGATGTTGTCTAAGGATTTTTTGAATGCCGAAGCGCCAACGCGTTGAAACATTGGTAGTTGGCTGAATAAATGAGAAATTGTTTCTTGGTAATTCATTGCCGTGGGTTTATACCAAATTTACCAATAGCCTTTATCAATTAATAGTTTTTGACCAAATATTTAAATTGAACAAAAAGTTTGATGAACGCTTAGTGAAAATTTAATCACGATTAATTTCGTCGGTTTTAATTTTTACTTTAAAAATGGGTGGATTACGGGATTATTATGGTTAATGTTGTTCCTGGGTTGAAGCATGATTTATCATTTCAATTAAAAGTCTTACTTAATAATATAAAAAAGTAATTTGTTAAATTTGGTTAGTGTTTTATTTTAAGAGAGTAAGAAGTGTATTGGAGGGTTTATGGTAAGGAAAATAATTTTTGTTCGACACGCGCATTCTGGCCAGCAACATGGTGTGGTTGATGATTTTCATAGACCACTTTCGAAGCGTGGATTGCGGGAAGCAAAAGAAATTGGTGAAAAAATTAGAAAGCAAAAATTTATTCCAAGACTAATAATTTCAAGTGCTTCATTACGAACTTCATCCACAGCCTACATTATTGCCGAACAATTGGGGATAAATCCTGAATTAATCCAAAAGACTAATTCTATTTATGAAAGTAGCCCTCAAGAATATTTAAACCTTATAGCCAAGCAGGAGGAGAGTACCGATTTTATTATGTTTGTTGGGCATAACCCAGCAATTACTTCCTTAGCATTTTATTGGGAAATTGAAACAAAAGGAATTTTACCTGGAGAAGGATTTGTTTGCGAAGGAACAGCCGAAACATGGAAGGATTGGCTTACTTCAAAAAAAATAAAAGGGGAAATGATAAAGTAATATAGACCCTCTGCGATTATGTCGTTAACACAAAAATCAATAATCCACGCTATCTATCAACTTCACCCATTACCAAATCCAAAGATCCAATAATTGCAACTAAATCGGCGATTAATACCCCTCGAGATAGTTCAGGCAGAACAGATAAATTGCTAAAACAGGGAGATCTAACCTTACACCTTTCTGGAATTTCGGTTTTACCATCAGCAATAAAATAATATCCAAGTTCACCTTTCGGGCTTTCACCACGGGAATAATGGTCGCCCTTTGGAGGGATTACTTTCCTTGGCATTTTAGCCCTCACATCAAAGTCTGGCGTACGTTTAAGCTCATTTTCTAAGCGGTCTAGGCATTGTTCAATTATCTTCACCGACTCATCAACCTCTTTTGCTCTAACCCAATATCGGTCAAAACAATCGCCCAGCAATCCCATTGCCCCAGTACCTACAGGTATATCAAAATCTAGTTCTGGATATACAGAGTATCCATCAACACGACGTAAGTCATATTTTATTCCCGAACCTCGTAATACAGGGCCTGAACATCCATAATTAATTGCGGTATTAAGCGGTAGAACACCAACATTAGCTGTTCTGTCCACGAAAATTTTATTGTCGGTAAGCAATCCTTCGAGCTCCTTCATTTTTGGTTTGAAATACTCAATAAATTCCCTGCATTTCTTCTCAAATCCTACGGGTAAATCATAAAATAGTCCGCCAATCCAAATGTAGTTGTAAAGCATCCTTGAGCCCGTCGCAGATTCTAATAGATTCATTATATGCTCTCTATCTCTAAAGCACCATAAAAACGGCGTAAAGGCACCAATATCAAGTCCATACGTCCCAATAGCAATCATATGACTAGCAATCCTGTTAAGTTCAGCCATTAAAACCCTGATGTATTCTACGCGTTGTGGAATATCATCAGTTATTCCCATCATTTTTTCTACGCCAAGGGCGAAAATATGATTGTTATTCATGCTCGCCATATAGTCAAGACGGTCAGTGTATGGGATTATTTGGGCGTAGGGTAGTTTTTCGGCGTGTTTTTCAAAGCAACGGTGTAGGTAGCCAATGTGAGGATTTAAATCCACCACAATTTCGCCATCGGTAACCAATTCAAGACGTAACACTCCGTGAGTCGACGGGTGTTGCGGCCCCATGTTGAGGATCATCTCATCCGTTTGAAGGTCCTTTTTTACTGATTTACCTAAGTCGCTCATTTTTATTTTAGAAAATTAGTCACCAATTCGTAGAACATTGTTGGGTTTTCGGCGTGAAGCCAATGACCCGCATTTGGGATGGTTTCAAAAGACACATTTGTAAACTGGTCCGAAATATCTAGCTCATCTTCTTCACTAATATAAGACGAATTTCCACCACCAATAAATAAAGTTGGGTTGCTTAGCGGAATTGGAATTTCAATTCGCTTTCCAACTTCATCATATTTTTCCATAAGCACAGGAAGATTCATTTTCCAGACAAAACTTCCGTCAGACTGACGATCCAAGTTTTTCATTAAAAAAAGTCTAGTGCCGGGCTCAGGAATGTACTTTGCTAGGCTGTCTTCCGCCTCTCCACGTGTATTTAACTCAGCTGGATTTACGGCCATTAAAGCCTCAAAAATTGAGTCATGATGGGCAGGGTATTCTCTGGGAGAAATGTCGGCAACAATGAGTTTTTCCAATTTATGAGGAAAATCAACGGCAAACTGCATCACAGTTTTACCACCCATACTGTGGCCAAGGACATTGGCTTTTTCAATATTTAAGTGCCCCATGAGACTAGATAAATCTTCCGCCATAGCGGAATAATTCATTTCGCTGGTATGGAAAGATTTACCATGATTTCGTTGGTCTACAGCAACCACCATGAACTCCTTACCCCATTTTGTGGCTAAAGTGTGCCAGTTATCAAGAGAGCCTAAAAGTCCGTGGAGGATGAAAAGCGGCGTACCACCTTCACCGTATATTTTATGATTCAAAAGCATACGCTTCAAAGATAGTGGGTATAATTGAGGTAGAAAACTTAATTTCACAATCAAAATCATGCTATGAAATATTTTATCGGACTTTTTATCCTTTGTTTACTTGGAGCCTGCACAAATCCTGAAACAAAAGTAGGCCAAGAAACATTTTCAGCCTCTTTTCGTGGTGTGGCTGTCGCCGAAGGCGGTGCATTATGGGCCAGTGGAACTGGTGGTGAGGTGATTTTTGCTGTTCATCCAGATTCTGCCTTTAAATCAAAAAAGGTTAAATCTGATTCACTTGCCGATTTTAGAAGCATTGCCTTATCCAAACCGGGGGTAGCCCATGTGGTAGCCATTGCCAATCCCGCCAGAATATATAAAACATCGAATTTTGGTAAGACTTGGAAGCAGACCTATTTCTTAGATACTGCTGGGATTTTCCTTGATGGAATTGCTTTTTTTGACCATCAAGAAGGATTGGTTTTCGGTGATCCCATTGATAACCTGCTAGTTTTATTAAAAACTTACGATGGTGGGGAAACTTGGTCAAGATTAAAACCCAATAATTTCCCGAATGCCTTTCCCGGTGAAGGAGGATTCGCAGCCAGCGGAACGTCGATTACAATTAAGGGAAACACCGTTTGGATTGGTACGGGTGGTCCTTCAGGTGCGCGGGTTTATCGCTCTAGAGATAGGGGGATTACTTGGGAGGTATTTAATACTCCTTTAAGTGTAGGTGAGGGTTGTGGTGTATTT
>JBLIKP010000081.1:0-10806 GCA_047635375.1 Sphingobacteriales bacterium | reverse complement strand
TTCCATCGATAACTGAAAAATTGACTAACCGCACTTTGTGGACCACCTTGGCAGTATAAAAGTGTCGGGTATTTTTTGGTTGGATCGAAGTTTGGTGGATAAATTACCCAGGTTAACATCTCCTTTCCGTCTGTGGTAAGCATCATCCTCTTCTCCACTTTTCCCATTTTTGTATTGGACAATACGTCTTTGTTGGCTGAAGTTATTTGAGTCTCATTTTTACCATCGGGGGAAGCCTTAAAAAGCTCAGTAGGTGAACTCATGCTCTGTTTCCCGTAGATCATGCCATCGGTAGTAAGGCCGTAGCTCACAATATTGTGAATTCCTTCGGTTAATTGGTTGAATTTTTTGGTTGAAAAATCCAATTTAAAAAGTTGATAAGTAGCATTTATTCCAGAAGTGAAATAAAGGGCTTTACTGTCTGAAGGCCAAGATAAACTCCCAGCACTTTGGTCAAAGGTTTCGCTATAATTCCTCAATCTTTTGGAGGCTAAATCAAGGACCATTATTCTGCTTTTGTCGGCTTCAAATCCTGGTTTTGCCATACTTAACCATGCTAAAGATTTTCCGTCTGGAGAAAATGTGGGCTCCATATCATAACCCATCATTCCTTGAGTTAGATTTTCTGTCTTTCCAGAATTTAAATTATACACGTAAATGTCTGAATTGGTACTTACGGCATAATCCTTGCCGACTAACTTTTTACAGGTGTAGGCAATTGAACTTCCGTTGTGATTCCATGCAATTTGCTCCATTCCGCCGAAAGGTTTCATTGGAGTATCAAATCTTTCCCCTTCATTTATATCCTTTGGAGCTCCGCTTACTGAGCCATTTTCATAGTCCATTAGAAAAACATGACTGTAGGTTCCTTCGTTCCAAGAATCCCAATGACGCATCATGAGTTCGTCATAGATTCTGGCAGTAGCCAGCGGAAGATCAGGATAAATGTCTTTTGCCGTTTTATCGATTTTAACCTCTTTTATGAAGGCGATTTTATCGCCTTTTGGTGAGTATGAAAAACCGTTAATACCCTCTTCAATTTTCGTTATTTGCCTTGGTTGGGTTCCGTCTGTATTTACTTCCCAAACTTGAACTGAGCCTGATTCGGCACTTAAAAAGCCAATTTTTTTACCGTCAGGTCGCCAAGTTACATTGAACTCACTCCCTTTAAAGTTTGTTAGTTGATTTACGCCAGAGCCATCGGCGTTCATTATGTAAAGGTTTGTATTGCCTTTGTTTTGGGCGATATCATTCACCTTAACTCCGTAAACCACCAATTTACCGTCGGGTGAAATAGTGGGGCCTGAAACACGTCGTATGTTCCAAAGTAATTCTGGGGTAAGGGTGTTTTGGGCAGAAAGAGCCATAGTTGAAATTAATAAAAGAAAAGTTACTGTAAGTCGAAACATGGTGAGACAATTTAATGTTCACCTAAACTAAATAGAATTCGGGAAATGAAAAGGATTTTACGATTTAAAGCCGTGTTCTTCGTCTTCTATTATCTTAGCTTCAATTAAAACTTCAAGTTCTGAATACCAAGTTTCGCCATATTTACGGGTAAGTGCGCCCTTTAAAAACTTATAAACGGGGACTTTTAATTCTTCACCAAAGCTACAGGCATCGCTACAAATGTCCCAACGATCATAATTTAATGCCTCAAAATCTTCGTATTTCTTTGTGCGGATAGGGTAAAGGTGGCAAGAAATTGGCTTTTGGTAATCAATAGCACCGGCTTCATATGCTTTTTCGATTCCACATTTTGTAATTCCCTTATCGTCAAAAATCACGTAGGCACATTCTTGTCCGTTAACCAAGGGAGTGGTTAGGTCGTCTTCATCGTCAATAACCCAGGTTCCTTGTTCCTCGATTGCTTTAACTCCTTCAGGTCTTAAGAAAGGCTTGACTTTATCGAAAATCTCCTCCATAATGGGGATTTCGTTGCTTTCTAATGGAGCGCCACTATCACCCTCAACACAGCAAATGCCTTTGCATTTTGAAATGTTGCAGACAAATTGCTTGTCTTTTATGTCTTCTGAAAGGATGGTTTTACCGTGGACGATCATACGTCAAAGATAAGAATTGATGGATGGATTAAAGTTCTTTTACCCTCGATGGAGTTATTTTTTCTCAATCAGGCATGTGGCGTAGGCAACAACACCTTCTTCACGGCCAATAAAGCCCATGGTTTCATTGGTGGTGGCTTTGATTGAAACATCATCGGCATCTATTTGCATTGCTACTGCAAGAATCTCTTGCATTTTTGGAATATGCGGATTGATTTTAGGTGCTTCAAGGCAAATCATACAGTCCACGTTGCCAATTGTGAAGTTTTTTTCGGCGATTTTATCACGTACTTCCTCAAGTAATTTAACGCTGCTAATTCCCTTGTAAGCGGGGTCTGTATTTGGGAAATGGTAGCCAATATCCCGCATGTTTGCTGCTCCAAGTAGAGCGTCACAAATGGCGTGAATAAGTACATCAGCATCCGAATGACCGAACGCTCCTTTTTTGGCATCTTCTAAATGAACACCACCCATAAAAAATGGATGTCCGTCTTTTAATTGGTGGACATCAAAGCCGAAGCCTACTTTAATTTTCATAAGAGATTAGTTCGATTTTAGTGCGTCGAAGTCGAATTGAAGGGTGAATCTAAGCGTGTCCTCTAGTGGGTTACGTTGTTCAGTTGGGATTAAATAAGCGAAATCAAGTCCGAAAACATTGTATTTTAGTCCAGCTCCTATAGTTAGAAATTGACGATTACCTTTAGTTGGGTGCTCGTAAAAATAACCAGCACGTAGGGAAAATTGATCAGTGTACCAGTATTCCATTCCTGCACCGTAGTATAACTCATTAAATTCTTCACCAGTAATGGACCCCTTCTCAATACCTTGGAAGTCGCCATTTTGGTCGTAAATAGGTGATCCTGGAGCATCAGTAAATGAACCAAAAATACCACTTACTACTGAGCGATTTGGATCTCTCCCTGCAATTATTGAATCAGTCCCTTGAGCGTAAATTGGATTGGTTGGAACCAAGTATTTGTTCGCATCAATAGTGAAGGTAATTGTGTTGTACTCGTCTAGGTTTAGTTTAAGTGCTGTTCCTAAACGAAAGTTTGTAGGGATAAAATCACGTTGCTCATCTCCTGAATAAGTAATTTTTGTACCAATGTTTGAAACATTACCTCCAAAAGAAAGAAGCGCATCGTTACCGTTAATGTCAAGTTCTTTTTTGTAATAAGCACTTAAGTCAGCAGCTCCAGAAACTCCCGCGTCAATTGCTTGTCCGCCTGAAATACTTCCAGTGGCTATATCACTATAAATAAATCTGAAAGCTACAGAACCTGAAAAGTTTTCACTTAATTTCCTTGAATAGGCAGCGTCAAGTGCTAATTCATTAGGCTTAATTAAGTTTAAATTTTGCCCGCTTTCATTAGTCAATTGGATATTTCCTAAAGAGAAATACAACAGTGAAGCACCAATGGTTTGTTTGTCATCAATTTTATAATAGCCAGATAGGTATGCAAGATTAATGTCATTTACCAAGGCTTGTAACCATGGAGTGTATGCCAAACTAAATCCAACTTCATCCTCAACGAAAGCAAGTTTTGATGGATTCCAGTGCATTGAATTTGCATCTGGTGATAGGGCAACACCAGCATCGCCCATTGACCCTGCACGTGCATCGGGTGAAATAGTAAGGAAGGGTACTGCTGTAGAAATTGAGTTTACACGTTGGCCATTTAATTGGCCAGTAGATATTTGCGCTTGGGCAAGGTTATTTATACTAACAATTGCTAAGATACAAGCAAAAAGATTTTTCATTAAGTGTCAGTTTGATTTTTTAAAGTTTCAAATATAGTAATTTAATGTAGTGGCTACCTTAATGTAACGAGTTTTTCAAATTTTTCGGCGGTTAGTCCGTTGGGAGTTCGAACCATTACCCGATAAACATAAACTCCTTTTCCAATTTGGTCACCAAAATCATCAAGGCCATTCCAGTTTAAATCACTCACCCTGCTTCCGGTTGAGTAGATGTTTTGCTCTAGAACTTTTATTAAACGCCCCGACATGGAAAATATTTGAATTTGTATGTCAAGATTTGTTCCAGGACGATTATGCTCGAACTGAAAGGAAGTATTTGTGGTGAAAGGGTTGGGGTAATTAAACACTTTGTCTATTACAAATTGATTGGATGGAATAACCTTGAAGGTTGTGCTTCCTTCTGCTGAATTGTTTACCCCGTCCCATGCCTTTACGGAAATTGAATACTCGCCATCTTCCAATTTTGGAAGCGGAAAAGTAACTTGACCAGAAGAATAACTGTCTAACGCCCCTTCGTAAAATTCATTTAAAACGTATCGATCGATTTCAATCCCGTCCTTATAAAGTGTGCCAATTAAATCGTGACCGATTCCATTTCCGGAAGTGTTAATTCCACTTAAGTCTTTAAGATTTACCAATAACAATGGTTCGTCGTTTACAATGCCGCCAAAAACGAACTTTTCGTCGTTCATGAACAGATTTAAGTCAGGCCCTTGGGAGTCCTCGAAAAGCGTATCTGACGCCCCACCTACAGCAAAATCTTCAAAGGAACCACCGCCATCAGTTTCTTCATTATAGACGTAATAGCTTATTCTGGCATTGCCTGGAACATAGGAGATGTCTTTTGGTACTAAAAACTCAACCTGGAAATCACCGTTTGTAACAGTGGCCTTTCCCTTATAGATTATGCTTCGTAAAACCTCAAATTTTTGAGAGTAACTTTTGGAGTCATTCCCAAGGGTGGTGGCCTCAGTCTTTTTATCGAATATTGTGATATCCAAAATACCGTTAAAATCGGTAGCTTTTTGATTATTTCTATTTTTTACTACCCCTTTTAGCGTGGCGAAAGAAAGCGCTTTTAGTGTATCTTGGGTTGAGGAGATTGGCTTTCCGTTAATCGTGGTGGTTTCCACTTTAAGTTTAGGGAAAGAAATCTGTAATGATGGGTCGCCCAATAGAGTGAAGTTTCGACTATTTACGGACAGGCCAATTTTGTTTTTTGTGAACATAAATAAGTCGCCAAGCGTCGGCACTTCTGGTAAGTCTTCGTCAAGCAGGGCTTCATAAAATGCTTTGTTCAATCTGAAATTTTCTCCAGCGTAAACCAACCTTACCGTAGTAAAAAGGGCAATTGCTCCACCATTCGGATTTAACAATGCTAGCTCACCTGCTGAGGTCCTTTCAGGATCGTCAAAACGGCTGAAGGAGCAGGTAGCCGTGAAAATCATGGCCAGCTTATCGGCGTTACTCCAACTATTAATATCCTCGACACCTAAAATTCTTTCATGAGCCAAGCCTACCTCGCCACCGTGACCAGTATAATTTAATATAAGCGTGCCTTTTTGTATTGACTGGTTTATTGCTCGAGTTACTTCAGGGTATCTACTACCGCCTGGAGTACTTTCCTGCTTATAGGCATCAAGATAAATTTTTTCAATGTTTATTGTTCCGTTTTTGTTTTTTATGGTGTCGGCCAATTCTTCCACTTGTCTTAAGTGAAGGTTGTTGTCCTCGTCATCCGCGATAAGCGTTAACTTATTTCTCCAATCGCCAAAGCTTTTTGCTTGGGTATAAGATTTTATTTTTTGCACCAACATACTGGCTTGCGCCGATGTGGTTACTGGTAATCTCCCAATGCTTATGTCTAAACCACCTGCTGCCGAAACCTCCCAATCCCCTTCATCGTCGTCCAACAACCCGAAATAATCATCGCTTACGTAGCTGGAAGTAGGTTTTAAAGAATTTACACTTTGGTAGGTGGGGACAAAGTTTGTGTTACCAAGAATTCTGTTTTTGTTGTCATAAGAGCCATCACCAAAAAGAAGGAGATATTTCGGCATTTCGGCTTGATTTCCTTGAGCACGGTCGTAAAACATTTTCATAAAATTACGAATTGCACTTACATCACGCATTCCCGAAGAGAACTCGTTAAAGACCTCGTCAGTTGTCGCTACACTTACCCGCAAATTGTCGAAAGCACGCTTGTGGGCGGCTAATTCTTTTGCCTGGCTTAAAAAATTCGCATGGGTGACAATAACCATATCAACTTGAGGCATTCCATGAAGATTCTGATTTGAAATTCTTCCAGCAGGGCTTGGTTTCGAGAAATCATTTCCTTGGTAGGCAACAAACTCTTTTAATTCATTGGTTGGGTAATTAAACTCAAAAGTGGTCCCGTTTTGGGTTCCTTGGATTTTTGTAGGATTCACCGGGTTTGTTACATCCCAAACGGTGGGATTGGAGATGTTTCGGATTTGAAACTTGCTTATTTCATTTGGTCCAATGCTTTCTAAGCTTCGGAAATGAAGTTGATTCCCTGTAAAAACCAGCTCTCTAAGCGCGTTTACCTCAATATAATCAAGCCAAGCTTGGGCAGAGTTATTGGGTTTATTAAAGGTAATTGAAACCTGGATATTATTTCCTGTGGTGGTTACTTCTTCGGTTTTGCCAGAAATCCTCCCGAAATCTTCAAGATAATTATAGTCAACACTTCCGGTGGAGTGCTGATATGCCTGTTGTCCATTTATCTTGACATCAAAGGTGCTTGAAGAAGATGCGCGTCCAAGCACTGCACTTCTTATTATAATAGGTGTATTTACTCTATTAGGAAAATTGAAGTCAAAACTTTGGGTAGTTTGAAAACTTAGTTCCTCGCCGTACCATTCCCTTCCAGACTTAACATCCTTTTTTACTTCATTAAATTTGTCGACCTCGTGATTTAAGAAATCATTGAATTGAGTAATTGTTTTGGTGGCTGAAGAATTTGAAAAGTCAGCCAGTTGCATACCAGCACTTGGTCCCTTGTCAAAGGTTAGGAAGTAAAAGTTTTCTTTATCGTAAAAGTGCTCCAGAAAATCAAATCTGGTGTTACTGTTTGCCGGCTTCCACTGAGAAGCCCCTCTTCCATAAAATAGGGCGTAATCGTTTTTATCAAATTTTCCGTCTTCAGCACCAGAAACAAATAAGGGTATAGAGGTAAGATCGTCGATTATTGGAACGGCGTTGGATTGAGGGAGAAGTCCTCCAGCATTTCCGTAGACTCTTAGATTTTTTGGATTTACTGAATTAACGTTAATCCCAAGTGATTCTAAAAAATCCTTGTCGATTTTAAAAATACCATTTTGAGGAATTATAAATTTATAAAATGCTCCATCGGCTAAAACTGACGATGAATTGTAAGTTCTGGCTGGTGGTACACTTGAATTGGAAATATTTTTTTTATTTATTTTTAGGGAGTAAGAAATCAGTTTTTCATAGGTCCCATCGGCCTTTCGGCGAATTGGCAAGACCTTATACGCTATTTTTTTTACTCCTCTGGAGGTAAAGTTTTCAGAAATAATTTGGAATTCCCCTGAAATTAATGATTTTTGGGGTTCGCTAAAGTAAGTCCTTGTTAAGGATTCTGATTTTAGCGGATTTAGAGCAAGATCGCTTTCGGGTGAAACATTGCTGAGCACACTATAATATATCGGAAGGTTGGCAAAATCTTCGTCAAAAATTGCTTCAGAGAACCAGGATTGGTTCTTCCCATCGATTTTTTCAAAGGACTCTTGCCAATTTAATTTAATATTTTCCGTTTGAGCATAAAGCCCCAAGCTGAGAAAAAATAAAATTACCGCAATAATATTGTGCTTTTGCATATTTAAATAAACGTTCTAAAGGTAAGTATAGTTTTATGCAATAATGAAATTGGTTAGTCTTCCTAACGAAGCTAACGGGTTTAAATTATTCAATGGTTAAAAAAGTAAGTTACTTTTGATAAAATCTAATATTTAAGTAACTTCACGGTTTCAAATTATTAAAGTTATGAGAAATATATTGGTAGGCCTTCTAAGCTTAGGTATGAGCTTGGCATTTTTTGGCAACTCTTTTGGTCAAGATGCTGAGTACTCTCAGTTCTATGCTAACCCCCTGTATTTAAACCCGGCTCTAGCTGGTGCGGCAGGCTCACCTCGTGCTATTTTAAATTACCGTAATCAATTTCCAACGGTAAATGCATTCGAGCAATATGCATTTTCTTTCGATTCACCAGTTAGTTTACTAGGTGGTGGTATTGGTATTATGGCCGAGCAAGACAATCAAGGTGATGCTTGGAACACTACTTCTTTTGGTGCAGCTTATGCTTACCAATTAAGGTTAGGTGATAATTTATCAATCCGCCCGTCATTAAAAGCTAATTATGTTCAGTCAACACTTGATGAAAGCCAATTAGTTTTTGCGGTAGATCAAAATGGTCAACCAACAGCCTCAGGCGAAACATTTAGTAGTACTTCAAACAGCTACATGGATTTCTCAGCAGGTATGTTAATATATTCTTCCGCTTTTTATGCAGGAATAGTAGCTGACCACTTAACTGAACCACAAAATGGATTCATTCAAGGTGACGCAGGTGTTGTGCCAATGAAAATCACAGCCCACGTTGGGTCAGTTATACCAGTAGGTGGTGGAAGAAACAGTACTAATACTGTATCTCCTAACTTATTGTTTCAAACGCAAGGTCCATTCCGTCAATTGAACGCAGGGGTTTACTATAATGTAGGTCCTATCGTTGTTGGAGGTTGGTTCCGTTATGCATTCAGCAACAGCGATGCTTTTATTGCTTTAGTTGGAATTCAACAAAACAGATTCAGAATGGGATATAGCTATGACTTTACAATTTCTGAATTACGTGATGGAGTTTCTGGTGCACATGAAGTGTCATTAAGCTATGAGTTTAATGTTCGCCAAAGAACAAAATCTACGAAATGGGCACCAATTGACTGCCCTAAATTCTAAGGATGAAAAAAATAGAAAATATTTTTCTACTTTTGTCCGTTCATTACAGTATACATTAGCATTTTATTTGAGATATGAAAAGAGGAATTAATCTTTCGGTTTACGCACTTATGTTTGTGCTTCTTGCGGCAGGTACTGCTTGTAAGAAAAATGCATCTGAAGCAACCGGCTGGAATTACAACGATAAGAAAAACGGTGGGTTCCAAGTATTTGATGATATTGAGCAAGCAACCGGACCTGGTTTAGTTCTTGTAGAAGGTGGGACCTTTGTTATGGGTAACCTTGAACAAGATGTTACTTATTCAATGAACAACATTGAACGTCGTGTAACTGTTGCGTCATTCTATATGGATGAAACAGAGGTTGCAAATGTTCACTTTTTAGAATATTTATATTGGACTAAACGTGTGTTTGGTGAAGATTACCCTGAGGTTTTCGAATCAGCACTTCCTGACACTCTTGTCTGGAGAAGTCCTCTTGCCTATAACGAGCCTTACGTAAACTACTACTTACGTCACCCTGCATACCAATTCTACCCTGTAGTAGGTGTTAGCTGGGCACAAGCAAACGAATTTGCTGCTTGGAGAACCGACCGTGTTAACGAACAAATCCTTGTTGATCGTGGAATCTTAAAGCAGAATCCTAACCAAAAGAATGAAGATAACTTCAACACTGAAGCTTACCTTTCTGGACAATATGAAGGTTTGGTTAAAAAGAACCTTAAAAACTTTGATCCAAACGGTGAGGATCGTCGTTCTGTAAAAATGCAAGATGGTATCTTACTACCTGACTACCGTCTACCAACGGAAGCTGAGTGGGAATATGCTGCGAAATCATTAACTGGAAACACTGTTTTCGAAAATGTTAATGCTAAGAAAATCTACCCTTGGAACGGAATTATCCCTCGTTCAGCTGATGAAAAGACTCAAGGTCTTATGTTAGCTAACTTCAAAAGAGGTCGTGGTGATAACATGGGAGTTGCAGGTTATTTAAACGATGGTTATGACTTAACTGCCCCAATAAAAGCTTACTTCCCTAACGACTTCGGTTTATACTGTATGGCTGGGAATGTTGCTGAATGGGTGCTTGATGTTTACCGTCCTCTTTCATTCGAAGATGTAAATGACTTCAATCCATTCCGTGGTAATATTTATGACAAGAAACTTTTAGATGCTGATGGAAACGTTGCTGAGAAAGATTCATTAGGTCGTATAAAAAAGGTTATTGACAATGAAAACTATTCAAGTGGTGATGTTCGTGACTTTGAAGATGATGACGAGCAATATGACTATGGTGCTGCTTCATTAGTGAACAACAGAGCGCGAGTTTACAAAGGTGGTAGCTGGAATGACCGTGCCTACTTCATGACTCCAGGGGCTCGTCGCTTCATGGACGAAAAAATGTCAAGTGCTGAAATCGGATTCCGTTGTGCTATGGTACGAGTTGGTGGTCCAGTCGAAACTAAGAAAACTGAAAGATTCCTATTTAAAAAATAAGGATTCCATTCAAATAAATTAAAAAGCCTTCTCTTTATCGGGAAGGCTTTTTTATTTTTGGTCAAGCCCAGAATATTATGACAAGCGTGAAGTCCAATCTTTATTTAGAATTTTTAAGATCTACTGGTGTGTCCACCGATACTAGGTCAATTGCTAAAGGGAATTTGTTTTTTGCCTTAAGCGGACCAAGTTTCAATGGTAATAGATATGCCCAGCAAGCTTTGGATAAAGGGGCGACCTCGGTTGTAGTTGACGATAAAGAAGTTGTTCAGGATAATAGGTATATCCTTGTTGACGATTGTCTTAAATCTCTTCAAAATTTAGCAAACGAACATAGAAATTCATGGGGGAAAACTGTTATTGGTCTTACAGGGAGTAATGGAAAAACCACTACAAAGGAATTAATGAATTCCGTTTTAAAAGAAAAGTTTTCTGTTCTCGCTACAGAAGGGAATCTTAATAATCATATTGGAGTGCCCCTCACCTTATTA
>JBLIKP010000080.1:0-10979 GCA_047635375.1 Sphingobacteriales bacterium | reverse complement strand
TATAAACGCCCTATAATTAATATTATGTTAAATAGATAATTTGAACAGTCTCCCATTCTGGGAATAAAACAAAAAAAGGAAACACATTACTGCCTCCCTTTCTAATATTAAAATCCTTGCTACTGGATAATATTTTAAATTTAATCTGGATGCTAAGTATTTTGTAATCAACTTTAAAATGGTTGGCTGTAACTGCTGAGAGATACTGTCTTTTTGGTCCTCACTAACATTGTGTTTTTTAATTAAACCCATTACTATATATGACTTCGGACTTGGCATCTCCAGGGGAAGTTAATCCGCTTACTGCGCTTGAAATACTAACGAATAATCCGCCACCAACTGCATTTACGGTTTCTGCAGTTTTTTCCTTTATTAGTCCTTCTACTTGGTCAACTAACTCTTCTTTAAAAAGGTCAAAATTCACAATGATATTTTTTAACTAGAAAATGGAAATAAAAAATTTTTCTATGTTGGGATTCCGTATAATCCAATGATTGTTCCAATAACTTATACTAATATTTAATTATGTTAAGAAAGCGTGGGGTTCGGAAAAAGAATACACTTCATCATTAAATAATTGTACTTAAAACCGCACCTTTGTCGCGAATGATTACGAAAAAATTAGAATCAACCATAGTATGGCTTCTGGCAGCCATAAATTTCACACATGTACTTGATTTCATGATTATTATGCCGCTTGGTCCACAGCTAAAGCGCATTTTTGATCTTAACCCACAAGAATGGAGCCTTCTGGTCTCTTCCTATCCTTTTGCCGCATTTTTTGCAAGCTTAGGTGCAATATTTGTAATTGATAAAATTGGTCGAAAAAAAATGCTACTGCTAGCATTTGGTGGCTTTATCATTAGTACATTCTTAATGGCCTTGGCCCCTACTTTTGGTTTATTACTTGGTGCACGAATAATTGCCGGAATGTTTGGAGGAACAACAGGAACCCTTTTACTTACCATTGTTGGTGATGTAGTTCCATTGGAACGTCGTGGAACTGCAATGGGTAAAATAATGGCTGGATTTTCAGGCGCTGCTGCCTTAGGGGTGCCTTTCGGAATCTATTTCGGAACATTTTACGGTTGGCAAATGCCTTTTTATACCACAGGGATTATTTCCATATTTATTTTTATCCTGGCTATATTTAAAATTCCTTCTTTAAAGGAACATCTCCTGGAAAAGAACCCAATCCGTGTGCCAGCGGCTATAAAACTGATATTTAAGGATAAAAATATTACTAAAAGCTTTCTTTTTCTTGCCTTATTAATTTTTGGGCAGTTTACCATCCTACCCTTTTTAAGTCCGTATATGGTAAGTAATGTTGGTTTTAGAGAGGAACAATTAACCTATATATACCTATTTGGTGGTCTTTTAACCGTGTTTTCTGGTCCTTTAATCGGAAAGTTGGGAGATAAGAAGGGAAACACCAACATATTCATTATTTGGGCCCTAATTTCTTTAATTCCAATTTTCTTAATTACTAGGCTCGGTGTTGCTCCCATTTATTACGCAATTACTTTAACCACATTACTCTTCATTTTTGTAGGTGGAAGAATGATTCCTGCTTTGGCAATAATTATATCTACAGCCGCTCCGGAAATTCGTGGTGTTTTTATGGGTATTCGCGCCGCAGTTCAACAGCTTGCGGCGGGAATTGCAGCCTATGTGGCAGGATTAATAATGATCGAAAACGCAGACGGTACTTATGGGAATTATGAAATTGTTGGATTAATGGCCGTGGGTTTTTCTATACTTAGTATCCTTATCGTCAAGCGGATAAAGATTAAATATTAAACAAAAAAATCCTGCTCTTTTAAGGAGCAGGATTGATTAATATTTTATAGAATGTTGTGCTTTAAACAGTTACCATTTTGACTATTTTGTCTCCACCTTTGATTTGATCAATTAGGTCTAAACCATCAACCACTTTTCCGAAACATGTGTGATTTCTATCTAAATGCTTCGTGTTTGAACGATTATGGCATAAGAAGAATTGTGATCCTCCAGTGTTTCTTCCTGCATGAGCCATGCTTAAAACACCCTTGTCATGTATTTGGTTTTCTCCAGTTAATTCACAATCAATTGAATATCCTGGGCCACCAGCTCCAGTCCCCTCTGGACATCCACCTTGAACTACAAAGTCCGGAATAACTCTGTGAAAAGTTAATCCATCATAAAAGCCTTTTTCGATTAGTGAAATAAAGTTTTCTACTGTTTTTGGAGCGTCATTGTGAAAAAATTCCACCTTCATCACTCCTTTTTCCGTATGTATTTCTGCTGATTTCATTAGTTAATTTTTAATATTTCCAAAACTAATAAAATTGTAGCAAAACTTGCGGATTATAAATCGCTCAAATATTTACCAACATTTTAACTGTATAAATGCCAGTAGGTTGTGCTTTTTGTTGATTTCTTTTTTTTTGATTTAAATCTATCTGTCTCTAAATTTGACCTTACCTCATGCTTAAATTTCCAGAAATGAATTTACTTACCAAAATTCTATTGGCTTGTATGGTTACTTCTGTGGCCAACGCGCAAAACCCCGCTCCGTCTTTTATTAATTCCCTTAACGGATGGAAATCTACGTCGGTTTTCACTGTAGGCGGCAACATAAATGGATTTAAGCCTTTGGGATTAATGGATGGTTTAGGGGCTATAAATTTAAACGACTCCACCTTTAGGTTGTTTATTAACCATGAAGCATCTTCAGACATGGGAAATAGGTATAGTTTGCAAAACGGACTTAGGTTATCTGGAGCACGGATAACCTTTTTTGATATTGATAAAAAGAATTTTTCGGTTACCTCAGGTGGAGACGCCATTAAGGAAATAATTAATGCAGCGGGTAAATCTGTTAGCTCAGGATTAGATCTTGGAAATTCTTTAAAAAATGATGGCCTACATAGATTTTGCTCGGGAAAAATGGTAAGCAAAGGGTCATTTAATCTTGAAAACACCCTTTACTTTGCCGGAGAGGAACGTGATGGAGGAAAAGAATTTGCTCTTGATGTGAACTCGGGTATACTTTATGAATTACCAGCACTGGGTAAAGCAGGGTTTGAAAATATCACCTTTATAAATACAGGAGAAAATGAACATGTGGCACTGGTTATTGGAGACGATCGCCCTGGGTCTCCCCTCTTGTTATATGTTGGACTTAAGAATCCCAACGGGGATTTTTTGGATAAAAACGGATTGAAATTTGGGAAGCTTTTTGTGTGGGTAGCAGATGATAATTCCCTAACCCCTGCCGATTTTAAAGGTACTGGAGTCTCTAAATCTGGAAAATTCATTTCTATCCCTTATTATGATGCAACACAAAAGGGTGTTAATGGCTATGATTCTTCGGGCTATGCCTTGCAAAGCAAACAAGACGATTTAGCCTCAGTTGTTAGCGCTTTTAGATTTTCTAGACCAGAAGATGCTTCGACTAATCCGTTTAATGGACAGCAAATTGTATTTTCCTCTACGGGAAAAGGAGATCAATTTCCCGACGATGATTATGGAATATTATGTGTCATTAATTTTAACTTAAATACCCTATCTGCACCCAAGGCAACAATTAAAATTGTTTATGATGGCGACGATGCAGGAAACGGACAATTTTCTGGGTCAGATTTTGGTCTAAGAAGCCCAGATAACAACGAATGGCTGTCAAATGGCTATGTGGTTATTCAAGAAGATAAAAGCGTTAAAACAAATCGGTTTGGTGGTAAAAGCGAACGAGAAACGTCAATTTGGGAACATCATCCTCTGACCGATAAATTAAATAGAATTGCCGAAATAAATAGAGATGTGAAATTGCCCCCAGGCCAAAATGACCGAAAAAAACGGGTTACTGGGGCATGGGAAAGCTCTGGAATTATTGATATCACTAAACTATTAAATCTACCACCAGACTCCATTTTTATGCTAGCGACCATTCAAGCACATGGGGTTAATGGAGGTAATATTGACACTGATTCCCTAATTGAAGGCGGTCAATTGGTTTTACTAACTGGAGTAAGAAAAGAACAATTATATTGTAATCCACCCCCAAGCAATACTATAAATTTATCCTTATGCATTGGTGATAGTATTAAAATTAATGGGGTTTATAGAAAAGAAAACGGGCAATTTCAAGAAACCCGCAAAAATACTAACGGCTGCGATACGCTTAGCGTGATAAACTTAAAGTTTAGTAAATGTATTTCTGGAATAATTGAAAACCATAAATACTTTAGTATTTATCCAAATCCAGCGGTTAATGAAGTTTATATTTCAGTTAACAATATTAGCAATAATTCAGAAATTGAAATTAAAGCCTATACAGTAACTGGAAAGTTAACCTATTCTAGGAAAGTCCGATCAGATGGTGGATTCTTACTTTACAAGATAAATACAAAAAGATGGAAATCAGGAGTTTATAAATTAATTTTGAATTCCGAAATCAATCAAATGATTGCAACAATAATTATAAACAAATAGAATTAAGCGTTAAACTTTTCGGGTAATAGCATACATAGTGTTTTAAAAACCTCCCCGTTTGAAGGAGTACAGCCACCATTCATCATTTTAAATAATTCCATTTCCCGCTCTTGTGTATAATCATTTTCTTTGCTAAACACCTTAAGGCTTGCTGGGGGATTAACTAGCGATTTTTTAAGGAACTTAGGATCGTTAAAATCTCCTTCGGAAGTATCCTCTAACGACATTCCAACTAATAAAATATTTTCCTTATTACATTGAAACGTTAGGAATCTTGAAGAATCTCTAAATTCCAAATATTCAATCTTGCGCATTGCCCCTTCCAAAACAACATCACTGAACAAATCCACAATTTTATCGGCTCTATCTGGGGTTTGAATTTTCATTTTTTCCCAGTCATCACCAGTGAAGCCGTTGATTATTAGGTAGTCAACAAATTCTTTTTCGAGGTGGTTTAACTCCTCTTTTGAAAGGGATCGATACTTTGCCATTGTGTAATTGTTTATTCTAATATGCACAAATTTACGGAATTCCCCAAAGAATGTCCCCTTTAAGGGGTGTGTTTTGTGTGAATTCGCACATAAAAATCCTACCTTTGCAGCTCAATTAATAATTATGTTAGAGGCAATTAATCTATCCCTTCAATACGGAAAACGGGTTTTATTTGATGAAGTAAATATTCGTTTTGCTGGTGAAAACTGCTACGGGGTTATCGGTGCAAATGGTGCTGGTAAATCAACTTTACTTAAAATATTGGCGGGTGATGAAACTCCCACTTCTGGTAAGGTTCAATTAGAGCCAGGGAAGAGAATGGCAGTTCTGCGTCAGAATCACTTCGAGTTTGATGAGAACACAGTGCTTGATACAGTTATTATGGGTCATAAGACATTATGGCAAATCATGTCAGAGAAGGATGCTTTATACGCTAAGGCGGATTTTAGTGATGCCGATGGTGTGAAAGTTTCTGAACTTGAGGCTACTTTTGCTGAAATGGATGGATGGAACGCTGAGCCTGAAGCAGCAACTTTATTAAGTGGTTTAGGAATTGTTGAGGGAGAACATTACAAACTAATGAAGGACCTTAACGGTAGCCAAAAGGTAAGGGTATTACTTGCTCAAGCTATCTTTGGAAATCCTGATATTCTGATTCTCGATGAACCTACCAATGATTTGGATCTAATCACTGTGGGTTGGTTAGAGGACTTCCTATTAGATTTTAAAAATACCGTAATCGTAGTTTCTCACGATAGACACTTTTTAGATACAGTAGTTACTAAAATCGTGGATATTGATTATTCTAAGGTTAAAGAGTTTACAGGTAACTATACCTTCTGGTATGAATCGAGCCAACTTGCTTTACGTCAACGTTCAAACCAGAATAAAAAGTCCGAAGAAAAGAAAAAGGAATTACAAGAATTTATTTCTCGATTTAGCGCCAACGCTTCGAAATCAAAGCAGGCTACTTCAAGGAAAAAATTATTGGAAAAAATTAACCTTGATGATATCCAACCATCTAGTCGTCGTTACCCTGCAATAATTTTCCAACAGAAAAGAACGGCTGGAGATCAGATATTAAATGTTGAGAATCTGTCTAAAACGGTGGATGGCACTACCCTATTTAAAAATGTTAATTTCAATGTAAGGAATGGGGACAAAATTGCAGTATTAAGCAACAATAGCATGGCTATTACCGCGCTTTTCCGCATTTTAATGGATGAGTTAAAACAGGATACCGGTAATGTAGAATTCGGACAAACCATAACTAAAACCTATTTGCCAAATGACAATGAGGAATATTTTGATTCTGATGATTCTTTAATTGATTGGTTACGCCAATACTCTGATGACAAGGATGAGGTTTACATACGTGGATTCCTTGGGAAAATGTTATTCTCTGGGGAAGAGTCGTTAAAATCGGCAAGGGTACTTTCTGGAGGAGAGAAAGTAAGGTGTATGTTAAGTAGAATGATGCTTGGTCAAGGAAATCTATTAATACTTGATGAACCTACCAATCACTTAGACCTTGAATCTATTACGGCCTTTAACAACGCGTTAAAGGACTTCCCGGGAACAGTTATTTTCACATCTCATGATCATGAGTTCACCCAAACGGTGGCAAACAGAATCATAGAAATCAATGAGAATGGAATGCAAGACAAGATGTGTACTTACGATGAATTCATTTCTAATGAATTAGCATTGGCAAAATAAAATATTGAGTTAAAACAAAAAATCCCCAACCGTTATGGTTGGGGATTTTTTTTTGTTTAATCTCTTCGGCCAGAATCAGAGCGACGTGGTCTGTTTCCACCACCACCGCCACCGCGATGAGAGCTTCCTCCTCCACCATCTCTGTTTCCTTTATAGCCACCACTTCCACCGCTAGAGCGGAAAGGTTTGCGGCTACCGCCACCTCCACCACCATCAGTTTCAAGATTTACACGGATACTTCTTCCCTGAAGATCTATTCCGTTTAGTTTCTTTTCAACTTCTGATGAGCCAGAGCTATCAACTTCAAAGAATGTGCATTTTTGTTGAACACTAATATCTCCTACCATGCTCGGACGAATACCGGCAGTGTTGGCGATAAAATCAACTAAATCTTTACGCTTAAGGCCGTCTACACGACCAATATTGATGAAGAATTTATCAAAACCTGGACGGGCTCTTTCGCCACCACGTTCTCCTCTTTCACTACGATCGCCACGTTCACGACGCTCGCCTCCTCTTTCACTACGCTCGCCACGTTCTCCTCTTTCGCTTCTTTCACCACGTTCGCGACGGCCAGATGAACGTTCATCTTGGTTAATATCACCGTGATTTCCAGCAAGAGCTTCAGTTTTATGAAGTTCGAAGTGAATGATTTTAGCTAAAATCTCATCTTTAGATAAATCCTCAAATTTCGATTTAATATTTTCGAAATCTTCTGTAGATACATCCGAAACAGGTTCAACCTTTAATAAATGGTCAACCCAAGCGTTAACTTTTTGCTTACGAATTTCCTTCCCTGTAGGAAGTAAATCTTTTTCGAATTCAATTTTAAGTTTTTGACCTAAATATTGAAGTTTTTTGGTGTCATGAGGAGCTACTAATACGTAACTAACTCCTTTTTTACCCGCACGAGCAGTTCTTCCTGAACGGTGAGTATAAAAAGCGTCATCATCTGGTAATGAATGGTGAATAACGTGAGTTAAATCAGTGACATCAATTCCACGAGCCGCAACATCAGTTGCTACCAATAATGGAATTTTTTTGTTTCTAAACTTAGACATTACTCTATCACGTTGTTGCTGACTTAAATCTCCGTGAAGCGATTCTGCCGGGTACCCATCTGCGATTAAATCGTCAGCAACACGCTGCGTATCCATACGAGTACGACAAAATACCACACCATATAAGTCAGGATTAAAATCTGAAAGTCGCTTAATTGCAGAAACTTTATCAGAAACTTTAATCACACAGTATTTGTGATCAATATTTACATTAACCTTTTGGGAAGTATCAACCGATATTTCCATTGGGCTTTTCATGAATTTATCGGAAATCTTTTTAACCTCTTTAGGCATGGTCGCCGAAAATAACCATGTTGTCTTAGTTTCAGGAGTAAATGAAAGTATCTTATAGATATCTTCCTGAAACCCCATGTTTAACATTTCATCGGCCTCATCAAGAACCACCGTTCTTACCTGGTCGATTTTTACTACTTTTCTGTCCAATAGGTCGATTAATCGACCTGGAGTAGCCACCAATACCTTTGGTGTGTTCCTTTTGTAATCCTTAATTTGGTTGCTTATGGAGGCACCTCCAAAAACAGACTGGACGTTAAGTCGTCTTTTTGGTTTTCCGAAGTTTTCTAATTGTCCGGCAATTTGTTGTACTAGCTCGCGAGTAGGTGCAACAACCAAATATTGGGTTGCATCTAAGCTGTCATCGCATAGTTCAATTAAGGGAAGCCCGAAAGCTGCTGTTTTACCGGTTCCTGTTTGTGCAAGGCCGATAAGGTCTGTGTTGTTTTCGAGCAAGTAAGGAATAGCTCGCTGCTGAATCTCAGTAGGAACTTCAATTGACATTTTTTTCAGGTTGTCAACCATGGCCAAGGATAAACCTAAGCTTTCAAAATCTTGCATAATTATTATTAAAGCACAAAGGTAACTTTAAATAACGGTCTTTTTATTCAATACATCCGACAATATCTCAGTGTTAATTGGTTTTTGAACGAACTTTTGCACTGATTTATGATTATTAGCGCGTTCAATTTCTTTAGGATTCACTGATGAACTCAAAATAAATAATGAAACATTCTCTTCGGTAAAATTTTCAATGTTTTCCGTTTCCTCTAAAATAGCCCACCCATCCATTTTAGGAAGATTTAAATCTAAAAAAAACTATAATTTCCTTTTCATCTGATGCCAAAAGTTTCACCAACACAGAAATCCCATCGGTTCCGTTGTCGCTTTCGATTACGCGATAATTCATATCCATGTTCTCTACATAGACCTTAAAAATAAATCAGAAAGTAGCGTCGTCGTCAATTAATAATATAGCCATTCTTAAATGTTGGTTTGGGGTATTTGGGTTAAATGTTTTCAGCCGATTAGCTACATCAGAAAGCGAGAAATATCGGACACATTCATATTAAAAATAAAATATACCTTAAAACTCTAATACAACGATTGGCATACTTTTTATTCTATTTCTATTCCAACCGGACAATGATCAGATCCTTCAATTTCATTCAAAATGAAGGCCGCACTTATTTTAGTTAATAAATTCTTATTAACTAAAAAATAATCTATCCTCCAACCAATATTGTTGGTTCGCGCATTGGCTCTATAACTCCACCAACTGTACTTAATTTTATCGGGATGTTTTTCTCTAAAAGAATCCACTAATCCGGAGTTTATGAAATTTGATAATCCGTCTATCTCAGTCTGGGTGTAGCCTGCACTTTTATTATAATTGCTTTTGGCCCTAGCAATATCCATTTCAGTATGAGCAACATTCAAATCACCACATAAAATTACCGGCTTTATGGAGTTAAGTTCTTTTAGATAATTAAGGAAGTCTGAATCCCATTTCTTTCTATATTCCAATCTTTTTAACCCGTCACCGGAATTAGGTACATAAACATTAACTACATAAAAGTCATCAAACTCTGCACAAAGCACTCTTCCTTCGTCGTCATGTTCCTCAATACCCATGTCTGGAACAACACTTAGAGGCGCAATTTTTGATAAAATTGCAGTGCCTGAATACCCTTTTTTTGTTGCTGAGTTTGAATAAACCTGATAATCTGAAATACCAAATAAGGCTTCCCTTACTTGATCGTCCTGAGCTTTGGTTTCTTGTAAACACAAAATATCAGGATTCATTTCCTCCAGCCTATCGAAAAATCCTTTTTTAACGCTTGCGCGGATTCCATTTACATTCCAAGAAATTATACGTTTAGACATGTTTTTTTTTAACAAAAGTAATATTCAAAATCAAAGATCTAACATATAAGAAGTTAACTTTTACACATATTATTTACCCTGATTTTTAAGCTTGAATTATTCCTTAAAACCTAATAAAATGCACTTTGATTAAAATCTAAATACTATGAGAAAAATCGAATTATTTTTTTCAGTTATTTTATTTATTTCTTAATAAAGGAAACGGCTATTTTGAAATGCAAAGCCCAACTATTGGCACAAGTCAAGCATCCTCAACGGGGCAATGGTATTACCTTTTCCGATTATAATAATAATGGCGATTTGGACGCTTTCACAAGCGGTAGTAACTGCGTGAAACTATCATAGAGCTTATTGAATTTCCGACAGGAAGAAATATTAAAAACTTAAAGAAATTGATTTGAGTCAGAAACCAAAGTCAGATAAATGAATTTATTCTCAATATTAATGGACATGAAAAAGGAGCATTTCGAAATGCTCCTTTTTTTAATTAAATCTCTTTTTGGTTGATTTATTTGGATGGATCTTACACCATTTTATTTTGGAAGCACCCTACCCCATTAACACATGTAGCCTATCTTAACTTTAGAAGGTTCTTATATTTAACCTCAAATTTAGAGACTTTAGGAACTGCTACACCTACTATGTAAGGATTATTGGGATTTAATTCGTAAAAATCTTGATGATAATCCTCAGCCTCGTAAAAATGGGAATATCGAATAACCTCAGTAGTTATTGGTTTGCTGAAAATTTTCTGATCCTTTATTTGGACAAATAATTCCTCAACTTTCTTTTTTTGAGATGGGTTATGGTAAAAAATGGAGGATCTGTACTGTCTTCCTATATCTGGTCCTTGCCTATTTAATTGCGTAGGATCGTGAGCCGAAAACATAAAAACCTCTAATAACTTTCTAAATGAGATTATTTCAGGATTGAAAAAAATCTGGATTGTTTCGGTATGGTTAGAAACGCCATTGGATACGGCTTTGTAATTGGCATTTGAGGCGTCACCACCAGCATAGCCTGAAATAACGGCTTCCACTCCGGCTAGGCGCT
>JBLIKP010000079.1:0-11019 GCA_047635375.1 Sphingobacteriales bacterium | reverse complement strand
CGAAAGCGAAACTACTCCAAAAGTTATTGGACAGGTGCTTGATTGCGACCTTGATGGTGAGGTGACAAACGGATTTGATTATACCTCTGATGGTGCTTCTTATGGGCGCCATAATTTAACCCTTACCCCACAGGCAGGAATTGATGCTGAAAATAATTTATTCGTTGTTTACGCAGCAAATGTGGAAGGCGACGAAATTAATGGTCAAAATTACCGTGATTTATTTGTTGTTTTCTCACAAGACAATGGAGTAAGCTGGAGTTTACCACAAAACGTTACCCAATCCCTAGGAATGGAGGATGTATATCCTTCAATTGCTAGAAATGTTACGGATAAGCTCCATATCCTTTGGCACCAAGATGATGAACCTGGAAATAGTGTTCAAGGTGACCCTATTAGCTTAACTGAAGTTAAGTATGCAGGTGTTTCTAAATCGGCTTTATTGAACCATGAAATAGGAGCTCAAGAATGTGAGATTCCAACTCCTAGACCAAGATTCTTTTCTGATGAAGTTCATTGTGACGGCGAGGAAGTTGAGTTTGTAATATTAAATTTAGCTTCCTACAACGCTGATAATACTTACATTGATTTTGGAAATGGCCAGTCGGCTGCAGCCGAAGACACAATGTATGTGGAATATGAGCCGGGATCTTACACTGTTTCATTATTCTCAATTAAAGGAGTAGACACTTTCAAACAAATAATCACTGATTATATAACCGTTGGTGAAGTATTTGAAGAGGAAGAGATTGTTGAAATTTGTGAAGGTGAAGAATACTTTACTGGTGGCAATTTCCAATCGGAGGATGGTTTCTATGTCGACAGTTTAGTGTCCCAATTTGGTTGCGATAGTATTGTAACTGTTCAGTTAATTGTTAATCCAAATTTTAGAGATACGGTTCAAGTGAATATTTGTGAAGGAGATACAATGGTGATCGATGGAGAAGAGGTTTCTGAAGCCGGACTTTATGAGGATTACTATTCATCCGAATCTGGTTGCGACAGTATAATCGTTATTGATTTATTTGTTGCCCCACTTTATAAAGACACCTTCCTAGTTGAAATTTGTGAGGGTGAGTCTTACCAAGTTGAAGGTAAAGAGCAAACAGAATCAGGTATTTATTCTGATAATTTATTCAGCGAATTTGGATGTGACAGTACGGTAGTTATTGATTTAACTGTAATACCTACACTTCGTGACACCACAACGGTTGAAATATGCCAAGGCGAATCTTATTTTGCCGCTGGTGCGGATCAAACAGTAACAGGCCTTTATGTAGATTCATTCAAATACGAACAAGGATGTGATAGTTTAATGTTTACAAACCTTATTGTTAAACCACTTCCAGAAGTTGATCTTGGTGATGATGTTTTGGTGTGTTTAGATGATTCAGTTACGCTAGATGGTGGGGAGTTTGTGGCCTACCTTTGGAGCACGGGTGATTCAACCAGAACAATTTCATTCACGGCATCTGAAGACCAATTTATAGCCTTAGGAGTACAGGGTGCAAATGGTTGTCTGAATATTGATTCGGTTAACATTAAACTTGATACGATTCAGGTCGTTGCCGGATTCGATTTCGAGGCAGATACCACCGATGCAATTGTATTTACTAGCAGTTCACCAAATGCAAATTCATACGGATGGAATTTTGGCGACGACGACACAAGTTCGGCTCAAAATCCAACGCATGCTTACGATACGGCAGGTACATATATTGTGACTTTAATCGTTACCAATACTTGTACTTCTGATACTATAACAAAAGAAGTTGTTTTTGAGAAAACAGTTGGTATTGCTCAATTGCTTGCAAAAGCTTGGAAAGTTTATCCAAACCCAGTGCAAAATGAATTGAATATTGAGCTCCCATTAGATTGGAGTAAAGGGTCAATTCAAATTCATGATGTAGTTGGACGTTTAGTTAAATCAAAACAAGTTGAGCCAGGAGTTATTAAGCAAACATTATCAGTTAACGATTTAATTCCAGGAAGTTACTTAGTGAAATGGGTTTCTTCGGAAGGCGAGTTTGTTAAAACTTTAATTAAACGATAATAAATCCGTTAATGCGAAAAGCCTCAGTTAGCAAGTTAACTGAGGCTTTTTTTATTTCTATTTTTGTACACTATATCTTAATAAACTTTCCGAGGTACATTTTGTCCTGCGATTTGATTTTAATTAAATAAAAACCTAACGGTAATTGGGCGACGTTTATTTGATTGTTTTCAGCGTCTTGTAAGGAAACAATTTTTCCTGTCGCGTTTATTATTTCTACGTGCTTAGCATTTTCAATTCCAGAGGGAAGAGTTATATATAAATCGGCGGGATTTGGATAGACCTCAAGGTTAAGGATATTATGGAAATATGATATTGAAGTGACTTCTGCTTCAACAGTTTTGCAAATAGAATCGGTTCCAGCTGTGTTTGTCAATTCCAAACAAACCAAATAACTCCCTGGTGTTTGGTATATATTGTTTGGGTTACTATTGGCACTTGTATTTCCATCTCCAAAGTCCCAATTAATTTCGTCAAACGGCCCGTTTTGTGATTGGTTGGTGAAGTTGAAGACAAGTCCATTTGAGGTGTAATTGAAATCGGCAGCCGGCCCAGATCCACCAGAATTAGGAGCTTTCACTACCTTGCAAATTTTATCAGATCCATTTTCATTATAAACAAAAAGGCACACATCATATTCTCCTTGGCTTGAATAAGTGTACTGTGGAGCCCAAACTTCAGTATCTGAACTTCCATCTCCAAAATCCCATCGGAAAGAATCCAATGTTTCTACTGAAGTGTTATTTGTAAAAGTGACGGTAAACTCCTCAACCAAGAATTCAAAGTCGGCTACAGGTGATGGAGTGAGGTCAATTACATTGAGTTTTTTGCAAAAAGAATCGGTACCTGCATCGTTTGAAGCGGTTAAACAAACTTCATATTCGCCATTCAATAAGTAATTGTGAATTGGATCTTCTTCCGTGGATGTAGAGCCATCTCCGAATTCCCATAGAATTGAGGTTAGCGGATCGTTTTGCGTTTTATTGAAAAAGCTAACTTCTAAATCATTTTTAATAAATGAAAAATCTACGATAGGTGGTGGAGTTGTCCCAGGCTTTTCTAATGCTACTGCGGAAATGTTCAATATGTTAATGAAAACACCATTTTGAACATCGGCCGACTCATCACCCTCAAAGTAATACAACCATCTAAGCTGAACAAGTTCCTTATCATCACATTCTTCAGGTAAATTGTGGGTAAAAGTTTCGTCAAGACGGTTAACCCCTTGCTTTAAGCTTCCTTCTACATTTGTCCAATCTCCCGTATCACCAATGCGATATTGTAGTGTAACTGTCACCACAAGGCCTATGCCCACATAGTTGCTGTTGGCTGTCCAGGTTACCTCGGTTGTTTTTGTGGCCAATGTGTTAATTGCCATTGCAATTGCATGAGGGTAAAAGCCTTCGCCGTCAGTCGCTCCAGGTTTAATCCCCATCACAATTTCCTTATCAACATTAGAGCCAAAAGTAGTAAGGCAACATGTTGTTTCAGGATCTTTGTTTAATCCCCAATCACCAATGGGTTGTTCGGACTCTGTTCCTGCTGGTCCGCCAGCAACAAAAATATTGTTTCCGGCCCAGGCCGACATAAAACTTGGGAATTTGGGGTTTTGAGAATCGGGGAATAAATTAAATGTAGCGTCGGAGTCAAAAAGACTATGAGCCCGAGGTGCTGTTTGTGCATTTCCATTTAATAAAAGGCAAGCAACCAGCGAAAAAGTTAGTATAAGTGATTTCATTTTATATTGATTATAAGGAAATAATCTTCTAATCTATATAAAATATGCTGAAATATTGTTTTTTATGAAATTTTAATCCTTTAAATTGACTGGTTCAGCCTCTTTTTCGGAATATTTTTGCAATAATTGGGGGTTTAAGTGTGGCAGGGAATAAGCTGCTTAAGGAAAAGAAAAACTTGTTCCATTTCCCAGGAATTACTACGGCTTTATTTTTAACAATCCCATCCCAAATATCTTCAGTTACCTGTTGCGGTGAAATTGCTGAAATTCTTGCGAAAAATCCACCTTTATTTATAGCTTCCCTAACCCGTTCATTGGTGATTACACCTCCAGGGCAGACAACAGTTACGCCAACATTTTCTGGCTTAAACTCTTCTCTTATTGCCCTTGAGAAAGAATAAACAAAGGTTTTGGTGGCGGCGTAAACTGCCTTGTATGGTATAGGATTGTAAGAGGCCAGACTACTAATATTAACCACATGACCCTTATTTTTCTTTAAATCCTCAGCAAATTCTCTGACAAGCTGCACCATTGGGGTAATGTTTAAGCTTATCATTTTCCCGTAAAAATCAGAGTCAAATTTTTCAAGAGGTCCCACACTGCCCATACCAGCGTTATTAATAAGGATGGATATGGAAATTTTATTTTGTTGACAAAAATCTTTTATTTTTTGAACGTTGCCTTCTTTTGTTAAGTCTAGTCCAAGCGGGTGTGCTGCTTTGCCTGTTTTTTGGGAGACTTCAATAGAAGTGGTATCCAAATTCAATCCTTCTAAAGCCACCAGAATAAGATTATAGCCCTGTTCGGCTAATTTAAAGGCCATTTCCCTTCCTATTCCTTCTGAGGCTCCAGTAATTAAAGCTGTTTTATTAGTTCCCATTATTAATCCAGTCTATTGTAGTTTTTAAGGAAACCTTGGCGTCCGTTGGAATGTATTGTAGATCTTTTTTGGCTTTACTTATGGAAATTTCCCAATTGTACATATATCTCCTTACCCAAGGAGGTGTAAATAACGGATTTTTCCCGGTTAATTCTGCCCAAAAAAGCTGAATCCATCCTAAAAATAGCAAGGCAGCTAGGGGGAACTCAATCGGTTTTTCCCCTTTTCCTGAAATGGTTTTTAGGAGTTTGAAAAAATCAAAATAGCTCAAATTTTCACCACCAAGTATGTATTTCTCCCCTGAAACCCCCTTTTCCATTGCTAATAAATGACCCTTTACCACATCATCAACAAAAACATAATTACCGATTTTATCGCCTTTCCCTGGGATTATTCTCCATTTGTTTTGGATGTACATCTTAATAAGCTTGCTAACGGCGTTACTTTCACTTAATGGTCCTGGACCATATACCCTTGTTGGACTTACAATAATTATTTCGAGAAGTTTATCCTTATTTTTTAATAAAATCTCTTCTCCCTGGGATTTACTTTTTTCATATTCATTGAAAAATGGAAGGCTACGCTGATAATCTTCATTTACAACTCCATGTGTTGATGGTCCATATACCCCTGCGGTTCCAGTAAGGACCATTCTTTTGAGTCCGAGTTTGGTGGCAATTTGGGCAATTAACAAAGGAACTTGAACGTTTATTGATTCGAATTCAGTGTTGGTTTTAGACCAAACAGTAGCGTAGGCCGCTAAGTGGAACACAAAATCACAGCCCATCATTGCCTTTTCAATAAGGCTTGTGTCAGTAAGGTGACCAGGGAAAACCTTCAATTCTTGATGATTTTCAAAATTTTTTAGTCGATCTGGGTTTCTTACAATAGCGTGCAGGGTGTGACCTTTTGATAGCAATTCATGTGCTAACTTGTTTCCAATATAACCTGTTATGCCTGTTATGAAATATTTTGCCATTTTTATGTTGCCAAATAAATTAGGGGAGTAAATTGGAAATTGTATTTTCGCATGGTAAAGTAATGCAAATCTAATTTCTTCAATAAGAACTAACGAAGAATAATGAAGTAAGTATTTAAAAAAGAACAATTATGAAAGGAATTATTCTTGCGGGTGGCTCAGGAACAAGATTGCATCCATTAACTTATGCAATGAGTAAACAAATGTTGCCAGTGTATGATAAGCCAATGATTTATTATCCGCTTAGCACGCTTATGCTTGCAGGAATAAAGGAAATATTAATAATCAGCACCCCACAAGACCTGCCAAATTTTGAAAAATTATTGGGAGATGGAAGTAAACTGGGCTGTAAGTTTGAGTATGCTGTTCAGGAAGTTCCTAACGGACTTGCTCAGGCTTTTGTAATTGGGAAAGAATTTATTGGCAACGACAAAGTGGCTTTAGTTTTAGGCGATAACATTTTCTATGGGTCAGGCTTTAGGCAGACTCTTTTAGATAGCGCTAATCCAGACGGAGGGGTGGTATTTGCTTATCATGTTGCTGATCCTGAGCGATATGGAGTAGTGAATTTTGACGATAATTTGAAAGCACTAAGTATCGAAGAGAAGCCTGCCAACCCAAAATCGAATTATGCAGTTCCTGGATTGTATTTTTACGATAATGATGTAGTTAAGATAGCTGCTGAAATCAAACCGTCGCCAAGAGGTGAGTATGAAATCACTGATGTCAATAAAGTATACCTAGAGAGAGGAAAGTTGAAAGTTGGAATTCTTTCACGTGGTACTGCCTGGTTAGATACGGGGACCTTTGCTTCACTTATGCAGGCCGGACAATTTGTCCAAGTAATTGAGGAGCGTCAAAACCAAAAAGTAGGTTGTATTGAAGAAGTTGCATATAGAATGAATTTTATTAATGCAGAACAATTAAGGCAATTAGCCAAACCTTTGCAAAAAAGCGGTTATGGAGATTACCTTTTATCTATTATTAAGTAGGGTTTTTGCCAATTATTAAATTTAAATTATTTTAATTAAACTAATTATTGAAGTTTAGTGTATGCCAATTTAGGATTTGGTTTATTTGCATTAAATTTAACCTTATTTTAACGCCTAATTAGTTTTTTCCGAAAAGGAACTCTTATGAAATACCACAATAGAATAATATTCCTAGGAATTTTTCTGTCCTTATTTTTGTGCCTATCTGCCTATTCGCAAAAGGTTACAGGAGTTGTAAAGGACGCCATAACAGGCGATCTTCTTTTTGGTACCACAATTGTTGAAAAGGGCACAACAAATGGTACTATCACAGATTTTAATGGAAGATTTGAAATTAGCGTTGATTTAAGCTCATCAAAGGTTTTAATAATATCCTTTTTAGGTTACTCCTCGCAAGAAATCACTGTTTCTAAGAATAAAAAATTCTTAAATGTGAAGATGACTGAAGATGCTGTTTTGGCGGAAGAAGTTGTTATTAGTGCTTCTAGGTTAAATAAAAAACTTCAGGAATCTCCGGTAACGGTGGAGCGATTAGGAGTGCAAGGGATTAAAGAAACTGCTTCTGCATCCTTCTACGATGGACTTGCAAACCTAAAAGGTGTCGATTTTACTTCGGCATCTTTAGCTTTTAAAGTAATTAACACCCGTGGTTTTAATAGTACTGCACCAGTAAGAACCTTACAGGTGATTGACGGAATGGATAATCAAGCTCCAGCCTTAAATTTCTCTTTAGGAAACTTTGTGGGAGCCTCTGAAATTGATGTCGAACGTGTTGATATTGTTGTTGGTGCAAATTCTGCAACTTACGGACCTAACGCATTCAACGGAGTAATTGATATTCAAACTAAAGATCCATTCAAATACCCAGGGCTTAATGTTCAAGTAAAGGGTGCCACAAGAAATCTTTTTGATGGAGCGATTCGCTATGCTAAGGTTATTGATGATAGGTTTGCTTTCAAGGTGAATCTATCCTACCTGAGGGCAGATGATTGGATTGCTGATAATTATTCCGCGACGGAAGAGTCGTTAAATGAAGTAAATTTAGCGGCGGGATATGATGCAGTAAACACTTATGGGGACGAAGTTAGAACTGTGGCAAGCCCGTTATTTGTTCCGTCCCTAAAAGGTGATACGGCTCGTGGAATCCCTGATAGTACCTTTAGTGTTTATCGAAGTGGGTATAATGAAATCGATTTGGCAGATTATAACACCAGGAATTTAAAAACTAACGCTTCTATATATTATAAAGTAGCACCTGACGTTACAGCCTCGTACTTCTATAATTTTGGAACAGGAACTACTGTTTATCAAGGCGAGAATAGAATTAGTATTAACGGAATAAAATTTCAGCAACATAAAGTTGAATTAAAAGGAGAAAACTTCTTCGTGAGAAGTTATAAAACTTTAGAAGATGCAGGTGATTCTTATGACATCGTGTTTACCGCAAATAAGTTGTTAACTGACGCAAAACCATACGGACAGTGGAATAATGATTTTTTAAGAGAAATACGACGATATTCAAGTAGTACGCCTGCGCCTGACCGAAGAAGTTCAGATTATAGTACGTGGTTAGATAGTGGGATAAATATTGCGCGAATTTTTGCTGATAATTCAACAGTTGGTGGGTATAAAGAAAGGTATACGCCAGGTACAGCTAGATTTGATTCAGCATTTTCTGCAATCACTAGTAACCCATCATTTGGTGGTGGGGGTACGAGATTTCAAGATAAATCTTCTCTAACACACATTCAAGGGGAGTATAATTTTAAATTATTTGAGCAAAATGAAGCCCTTCCAGAAAACTTTAGAGTGGGAGGGAATTATAGATCATATGACCCTAATTCCTTTGGGACAGTCTTTAACGACACTTTAATTACAGACCCAACTAGGGCCGATTCTGGATCGTTTGATGAAATTGATGTTTACGAATTCGGATTTTATGTTACTACGGATAAGTACTACTTTGATGAGTCATTGAAATTAATAGCCTCAGCACGTTACGATTTTCATAAAAATTTCGACCCAGCTTTTTCACCTGCAGCATCGGCGGTGATTAAACTTTCTGAGTCTGACAATATCAGGCTAACATTTAACTCCGCAATCCGTAACCCAACATTATTAGACCAATTTCAAAAATATGACTTAGGTAGGGTTTTGTTATTGGGGAATATTAATGGAATTAATTTAATTCCAGTGGAAGATTTTGTCAACGAATACATAGGAAAAGGAACAAATCCAGATTCAATCGAAATTCATGTGGATGCAATAAAGCCTGAGAAGGTCAAAACTTTTGAAATAGGATACAAAGGAATTTTGTTTTCGAAAATTTATGTAGACGCCAGTTATTATAAAAGTTGGTACCGTGACTTTATTGGAAACTTTATTGGTGTAGTAAATCCAAGAGATAATAATAGAGCCTTCCCTTTTGAAGTTAGAAGAGTCCCTAAAAATTCTACTGGACTTGTGACAACCCAAGGATTTTCAGTAGGTCTAAATTATTATTTCCTTGAAAATTTTAGTCTTAACGGAAATTATACGTTTACTGAATTAACCAAAGCCGACAAGGATGACCCGTTAATTCCGTCTTATAATACTCCACGACACAAGTATAATTTTGGACTAGGCGGACGGAACATTGCAAACAAATTTGGCTTTAATGTCTCTTATAAGTGGGTACAAGGCTTTAGATTTGAAGGTTCACCTCAATTTACTGGAGGAATTGGATCTTATGGATTAGTTGATGCGCAAGTAAACTATAAATGGACTGCTTACAACACAACGTTTAAGTTAGGAGTAAGTAATCTATTTAATAATAAGCATTTTGAAGTGTATGGTGGTCCAACCATTGAGCGTTTGGCTTACCTCTCCTTGAATTATGAATTATAAAAATTAAAAATCGAAATTATTAAAATAAATTTAGTCACTATGAAAAAGATTTTATTCTTTGTAACCCTTGTCTGGGGTACTTTAGTTGGTGCTAACAATTCTTTGGCACAAGAGCGTTATGTTGATGAAGTCTTTACTTCTGTCAAAGTAACAAGTGGAATCCAGTATGGATCTAACAATGATAGATTCGGAAACCCAACAAATTTAATGATGGATGTGTATCAGCCAGAAGGCGACACTGAATCAAATCGAGTTTTAATAGTTATTGCTCACGAAGGCTCTTTTTTAGGGGGTAGTAAAACGGATGTTGAGTGCGTAAATTATGCTAATTTAATGGCAAAAAGAGGTTACATAGTAGCTTCAATTGATTATAGATTAGGGTGGACTCCAGGGTTTTCCGCAGAAGAAAACGCCAAGGAAATAGTGCCAGCATTATGGCGTGCTATGCAAGACGGTAAGGCTGCGGTTAGGTATTTCAGTAAAGATTTCCAAGAAAATGATAACAGCTTTAAGATAGATCCTAATAGAATTGTTTCTGGTGGATTTGGTGCTGGATCTTATATTTTTATTCAGAATGAATTCTTTGATCTACCAGTAGAATTTTCAATTCCAAAGGTGAGTGATTCTGACGGTAAATCGTTAATTGATACCGTGGCCCTAGGAGGTTTTGAAGGAAATTCTGGAAACCCGGGATATAACTGGAGAACAGTGGCATTAGTAAATTACGCAGGCGCCGTAGGTGATACTGCATTTTATGAGCGTCAGAAAAACGGATTATTCCCTCCAACAATTACTTGTCAAGGAGACCTAGATCAAACAACTCCATTTGGAACAGCAGTGGTATTTGCCGGTGGACAATTCCCAGTATTGGAAGTAAGTGGTGGTTATGAAATGGCGAGAGAACAATGGGATTACAACGTTAGACCATTCGAGAATATTGATGGTGATGGCTTTCCAAAAAAGATGATTAACGATCCCAATGGCCCCCGTTACGCACCAATGGAGCTTTATAAAAAGGGAACTTACACTTTTGTAGGTCAGGGATACCAGCCTTGGGCTTATGATGTGGGAGCATCGGCGGCAGCAATTCAAAAAGCCGATAAGTACATGGACTCCTTAGTACGTTATACATCACCGAGATTGGCAAACTTTCTTTTTAAAGCAAGAGCGCCTCAAGCAGACTTTGGATTTACAAACGATAGCACTACGGTGAATTTCTTCGATCAAACTGCATTTGACCCAACCTCATGGGCATGGGACTTTGGTGACGACAAAGGAATAAGTACTGAGCAAAACCCAACTTACATCTTTGATTCTTTAGGATCTTATCAGGTGACATTAATTGCTACCAATGCTTCAGGTTCTGATACAGTTTCAAAAACTGTTGATGTTGTTTATGTGGGTATTAATAATAGAGTTTCCGAAATAGGAATTGGATTGTACCCAAACCCTGCCGAAAACTACGTTATGGTTGAAGTAAGCAAGCTGAAG
>JBLIKP010000078.1:0-11023 GCA_047635375.1 Sphingobacteriales bacterium | reverse complement strand
CGTAAGGATATGGCAGGAATAAAAAAGCTCGCCAACCAACGCGCCAAGAAAGCCAACCTGCACAACAAGAAATTACGTGACTGTCGAATCCATTTTGGAGATAAAAAAGACGATCACGCGAAGACAACCATATTTATTACCGAGGGAGATTCGGCGAGTGGGTCCATTACCAAGGCAAGAGAGGTGAATACTCAAGCAGTTTTTTCCCTTAAAGGAAAACCCCTTAATTGCTTCGGACTGAAGAAAAAAATTGTGTATGAAAATGAGGAGTTTAACCTTCTTCAGCATGCGCTAAATATTGAAGACGGACTTGAAAATCTCCGCTACAACAACATAGTTATCGCCACTGATGCCGATGTGGATGGAATGCATATTCGCCTTCTGCTGATGACATTCTTCCTTCAGTTTTTCCCGGATTTGGTGAAGAACGGCCACCTTTATATCCTTCAAACGCCATTATTTAGAGTTAGAAACAAAAAGGAGACTTTTTATTGTTACTCTGATGAGGAGCGCCAACGTGCCATCCAAAAAGTTGGGAAAAACCCAGAAATAACCCGATTTAAAGGATTAGGGGAGATTTCACCAGATGAATTTGAGAATTTTATAGGCGAGGATATTCGTTTAGACCCAGTAATTATTAGAAAAGAGGGTGAAATTAAAGAATTACTTTCTTACTACATGGGAAAAAACACACCCGCTAGGCAGGAATTCATTATCGAAAACCTGCGCGTTGAAGAAGATTTGGAAAATGAATTAAAGTCGGCTTAAGGCTTTTAGATTACCGAGTAATGAGTGAAGAACAAGACAATAATTTAATTCCAGATGAGCCAAGCGCTGAGATAAAACCCATTTCGGGACTTTATCAAGATTGGTTTCTGGATTATGCCTCTTATGTGATTTTAGATCGTGCGGTCCCTCACATGAACGATGGACTTAAGCCGGTGCAACGCCGACTTTTACACGCGCTAAAAGACCTTGACGACGGGCGGTTTAATAAAGTAGCCAACGTTATCGGTCACACCATGAAGTACCATCCACACGGGGATGCGTCTATTGGTGATGCCTTGGTTCAAATCGGCCAAAAAGATCTGTTAATTGATTGCCAGGGAAACTGGGGAAATACCTTAACTGGAGATAGTGCTGCTGCTGCACGTTACATTGAGGCCAGACTATCGAAATTCGCTAACGATGTGGTATTCAATCCTGAAACTACAGAGTGGCAATTATCTTACGATGGTAGAAATAAGGAGCCGGTAACTCTTCCAATGAAGTTTCCATTGCTTTTGGCTCAAGGGGCCGAAGGTATTGCGGTGGGTTTATCAACCAAAATTCTTCCTCACAATTTTGTGGAGCTTATTGATTACTCAATTAGGCATCTTAACGGAAAAACATTTAATCTACTACCAGATTTCCCTACTGGTGGTTACGCTGATTTCTCCAACTACAACGAAGGAATGCGTGGCGGAAAGGTGAAGGTTCGTGCTAAAATTAATGTAGTTGACAAAAAGACACTAACCATCACCGAAATCCCTTTCGGAACAACGACAAATTCTTTGATCGATAGTGTAATATCAGCAAATGATAAAGGAAAGATTAAGATTAAGAAGATTGAAGATAACACCGCACGTAATGTAGAAATTGTTATCCATCTAAATCCAGGGATCTCTCCAGATGTAGTGGTGGATGCACTTTATGCATTCACCAATTGTGAGATGTCTATTTCGCCAAATACATGTGTTATTGAGGCTGATAGGCCAAGGTTTGTTTCAGTAAATGAGGCCTTACGGATTAGTACAGATAGGACCAAAGATTTATTAAAAAGAGAATTAGAAATAAAAAAAGGACACCTTCTTGAGCGACAACTTTTTGGGTCTTTAGAGAAAATATTCATTGAAAACAGGATTTATCGCGACATTGAAGAATGTGAAACGTGGGAGGCTGTTTTGGTGGCAATCGACAATGGATTAGAACCATTTAAAAAGGATTTCTACCGTGAAATTGTGGAAGAAGACCTTGTCCGATTAACAGAAATAAAAATCAAGAGGATTTCTAAATTTGATACGTTTAAAGCCGATGAGCTTTTAAACCGTTTGACCGACGAAATTGCTCAAGTTGAGCACCATCTTGCCAACTTAACTCAATTTGCTATTGACTATTTCCTTAGGCTTAAGGATAAGTACGGCAAGGGAAGAGAAAGAAAAACGGAGATTAAAAGCTTCGGTTCCATTGAAGTTTCTCAAGTGGCTTTAGCCAATGAAAAGCTTTACGTAAACCGTGCCGATGGGTTTATTGGGATAGGGCTAAAGAAAGACGAGTTTGTAGACGATTGCTCAGATATCGATAATGTTATCATCTTTCGTGAAGACGGAGTTTTTCAAGTAGTTCGTGTTTCAGATAAAGTCTTTGTGGGCAAGGGGATTATCCATATCGCAGTTTGGAAAAAAGGCGATGAGCGTACAATCTACAACATGATTTACCGCGATGGAGATACGGGTACAAGCTATATTAAACGCTTTGCCGTTAAGTCCATTACCAGAGAAAGAGAATATGATTTAACCAAGGGATCGAAAGGTTCCAAGGTCACCTATTTTACTGCGAATCCTAACGGTGAGGCTGAGATTATCACTGTTTACCTGAAGCCAATGAAGCGCATCAGGAAGCAGGTCTTCGATTTTGATTTCTCTGAATTGACAATAAAAGGGAGGACTTCAGCAGGAAATATTTTAACCAAATATCCTGTTAAGAAATTTGCCTTGAAAGAAAAAGGGGTTTCTACCTTAGGCGGATTAAAAATATGGTTCGATGAGTCGTCTCTTAGGCTTAATACTGGCGAAAGAGGGAGGTTTCTTGGTGAGTTTGATGGAGAGGATAAGATTCTTGTAATCTATCAAACGGGAGAATATGAAATCACAAATTTCGAGCTTGTGAATCACTTCGACGACGGAATAAAAGTAATAACAAAGCACTATAAAGACCTTGTGGTAAGCACTGTGTATTTCGATGGTGAGCACAAGGAATATTTTGTGAAGCGTTTCAATATTGAAAGCTTAAGCGAAGGAAAGAAAAAGTTTATCACTGATTCTAAAGGGTCCAAATTAGCGGCTGTATCTGTGGCTTCAGAAGCCGAAATCGAGGTGAAGTTTAAAAAGGTTAAGGATAAAGAATTTCCGAATGAAAACATTGGCCTTCAAGATTTTATCGATGTGAAAGGCTGGAAAGCTATGGGAAATAAGCTAAGTGCAAAGCCCGTTTCTGGTGTTAAGGTGGTGAATGAAATTTTTCCTGAAGTCAAAGCAGAATTGGAAGTGCAAACGGAAGAGATAGCGGAAGACGAAACTTCATCGGCCGAAGAGCCAAATGCAAAAAAAGAAAACGAAGAAACAAAAGACACTGCTGATGTGTCTTTTGAGATAACAAACCCCGATAACGTGGATAATCCAAAGGATACGGGAAATCAAGGATCATTATTTTAGAAAGTATTATGGGATTATTTGAAACCATCAACGAAGAAATTAAGAACGCAATGCGCGCAAAAGACACTATAAAGCTTGCTGCTTTAAGAAGTGTAAAAGCCGCTTTGTTAATCGCAAAAACTGAAAAAGGCGGAAACGATGAGCTTTCTGAAGATGTTGGATTAAAAGTGCTGCAAAAACTTGCCAAACAACGCAAAGAATCGGCTGATGTGTATACCACAAACGGCCGTCCGGAGCTTGCTGAAAAAGAACTTGGCGAACTTGCCGCTATTGAGGCATACCTTCCAAAACAGATGAGTGCCGACGAATTAAAAGCTGCTGTTTCTGCAATAGTTACAGAAACTGGAGCCTCCTCAATGAAGGACATGGGTAAGGTTATGGGGATAGCCTCTCAAAAATTAGCGGGCAAAGCAGATGGGAAAGCGATTTCGGCAATGGTTAAAGATCTTCTAGGATAATGCCAGTTCAGTGGCTTGATATAGTGATTTTGGCCATTTTGGCTTTCGCTGGATTTGCTGGATTCAAAAACGGTTTTCTGCGTGAGATTATAGGTACCGTAGCCCTTTTGTTGGGGATTTTAGGTTCCATTGTGCTCGCCGATTATGGCGTCCGCTTTCTTACGGAAGAGATGAATTTTGTTTCTCCGTTCGTGCCCACTCTTTCCTATATTATCGTGTTTCTAGCGGTTTTTCTAACGGTTTATGCGCTAGGACGACTGGTAAACATGCTCATTAATGTCACATTGTTAGGCGTGGTGAACAGAATTATAGGAGTGCTATTTAGTGTGCTCAAATTCTCACTTGGATTGAGTGTCGTGCTTTGGTTAGTGAATATTAGCGGGATGTTGGAAGTTTCAATCCACGAATATTCCCAAATAACCCCCTACTTAGAGCCCTTAGCTCCAGAAACCTTGGCATTCATTACCGAGTACACAAGCGGACTTGAAAATCTTATCCCTTCGGTTGAAGAATATTTTGATCAATTCAAGTCGTCAATAATTCCAGAGGGTTTTCCTGTTTAATTTGCCCTTGGCGGTTTTATAAGGTAAATTAGAGTACTTTAAAAATCGGCTTTTATGATTCAATTGCATAAGAGAAAATCATTCACCTATCACGAAAAAGGCACCGGAAAGCCGGTGCTTATCCTTCATGGGCTTTTTGGTGAAAATGAGATGGAGAAAGGCTTTTTGGAGCAGGTTGGAGACGATTTTAATTACCATCTTCTCTACCTACCATTATTCAAAATGCCCTTACTTAAGACTTCGGTAAAAGGTCTATTGGATTATGTGGAAGAGTTTGTTGAGTTTAAGAAATGGGACGAATTTCATATCGTAGGCACCTCCTTGGGAGGACATGTCGCCATGCTTTATGCTGAGAGTTATCCCGAAAAAATTAGGAGCATGACGCTAATAGCCACAGCAGGTTTGTATAGAGCCGAGGGTGGTGGGACGTTCCCCAAACGAGGCGACCTTGAAGCAATAAAAAAGCGGGTGGCGTGGCATTTTTTTGACGAAAGTTTAATTTCTAGTTCGCTTGTCGCGGATGTGGAGGCTGTAATAAACGACCCGAACAAAGTGCAAAGGCTCCTGGCTCTTGCCAAATCTTCCTCCGAAAATAAAATGGGTAGAGCCATGTTAAAGCTCAAAATTCCAACTTGTTTAATATGGGGTAAGGATGATAAGATAACTCCGCCCGAAATGGGGGAGGAGCTCTTTTCCCTTTTCAAAAAAGGAAAATTAAACTGGATTGAAGATTGTGGGCATGCGGCGATAATAGAAAAAGCCAAGGAAGTGTCCCAAATCATGGGGGAATTCCTATGGGAATCATAAAGAATTTATCTTAAAACTTACCTCAACTTCGGGGTTTTTGATTAATATTACCCTTACAAAAGAGCTAAAATAGTGAATTTTACGTTTATTATATTAGCCACCTTAAAATTTAAAACATGTTTGCTCGCGATTTAATTACTGATTTAGTTCCACCCCTGAAAACATCCGATTCGGTTGAAAGGGCATTGAATTGGATGACTGAGTTCAGAGTGAACCATCTTCCAATTGTAAATAATCGTGACTTTTTAGGACTTATTTCTGAGGACGACATCCTGGATCTAAATGAACCTTTGGAGCCAATTGGAAACCAAAAATTAAGTTTAAAACATCCTTTCGTTTACGAAGCTGCACATCTTTATGAAGTGTTAAAAATTATTGATGATCAAAAGCTAACGGTTGTCCCTGTGCTTGACACCAATGAGGAATACCTGGGACTAATTACCCTGGAGGTCCTTGTGCATAGACTGGCAAACATGAGCTCTGTTACTGAACCAGGTGGGATTGTTGTTCTAGAAATGGGGGTTAGAGATTATAGCCTTACAGAAATAGCTAGAATTGTCGAGTCTAACAACGCACGTATTCTTAGTGTGAGTATCACAACGCAAAAGGATAGCACAAAAATGGATGTGGTTCTAAAAATTAACCAAACCGACTTAACCTATATTTTAAATTCATTTGAACGCTTTGATTATGTGGTCAAAGCCACCGTTCATCAAGATATTTTCATGGAAGACTCCAAGGACAGATATGATGAATTCATGAAGTATTTAAATATTTAATAGCATATGCGAATAGCCATTTACGGCCGATCATATAATTCTTCATCACTTAATTATGTCAAAGAATTTTTTGACATAATGAGTCAGATGGACGCCGAATTAATTGTTTTCAAAGATTATTTAGAATTTCTTCAAAAGAAGAAAACCATCTCTAAATCTTATGATACATTTCAGTCTCATGATGAACTTGAAGGTCAAGTCAATTACCTCTTGAGCATCGGTGGGGATGGGACTTTGCTTGACACTGTAACTCTAGTCCGCTCAAGCGGAATTCCTGTATTGGGGATAAACATGGGTCGACTTGGATTCTTAGCTGGAATTAATAAGCAAGAAATGAAGGTTGCCCTAGAATCGCTTATGGCAGGTCACTACACACTTGATCAAAGAAGATTAATTCGCTTAGAATCTGAATCATCAATTTTTGGAGGCGTTAACTATGCGCTAAATGAATGTACAATTCATAAAAAACATAGCTCCGCGATGATCCGCATTCATGCGTACTTAAATGGAGAGTTTTTAAACTCCTACTGGGCGGATGGTTTGATTATTGCTACCCCAACGGGGTCAACTGGATATTCTTTAAGCTGCGGTGGTCCCATAATTTTCCCTCAATCGGGTAACTTTGTAATTACTCCAATTTCTCCACACAACTTAAATGTTAGACCTGTAATCATTAGCGATAATAGTGTGATAACTTTTGAGGTAGAAGGCCGCTCAAGCCAATTTAATGTAACTCTTGACTCCAGAACCGAGTCCATAAAAATGGGAACGCAATTAGCTGTGCGTAAAACACAATTTGAACTCAACTTAGTACGTTTAAGTAACGAAAATTTCCTGACCACACTTAGGAATAAATTAATGTGGGGACTTGATACCCGTAACTAGTTATTTAACTACTCCAATAAAGTCAAAAGTTATCTCTTTTTTAAAGGGTTAAAACCATTAAAAATAGTAGCTTTGCACGTCTTTTGCACCCGAATAATGTTGAGATTTTTTATCCTTTTTATCTTTATTTCTGTTGTTTCATTGTCTGCGCAAGCGCAAAAAAATGAAATTGGAGTTAGAGTGCTTGCAAGTGGATATGTAGGAGACATTAACCCATCAAATTATTCCAGCTTTTCAGGTAGTGGTTACGGTATTTTTTACCGTAAAAATCACAATAAACGTATTTCCACAAAAATCGCTTTGTCCAAAACATTTGTTGAGGCTTATGATTTTGAAAACTCAGATCCAAATTTACGCGATCGTGGACTTTCCTTCACATCTGAGATTATTGAATTAGCTGGCCAGCTGGAAATCAGCTTTTTTGATTTTCAGGTAGACGAAGGAAAGGATAAAGCAACTCCCTACCTTTTTGGCGGAGTAGCTCTTATTAATTTTAATCCTAAAGCCATTTATGAAGGTAGTTTGGTCGAATTGCGCCCATTAGGAACCGAAGGACAATTTTTAAACAACAGCAAGGCAACTTATTCTAAGTTTGCTGCATCTTTTCCAGTAGGGATTGGTTTTAAATATAATTTTGCAGGAAAGTGGAACGTAAACACAGAGATTGGTTTGCGTTACACCACAACTGATTATTTGGACGATGTGAGTGGGACGTACGCCGATAACCAAGAAATTTTAGAGCAAGGTGGCGTCGCCGCGGCTTTTTTAAGCAATCCTGCCTCGGATAATACTAGGTACGGAATCGAAGGTCAGCAACGGGGGAATGATGTGTTTAACGATACATATTCATTTATTACCTTCGGCCTTTCGTACACCTTTAAGCCATTTAGATGTCCAGAACTAAGTGATTATTAATGGAAGAGTTAAAAAATCAAGTAGACAAAAAACGTCTTCCTAAGCACATTGCCGTGATTATGGACGGAAACGGACGTTGGGCAAAAGGAAAAGGGAAAAATAGAATTTTCGGTCACCAAAATGGGGTTGAAGCGGTGCGTGATACCGTGGAGGCTTCCGCCGAATTGGGTGTTGGTTTCCTAACGCTTTACGCCTTTAGTACCGAAAACTGGAATAGACCTAAGTTTGAGGTAAATGCATTAATGCGACTTTTAGTAAGTACCATTGGGAAAGAGACTAAAACACTATTAAAAAATAATGTCCGTTTAAATGCCATTGGAGATTTAAATTCACTTCCAGGTGATTGTAAAAATGAGTTGGAAGAGGCAATGGCCAAGACATCGGAAAATACAGGACTCACCTTAAATTTGGCGCTTAGTTATAGCTCTCGTTGGGATATTACCAACGCTACAAAGCTTATTTCCCAAAAGGTGGCGTCTGGTGAGCTTAAAGCAGAAGATATTAATCAAGAAACTGTTGCTGCTCATTTGAGTACAAATGGTGTTCCTGACCCTGAATTAGTAATCCGCACAAGCGGAGAATTTAGAATTAGTAATTACCTACTTTGGGAAATTGCTTATGCAGAACTTTTCTTTTCGCCGGTTTTATGGCCAGATTTCAGAAGAGATGAACTTTATCGTGCAGTTATAGATTTCCAAAACCGAGAAAGAAGGTTTGGAAAAACAAGCGAACAAATATCAAACAAGAATTAAACAAAGACTTATAATGAGCCTGAAGAAATATTGGATTCTTATTATTGTTATTTCATTTTCTACCCTATCACAAGGGCAAGTTTTGAACTTTAATAAAAGCCAGAAGTTAAGCTACGAAGCACCCAAGGAATACGAAATTGGTGGGATAACCATTAGTGGAGTAGATTACTTAGATACTGATGCAATTAAAGATTTGTCGGGGCTAAAAGTTGGGCAAAAATTGCAAGTCCCTGGCGAAACCATTAGCTCAGCCATTGGTAAACTTTGGCAGCAAGATCTTTTTGAAGATATTTCTATTTCGGCATCAAAAATTGTAGGAAACACCATCTTTTTGGATATCCAACTAGAAGAAAGACCAAGACTCTCTCGATTTAGCTTTAAAGGAGTAAAAAAAGGAACCGCCGACGACCTTAGAGATAAAATAAAACTTATCAAAGGGCGTGTGGTAAACGAAAACATAATAAATAATACTAAACTAATTATCACCGACTACTTTATTGAAAAAGGGTTTTTATTTGTTGATGTTCAAATCGACTCTAAAGAAGATACACTTTATAACAATAGCGTTGAGTTACTTATCAGAGTCGAGAAAAACGAAAAAACTAAAATTGAAAATATTAATGTTTCAGGTAATGAAGCATTCACCGACAAAGAAGTCCGCCGTTATTTAAAAGAAACAAAACAGCGTAGCCCACTGCGTTTATTTAAAACTTCCAAATACATGGAAGATAATTTTGTGGAGGATAAGGCGATTTTAATCACAAAATATAATGCGAAGGGATACCGTGATGCCCAAATATTAAGTGACACGCTTATCAAAGTAAATAATGAAAGAGTTAACCTAGATATTGAACTTTACGAAGGCCCTAAGTATCATTTCGGTAACATTAGTTGGGTAGGGAATACTAAATATAACAGTAAGGCCTTATCGAAAATATTAGGAGTAAATAAAGGAGAAATATATAATAAAGCCCTTTTAGAAAAACGCCTTAACGGTGATCCGAACGGAAGAGACATTGGTTCCCTTTATTTAGATGATGGTTATCTGTTTTTCCAAGTAACTCCAATTGAAAAGAAAGTCTATGGAGATACCATTGATTTAGATATTGCCATTTATGAAGGTGAGCAAGCCACAATCGATAGGATTATTGTAAACGGAAATGATAAAACCAATGATCACGTAATTCTTCGTGAAGTACGTACCAAGCCAGGACAAAAGTTTAGCCGTTCAGATATTATTAGAACAACACGTGAAATTTCTCAACTTGGTTATTTCGATGCTGAGCAATTGGGAGTAAATCCAATCCCACATCCTGAAGATGGAACAGTAGATATTGAATACACTGTTGCCGAAAAGTCAAGTGATATGGTGGAGCTTTCTGGTGGTTTTGGAGCAGGAACAGTTGTGGCTACTTTAGGACTTTCATTTAATAACTTTTCATTAAGAAACGCCTTTAAAAGGGATGGATGGAAAAATGGAATTCCTTCTGGGGATGGTCAACGTTTAACTGTAAGAGGACAGACTAACGGTAATTTTTATCGCTCCTACAGTTTCTCATTCACTGAGCCTTGGTTAGGAGGGAAAAAGCCTAATTCTCTATCGGTTAGTGTTTTTGACTCGAAAAACTCATTCGGATTTGGAAATGTTTTCCAAAGTGAGCAATCAATTACTATTACTGGAGCTTCTGTTGGTTTAGGCCAACGATTAAAATTCCCTGACGATTTCTTCACCTTGAGAAACTCAATTAACGTGAGTCGTTACCGCCTTGTTAATGCCGGTGGACGATTTGTAATTGACAATGGAGAATCATACAATGTTAACCTTAGTAGCACCCTTTCAAGAAATAGTGTAGACCAACCAATCTATCCAAGGTCAGGTAGTAATCTATCCTTAACCTTAGAGGTGACACCGCCATTTTCGGCATTTAACAACAAGGATTATAGCGACCTTCCTGCAAATGAAAAATATAAGTTTGTGGAGTACCACAAATGGAAATTTGATGCTAACTTTTTTACCGCAATTGCTGGAAATCTTGTGTTAAATAGCAAGCTGAATTTCGGTTTCTTAGGTTTGTATGATGAGACCTTAGGAATATCACCTTTCGAAAGATTTAAATTAGGTGGTGACGGGTTTAGTAACGTGGATTTCTTACAAGGGTCAGAAATTGTGGCGCTTAGATCGTATGAAAATAATTCAGTAGCACAAGATGCTCAATTCCGTTCACAGGGATCTCCAATTTATAATAAGTACACCTTGGAATTGCGTTACCCGCTAACGCTTAACCCAAGTGCAACAGTATATATGCTAACCTTCGCCGAAGGTGGTGCAACATGGAGAAATTTCGAAGAGTTTAATCCCTTCCAAGTTTACCGTGGAGCAGGGGTTGGAGT
>JBLIKP010000077.1:0-11061 GCA_047635375.1 Sphingobacteriales bacterium | reverse complement strand
AAAAGGTTTATACTTAATTAACCTTGTACTAGATGATAAGAAATCATTAACAAAGAAATTTTTAGTTAATTAATAATCAACAACATCAATTTTAAAAAGGGTGCCGGTAACGGCACCCTTTTTTTGCTTAAAATATATTGATGTTCATCATTCGCATAAGCACCCCAATTTTGGCGGGTTGTCTATTAACATTATGGAAAAAAGTAGGAGGGGCGTCGGTGAGTAAGTCTTTTCGAATTTTTGCCCACCCTACAAATCCACCAACATTTCTATCGTCAATAAAAATATCGGCGTTGATTTTACGACTCATAATGGGGAGGTATTCTTCATGGGGAAAGCTATTGTTGATAGCGAAAAAGGTTAGGCCATTCTCTCTGCAAAAGTCTATTGCCTCGGTTAATGCGTCCCCATCACGGTAAGTCCAAAGGATTAAACGATGTCCTTCATTTTTTAAGGCTTTTAAGGTTTCAAATGCGCCAGGCAAAGGTTTCCCCATTTTAGGGGCGCGGTGTTCAACAATGGTTCCATCGAAGTCCACTGCGATAATGAGCGGACGATTATAAGTTAGGTTTTTCATGGGTATATGTTTTGGTTTTTAGTAAGTAAAAGTTAAGGAATATAATACCCATACGACAAAAAAAAGTCCGTTTTTCATAAAGAAAAACGGACTTTTAAAAAGTGCACTAAAAATGACTAGACTTAGTTAAAGCAGCCTATTATGATTAATAAGGTGGTATATTTAAGACTTTTGATTATGGATGTGAACATCACGTTGTGGGAAAGGAATTGAGATTCCTTCCTTATCGAAAGTAAGTTTTACTTTCTCTTGGAAATCGTAAAATGCTCCCCAATAATCTTCCTTTTTTAACCAAAGCTTAAGTTTAAAGTTAACTGAGCTATCGGCCAAAGCCTCCACAAAAATACCCGGAGATGGATCCTTGAATATTCGCTCATCTTCCTCAACAAGTTTAGCCAAAACTGCTCTTGCTTTTAAAACATCGTCACCATACCCAATCCCGAAAACCATGTCTAGTCTTCGTGTAGGTTCGGCGGTGACATTGGTGATCGCGCTGTTGGCTAAAGGGCCGTTTGGAAGGACAATAGTTTTATTGTCGGGCGTTTTTAGGATGGTATAGAAAATTTGAATTGAATTTACCGTTCCGCTGTGGGATCCTGAGTTAATAAAATCCCCTTTTTGAAATGGTTTTAGGATTAAAATTAAAACTCCTCCTGCAAAATTGGAAAGACTCCCCTGAAGCGCCAAGCCTATGGCTAATCCTGCTGCTCCAATTACGGCAATAAAACTAGTGGTTTCTATGCCTACCATACCTGCTACACTAATTAATAGCATAACCTTTAAAAGAGCGTTCAATAATGATTTTAGAAATGGAATTAAGGATTCATCAACATTCCGTTTTATCATTACCTTTTTAACGGTTCTTACAAACCAGTTTATCACCCAAAATCCAATGATTAGTGTGGCTAAGGCCATTACTACTTTTGGGCCGTAGGTTATTACAAATGGCCAGATGGTTTCAATAACTTCATTCATATTTTGTTGTTTTTTAGACTGTTAATAATTTTACAAATTTACCTGCAAGTTGTTTTTAAAGAATTAAGTAATAATGCTCCTTTGGATTCGTTAAATTTTGATTATCAATAAATTAGTGGATTATTATTAAATTAAAATCAGAATACGCTTTTTAATTTATATTCATTTTTTAAAAATATCCCCATGAAAAAGCTTTGCAATATCTTAACCGTAATTTTTTTTTTAAGTGGATTTTCTTACGCTTCGGCTCAAGATAAAAAGAATAGTAAAAATATTGAATTGAAGGAGGAATGTTTCCGTATTTGTAGTGAGGATGATGATTCTCAGGCAAGGAAAGCTTTCCAAAGAGTTTGCGAATCAATGAGCCCGATTAACGAAAGTTATTATCCCTCAAAAGCGGTTTCAGAAGCTTTGATAAATGAACCAAATCAAAAATTAATTGAACTAACCTCCATACATCGACCAGTATTAAAATCAATTCCAGCCGATAATCTTTTTTCGGTTTCTTTTATTAGTGAAAAGGAAGGGGAAATTAATATTTATGGAATGGAGGCGAGACTCTTAAAGACCAAAAATCTTGAGCCCTCAATTTCAGAGCAATCCTATCAAATTGAAGTAAGCGATTACGTGTCTGGACCTTATTATGTTGAAATTATAACAGAAAACGACCGGAAAGTGATTCAATTCATAAAGGAATAATTATTCAAAAAATAAAGAACAACACAAATGGAGGGTAAATTTTTACTCTCCGTTTTTCATTATAGCTAATGCACAATTTATCCCGTCAACTGCTGCTGATGCGATCCCTCCTGCAAAACCAGCGCCTTCGCCGCAAGGATAAATCCCCTTGCAGTCGGGGTGCATAAAGTTTTCTTTATCGCGTGGAATCCTTACCGGGCTGCTAGTTCTGGATTCAACTCCAACCACAACGGCTTCCTCTGAAATGTACCCCCTCATTTTTCCGCCAAAGGCTTTAAAGCCTTGTTGAAGTCTTTTTCCTACAACCTGTGGAAGAATTTCTAGCAAGTTGGATTCCGTAACTCCCGGGATATAGCTGTTTTGCGGGATTCCAGATCCTGATTTTCCATAAACGAAATCGGTAAGGCGTTGGCCTGGGGCTTTTTGATTTCCTCCGCCGTATTCAAAAGCTTTTTGCTCGATTTGTGCACGGTATTTTAGTCCGTCAAGCGGAGAGTTTGTCCCGAAATCCTCTGGGAATAATTGAACAACCATTCCAGAATTTGCATAGGGATTGTTCCGCTTACTTGGCGACCACCCGTTTACCACAATTTCGTTGTTTTCGGTTGCACATGGGGCGATAATCCCTCCTGGGCACATGCAGAAAGAAAATACGCCTCGGTCTTGAACCTGCTCCACCAAACTGTAATAGGCTGGCGGAAGGAATTCTCCCCTTGAATCGCAACGGTATTGCACGCTGTCGATCAATTCTTGGGGGTGTTCTACTCTTAATCCGAGCGCAAAGGGCTTTGCTTCCAATGTTAATTTTTTCTTGTCAAAAAGCTCGTATATATCGTTGGCGGAGTGTCCCGTCGCGACGATTAAATGCTTGGCGTCAATTTTTTGATCTCCGTTTAGGGTGATTGACTTTAATTCCCCATCGGAGTAAGCCAAATCTGTCAATTTGGTGTTGAAAAGTATTTCTCCGCCGTGATCGGTGATGGTTTTGCTTATCGCCGAAATGATTTCGGGAAGTTTGTTTGTCCCAATGTGCGGACGGGCATTGACGAGGATGTCGGGATTGGCACCATGGTGCACAAAGGTTTGGAAAACAGCTTCTACATCGCCACGTTTTTTGCTTCTGGTGTAAAGTTTTCCGTCTGAATAGGTCCCCGCGCCGCCTTCACCGAAGCAGTAATTTGACTCTGGATTAACCAGGCCTTCTTTGTTTAAAGTCGCCAAGTCACGTCTTCGTTCACGTACATTTTTCCCGCGCTCAATAATTACGGGCTTCATGTTGTGTTCTAAAAGTGCCAGTGCAGCAAATAGTCCGGCTGGGCCAGCGCCCACGATATGGACTTCAGGGCGGTTATGTACTTGATGGTATTTTGGATTGAATTCTGGCCTGTCGATTTTCTCTCCCTTAACGGCTACTGTGACCCATTGGCGGATTTTCACAAATCTGCCTCGAGCGTCAATGGCTTTCCGGTTAACGATGAAATCGGAAATTTCCGACGTCTGTATTTTTAATTTTTCTGCGCAAGCATTAAGGATATGTGACTCAATATCACTTAATTCAGGGGAAAGTACAATTTCAATTTTCTGGCTCATGGTTAGGGGTTTATCCTAAAATTCCTCAAAGATACCCATTTTTGTTACGGCAAAAAGAGGGATTTCATACTTCACATTGTAGTGAAAAGAATATCTTTGTCGTCCAGAATATCAACAGGTATTTCAAATGATAAAAGTCCCACAATATATTAAAAGTCTTAAGGCGTATAAGCCTGGAAAGCCTATTGAAGAAATCAAGAAGGAGTTCGGCTTGGATGAGGTGGCCATTTTATGGAATAATGAGAATAATTTTGGTGCCTCTCCTAAGGCTATTGCCGAAGTAAAAAAAGCGCTAGAAACCAGTCATCTTTATCCTGACCCACTTAGCCAGAAACTTCGTGAGAAAATCGCTAAAAAGCTAGGGAAGAAGCCTGATAATATTATCTGCGGTAACGGCTCCGAAAGCCTTTTGATGAATATCCTTAAGGCTTTTTGCAGTGGTGACGACGAACTTGTGACCAGTGAAGGTAGTTTTGTGATTATTTACATTTGGTCCATGATTAACGATGTGCCTTGCGTAACGGTCCCAATGACTGAGGATTATCGCTTCGACATGGAAGGTATTCTTCGACGGATTAATTCTAAAACCAAGGTGATTTACCTTCCTAACGCAAACAATCCTACCGGCTCTATGATTACGCGGGAAGAGTTAGAAACCTTCCTAAGAAAACTACCTGATCATATTTTAGTGGTATTGGACGAGGCCTATTTCGAATATTCAGAAATCCTTCACGAAGACTTCCCAAATAGTTTAAACTTCAACTATCCTAATATTTTGACTTTGCGGACATTCAGTAAAGCCTATGGTATTGCTGGGAATAGAGTTGGGTACGCTGTAGGACACGAAGATATTATTGAGCCTTTGATGAAGGTGAAGCTAACTTTTGAGCCTTCAAATCTTGCCCAAGCAGCAGGCCTTGGTGCAATGGATGATACTGATTTCCTTAAAAAGACGATTGAAAATAATAAATCAGGATTAGATTACTTCTACCGTGAATTTGGAAGACTTGGCTTAAAATATTTTAAGTCTTACGCCAATTTCGTGATGGTTGATTTTGAAACTGAAGAACGTGCAAACGAAATTTTCAATGAGTTAATGAAACGTGGAGTTTTTGTACGTCAGTTACCGGCATTTGGATTGCCGCAATGTATTCGTATTTCCGTAGGATTACCAAAGGAAAACGAATTGTGTGTTGCTATGCTAAAGGAGATTCTTTAGGAGCGTTCATTACCATCCAGATTTCCTCAAAATCGGGGAAGTCTTCCTGTTTAATTTCAAAAATCCTATTCTTGTAGTTTATGGTGATTTGATCTTTTTTTCGGGTTGGTCCAGCTATTTGAAAGTGCTCGAAATATTCAGCGGTGGACTTATATTGGTCGTATGCGGTGTAAATACAAACAAACTCACGATCGATAATAATTTTGGTAATTTGGTTTTTCATTTTCATGTGCGTAACTGTAGGGAGTATTAACCCAATACCCAGACATGCTGGAATGATCACCCACGAGAGAGAAAGTTTTTGCGAAAGCGCCCAAAGAATAAAAATCGCAATTATTCCAAACAGCTGAAGATACAGGGGAGATGCATAGTTATTGAAGAATTCAAACTTGTTGGGTTCGTCTAAATAATTTTTACTGCGAAAATGATGAACCATTTTTGTTGTTTTAAACCTTAATATTGATTTTTGCCGAATGGGAAAAGTAAGGAATTTTATCCTTCATAACGATGAAAAAATAACCAACGATCAGCACTTCGCCGACTTGGATAACCGTGCCTTTAATTATGGCGACGGCTTATTTGAGTCTATGCGTATGATTGAAGGGAAAATCCCATTCCTTGATCTTCACCTTAAGCGATTCACAAAAGGGTGTGAAACATTAGACATAACCCCGCCATTTCCATTAGTGGCCTCGGAAATACTAACACGCGTCGAGTCCCTTTGTTTAAGTAATAAGATTTTTAAAAGTGCACGAGTAAAACTTGTTGTTTTCCGTCAGCCGGGCGGATTTTTCACTCCAGAAAAAAGGGAGAGTGATTTTGTGCTTTCGCTTTCGCGGATGGAAGAAAAGGATTTCCAGTTGAATAAAAAAGGAATTCTATTAGGCGTATGTCCTGAGCCGTTAATCTTACCAAATTCTCTTTCAGCAGTTAAAAAATTGGGTGGGACGACATACGTTTACGCAGGAAATTTCGCCAAGTCAAAAGGCTGGGACGATGTGCTTTTGGTGAATCCTGAGAAGCGAGTAGTAGAAGCCACAGCATCAAATATCTTCATTCTTAAAGACGATAAATTAGTTACTCCACCACTTACTGATGGGCCACTTCCAGGCGTGATGCGAGAAGTGGTTATGAAACTTGCCCACGAGTTAAACCTAACCCCTTTAGAAGCTTATTTACGCCCAGATCAATTGGAGCATGTAGACGAAATTTGGCTCACCAATTCAGTGCGTGGAGTGCAGTGGGTAGGAGGATTTGGAAAAAGACGGTTCTTTAGTACTAAAGCACGTGAAATGATGAACATTCTAAACAACCATGTCGCTGAAATGGAGAATGTTTAAACGCTCTATTTTTCCAAAATCAGTTTTCCATTAAATTTCATCACCCCACTTTCATCCAAGAGTCTAATAAAGTAAACCCCAGAAACTGGATTTTTAATATTGAAGTGATTTTCACCTTCTTCAATCTGCTTTGAAAAAACCGACTGACCTTTGATATTCATGATTTCTAGTTGCCCTTGAATTCCAGAAGGAACGTCAATTGTTCCTCGGCCTTTGTTAGGATTTGGATAAACGGTTAGACACTCAATTTCATTTGAGATTACATTGACTACTTGTTCTTTAAGGAACCATGACCCACGGTATTTATTTGCAACAGCAAGTCCGAAACGGGTAGGAACGACAGTGTTAATTGAAAAATCCCTTTTAAATCCGGGATAAGTTTGCTTTTCCCATCTTGAAGAACCGTTTTCCAAATAATACATTCCATTTCTGGAAATATAGGCGAGCCCGCTTTTGTATTCAACAAAGTTCCTACTTGGGTTCTCTTTTAATATTTCATAAGTATTCTCAGCTTTTATTTCGTTGAAATTATAGTTTTTCCATTCATAAATTTTGGAGTCAGTCCCATCAATAACTACTTTGAACAACCTTTTGCTAAGTTGGATTAATGTTTTTCCAGTTTCTTTTTCTTTAAACCAGTTTTTCCCTCCATCAATGGATTTGTATAAATCATTAAAAATTGAGCAAAAAATGGTTTCTTGTTCACCAAAAAACCTGATTGAATAACTGGGATAAACAGAAAAATCTAGGTTAGTAATATTGACTTCCCTTGTCTCCACATCAAGCCTAAAGAATCTCTCATCAAACCCATCGTAAAAAAAGAAATAACGATTATTAGCTTGGTAAAAACGGGTTTCTTCGTGGTGATTTTCAATATTTTTACCCTTTAAATTATGCTTTGTCCAATTATCCCCATTGTCAATTGAAATAAAGTAATCGTCAAATGGTCCTGAGTAAGATAAAAGCTTATTTTTTCCTATTGCAAATAGCACATCATCTTTATAATCAGAAGGATGGCTTGAAGAGTCCGGTACCAATTTTTTAAATGTTGACCCGTTTGAGGTTCTGAAAACCCCATCAGAATTATTAATAAACAAGTCCATTCCTTGTGATACTAATTCTAAATTGCTGGATGTGCTCAATTTCTTTGTAAAGAATTGGAAGGATTCAAAATCCTTGGTTTTTAAATGATGTTTATTTTTAGACATTAGGATAAAGTCATCCTTGTCTTTTTTTAAGGAAAGAATATTTTCGATGTCGATATTATCGGGTAAATCATGGTATTCTATCAGGTTAAAATTTAGGTCGTATTTTGAGACCCTTTTTTTCTCAGGCCGGTAGCTTTTTGAAAAAACGTATATCTCGTTTTCTACGAAAAACCCATGGAGTGGAATTAATTTATTTACCGTATCTAATAATTCATAAGAAGTCCATGAGTTTCCATTGAAATATTCAATACTGCCTTCAAACGAGCCATAACTAGGTAATAATATCCTTCCTTTTAAAGCGTGCACATCTTCAATATAATGCCATTGTCCATAATCAGGTAACGCAATTTTTTCCGATGAAAAGTCCGAATTTATCTTAAACATGAACCCGTTGCTAAGGGATTCGGTAAATAAAAGATGATCGTTATCATAGGAAAGTAAGGGGAAATCAGCAAAGTATTCGGTGTCATATTCAAAGGCGCCTACTTTTGTAAAAGTTTTAGCCAGGTCCGAGCTTTTATAAACAACTAAATTCTCACGATTAGTTCCCTCCACATTAACGCCAATAATATGGTTGTTTAGGTATCCAATTATCCTTATATATTCGTTGTTTTTTATTAGGTTTCCTTTTACTTGGGGGGACCAATTTATCCCGTCGGTTGAGCTGTAAAACCTATCAAAGCTTTGTATAATAATCTTTTCATCACCATGTAGAACGTTATAAATTCCATAAAATGGATTTTCATTTAGAAAACCATCAAAGGAATAGATCCATTCTTCTTTCGCCTCATCAAAATACCAAAGGCTAAATTCATTATACACATAATGCTGCCCTTTGAAATCAAAAGTTCCCGTGATTTCGAAATCATCAGTATTGGGCAGGTATTCCCATTCTTGAGCATGTGCAAAAGGGGCAAAAAGGATTGCCACCAATAGGGAAAGAAGTAATTTTTTCATAGTTTATTAGGGTTGAAAAATAAACGGAGGTACTTTAAAGATAAAATAATTTTTCTGGAATAGTCTGTAAACCATTGAGTAAGTCGGCAACCTTCATTATTTTACAGCTTTTTTAATAAACCAGGAAAAGTGCAACTCCACCTGCCAAGCACAGAATATCGATGAATTTAATTTATCCTTATTTGAAGAGATTTAGTAAACCAAAAGCTTCCCTTTAAATTGAACAATTCCTTTGTGATCGGTAAGGATTAATAAATAATTCCCTGGAATTGAATTGTCTATTTCAAAATCAAAATCCGACCCGTCAATTTCTTTACTGAAATATTCCTTTCCATCCATTCCAATAATTTTTAGAGATCCATTAAAATTATTCTCTAATGAAAGTGTACCCGCACCATTATTGGGGTTAGGGAAAATAGAAACGTCCTTAATTTCTGTGGTAAGTGTATTGGCTAAGGTTTCCTTATAAACTTTAATTCCGTTGTAATTGGTGTTGTAAACTAAACCGAACCTGGTTTGAACCAATTGCTTACTATCATCAAATGTTTTTGGAATATTTTTATCGTTTAATTCAGTCCATTTATCAGCCCCATCAGGAAGATAGTAGGCTTTTCTTCCATTTGCCAGAGCAATTCCATCTTTGTATTCAACTAAATTAAGGCCAAGGGTCGTCTCTGTCAAAATTTTAGTAGTATTCTGAGCGGTAATCTCATTAAAACGCCAGGTATGCCATTCATATAAGATTGGCTTATCATTGTCGAATGTCAAGAAAAATAGTCTTTTCCCGTTTTGAAATGGTATTATCTCAAGATTTTCTTTTGTCCAAGTAAGACCACCATTGGTGGATTTATAGTGTTCATAATATTGATTGAACATGAAAACTGTTTCTCCTTCACCAAAAAACCTAAATTCTGAATAATTGAAAAGCTCTAGAGTTGAATTTGTTTTTTCAAACTTCCTGGTTTCCAGATTAAAACGATATAAATTGCCTTCTTGATTAAAACCAAAAAAGTATTTATTGGTGGCCTTTCCAAAATATCTATCGGCGCCATTTTCAATGGCTAGGGATTCCCATGTGTCGCCATTATCCTCAGAAATATATAGGTTATTAGAGGTTTTGCCCAACAAGGAAGATTTGCCAGTCATGAAAATTCTGTCCAGAGTTCCATTTCCATTGAATGGGCTTACTTCTTTAAAATTGATATTATTAGAGGTCCGGGATAAACTACTTTCCTTGTTAATAAATAAATCCATTCCCTGAGATGCTACATTAAGACCGTTTTGCGTGCTTAAATTTTTTCCTTTTGAAGTAAAGGATTTAAAATCGGTAGTTTCAAAAACAAAGGAACTTGCTGCCCCAATGTATTTATTGCCCTCTTTTTTCAAGTCAATTAGTAAGAAGGGAGCCAAATATTTAGGGATATAAACTTTGCGATTGACGTTCCCATCTAAATCAGTAAAGACAAGTCTATATCTGTTTCCAAAAAAAACATATTGGCTTATCACATATTCATTTTCTATGCGATGGATTGATTCAACTTTGTAAACTCCATTGGAATCATCCAAAGGAAATTCTCGCCATCTACTATTCCCTAAATATTCATGAATGGTTTGTTTTTGGAAATCATCTCGATAGACAAAAATTTTATCTTCAAGATTATAAATTTTGTCAGCAAACTGGTTGTAAATCTGCAGTGAATCTGGATATGGAAAGGATTCAATATTTTGTTCAGGGTCAATTTTTATCAAGATTCCATTTTCTCCTGAAAAAACGTGAAAAATGGATGTGCCGTTTTGATAATAAGTTAAATAGTCAGACCGTAGATAACTTTTTTCTCCTGTGGTTACCTTGCCTTTAAACTGAAAAGAATCGCCTTGGTCAGAGGAAGTTAAAATGTCAACTCCCTTCTCATCAGAAGACTCCTTTGCAGCAATTAATTTGTCTCCAGAAATGCCCACTAATATGGCGCTTTCCCCAGGGGAAATTAAACTATTAAGGAATTTTATGTCTGACCAATTTACTCCATCTGTTGAATAGGTTATTTGATATGAATTATAAATTGCAAGTAAATCGTTCGAATGAAATAATTTATCCTTAAGGGGTAAATTAAAAGACAAAATTTGATTGGGTCGCAGATTTGAATTTAAAGCATCAATCCACTTTTCTTGAGTTTTATCAAATTTCCAAATGCTTCCATCATTATAAAGAAAACGATCACCTTTAAATTCGAAGGCTCCGCGAAGTTTGTACTCGTCGGTATTTGGGATGTATTCCCATTCTTGAGCATGTGCAAAAGGGGCAAAAAGGATTGCCACCAATAGGGAAAGAAGTAATTTTTTCATAGTTTATTAGGGTTAAAAATAAACGGAGGTACTTTAAAGTTAAAATAATTTTTCTGGAATTTCCGAAACCCCATTCAGCAAGCTCACTACATCCATCCTTTTCTTTCCCTCCATCTGTATCGAAACCAACTCAATCCCTCCTTCGGCGCAAGC
>JBLIKP010000076.1:0-11159 GCA_047635375.1 Sphingobacteriales bacterium | reverse complement strand
ATATAATTAACAAAAAAAGCGAATTGATTCAAGGCCAGCTCTCCAATCTGAGCAGCTTTGTGCAGGAGGTATTTTCCGGAATAAGAGTGGTTAAAGCTTATGGAAGAGAAAAGCAAACCAATAAAGATTTTGGGGCTCAAGCCGATATTTACCGCGACAAATCTATGGAATTAGCTCAGGTACAGGCTTTTTTCTTCCCAACGATGCTTCTTCTAATTGGATTAAGTATTATTCTTACTGTTTACGTGGGCGGACAAGAAGTGATAAAGGGAACTATTTCCGCAGGTAATATTGCTGAATTCATCGTTTACGTCACCATGCTTACATGGCCAGTAACTGCACTTGGCTGGGTTAGCTCTTTGGTTCAGCGCGCTGCAGCTTCTCAGAAAAGAATTAATGAATTTCTAAACACAAAATCAGAAATCGTTGGACCTGATGTGAAAGCCGAAATATTCAAAGGGAACATAGAATTTAACCACGTCTCCCTAACCTATCCCGACACAGAAATCACGGCGCTTTCTGAGCTAAATTTAAAAATTGAGGCAGGAAAGGTTATCGCAATAATCGGTAAGACTGGATCTGGAAAATCGACCATTACCAACCTTATTTCAAGACTATATGATCCAACCGAGGGCTCAGTTACTATTGACGGAAAAAAACTAAATGAAGTAAATCTTAACGGTCTTCGCTCTCAAATTGGCTATGTACCACAAGGGACCTTCCTTTTTAGTGATACTATAAAAAATAATATTGGCTTCGGGGTAAGCAACCCTTCTCAGGAAAGAATTGAAAAAGCAGCTAAAGACGCCGTTGTGTATTCAAATATTGTAGGGTTTCCAAAAGGCTTCGAAACCCATGTTGGAGAAAGGGGAGTAACCCTATCTGGCGGTCAGAAACAGAGAATAAGCATTGCGCGTGCAATAATAAAAGAACCTCAAATATTGATCTTCGACGATTGCCTCTCTGCGGTAGACACAAAAACTGAGGAAACAATTTTATCCAACTTAAGCGAGTTGATGAAGGGCAAAACCACAATAATAATAAGCCATCGGGTTAGCACAATAAAAAACGCCGATAAAATTGTGGTGCTTGAATCAGGAAAAATTGTCGAAGAAGGCAACCATGATCAGCTATTGAAAATAGACGGGCATTATAAATCTTTATACGACAAACAATTGTTGGAAGAACAGTCAGCCTAATATTTTACACCCTCGAAACTCAACCAATTTTTAAATTTACCTTTTATTGCCCGACAATTTAGAAACTTTGTATCTTGCATTTTTAACTAATAATTGTTGAGTGCGATATGGCTGATTTTGACAAAAGAGATCAACAAGAAATTTTCTCAAAAAGAGTACGTGCAGGTAAAAGAACTTATTTCTTTGATGTAAAAACTACACGGTCTGAAGATTTCTATTTAACCATTACAGAAAGTAAAAAAAGATTTTCTGATGATGGGTATGAAAAACACAAGATCTTCCTTTACAAAGAGGATTTTGAAAGTTTCATGGAAACATTAAATGAAACTGTTGAGTTTATCAAGGAAAAATCTCCGGCATTCGACGATGAAGGGAATTTAGACGAAAACGAACATATTGCAAATAAACCTCATGTTGGAGAAGAATTTGAAGACGTAAAAAAACAAGAAAACAAGGATGATACTAATTTTTAATTTTATCCCTTAAATAAAATAATTAAACCTCAGGAATTCCTTGGGGTTTTTTCATGCCATTTTTTCGGGTTAACTCAAAAATCAGCGCGCCGAAAACAACGAAATACTCCAGCCCCACGAGTAAATAATTCTCAGAAAATATCGCGTTTGAATACGCGAAATAAGACCCGAAAATCATTAAAGTCCACCAAAGCGGAAAACGATAAGGGGTAAACAATGAAAGACAGAAAAACGGGATTATGTACCAAGGGTGAACAATGCTTGCGAAAAACAGAATAAAAAATAATATCCAAAAAGCCGCAAAAACCGGTTTCTTACGGAAATAAAATCCGAGAAAAAGCGCCGTACCCCAGGTTATTCCACCTAAAATTGGACCAAGCGTTTGAATTGGATTGTACCCGATAATATTGGATATTAAATTCCTTAAAACCAGGTACACTCCACCATTAAACTCAAAAGTTTTAAAATACAGGTCTACTGAGGTTAAAAACCTCTGAATAAATTCCCATTTATAGAAATAAGGCAAAAATATAATTAAGCCGCCAATCATCGACACAGCACCTACTCTAACTGCCGTTTTAACCCCTAATCTAAACACAGTTAACGGGACCAAATACAATGGTATTAATTTTGACCCTACTCCGCCAATTAGCCCAGCCACAGACTTCTTTTCATTTAAAGAAACTAAGCCCACTAGAAATAAAAGTAAAAAAGGAAGATATAGGCCTTCAAAGTGAATATTCCCGATAATTTCCAGGACAACCAAGGGGTTCCAAGCGTAAAGAAAAACTTTCTTGGGATCTAATGAAAGGGACTTTAATAGTTTGATTATTAGGACTAATGAAAACCCTTCGGCGGCAAGCAAAATAAGCTTAAAGAAAATTACATTACCCAAAAAGGAAGTCCCAGCTATCAAAGCTCCCAACCCAAATACCCATTGCAATACAGGCGGGTATACCGAATAATAATCCTGAGAATTTAAAAGTGGGTGTAGAAAGTTAATTTCAGGAAGAATATTTGAATCAAGCACTTGGCTTGGAGTAAATTCAAATGGATTTATTCCATTTATCGCCAAGTTCCCATCCCAAATAAATCGGTAGAAATCATCACTCAAATTTGGGAGGGAAAAAAGTAAAATAGCTCGGAAAAACATTCCCAATGCAATTCCTTCGTTTAAAGAAAGACCATCCTTATATCGAACAAAGAAGAAAAAATAAAGTACAAAGCTGGATACAAAACAAAGTGAAAGCAAGAAAAAATCTGACCTTGGAATAAAATAATTTAAGCCAACCAATAGCAGGGAAATGGTCAGTCCGAAAATTATTATTTTCCATTTCGGCATGTTAATTTCTTAGTCTTGCGTGGGAAATTGAAAAATAACTAATGATGCCAAAGCCCAGAAAGAGCATTAAATGAAAAGGTAATAATCCGTAATCCACAAAGTACACCGCAATGGCAATTCCTCCCAAATAATAGAAGGCAAGCAAGGTTTCGACAACGGTGCCCCACTCAATCTTTCTGGAGAGGTATTTATTCTGAGAAAACTTATCTGACATGGCCACCACATTAAACTTAGGCGTTCTAATAAATGGGCTTTTCTTGCCTCTAAGGCCTTCAATCACCGCTTTTGAATTATGAAAAGCCATTCCCATACTAACCGACATAAATAATGGGAAAAGGAACAGAAATCTTTTAAAAGTCCCTGATTTACTTTGAATTCGCTGCGATAAACTCACCATATAAAAGGCGATCATCACCACAAAACTTAATAAAAAAAACGAGCTGAATAAAAAGTACGTTTGATAAACTGGGTACTGATTTTTTATCACCAACAGCGGCACGCTTAGCACACCCGTAAGGAAGATAAATATAAATACGTAGCTGTTCAAAAGATGGAATGTACTAAACACTTTAAGTTTAAGGGCTATATCGGCTTTCCAAACATTCCTAAGCACCTTTTTTGCTGTTTCTACGGCTCCTTTGGTCCACCTAAACTGTTGGGATTTTACAGCGCTCATCTCAGCGGGAAGTTCGGCGGGTGTTGCAAATTGCTCCAGATACTTAAAATTCCACCCCTTTAATTGGGCACGATAACTCAAATCAAGGTCTTCGGTGAGCGTATCATGCTGCCAACCACCTGCATCAGAAATACAGGATTTACGCCATACGCCCGCAGTTCCGTTAAAATTCATGTAAAGACCCGCGAAATTCCGCCCAGCCTGCTCCACAGTAAAATGTGCGTCAAGACCAAAGCCTTGAACCTTGGTCAATAACGAGTAATCTAAGTTCAAGTGCTCCCAACGGGTTTGAACCATACCTATGTTATCCTCTGAAAATTGGGAAATAGTGTTCATTAAAAAATCAGGTTCAGGGACAAAGTCGGCATCGAAAATAGCAATAAACTCACCCTTACATTGCTTCAATCCATACTCCAAAGCCCCTGCTTTATAACCCACCCTATTAGGCCGAAGAACTTGGGAAATATCAACTCCTTTAGCTTGGTATTCTTTAACTTTTTTAGCAATTATCTCCTTGGTTTCATCGGTAGAGTCATCAAGCACCTGGATTTCCAGTTTGTCAATAGGATAATCTAATCTGCAGCAAGCGTCAATCAGTCTTTCCACCACATAAAGCTCATTATAAACCGGAAGTTGCAGAGTGACTAGGGGAAAGTAACCTTTTCGGGGATTTTGGCTTTCGCCGATTTTGGCTTTCTTCCCTTTTAGGTATTGGTAAACTAAAACAGCTTGCCCTATGGAAAACACCATTATGGCACCAATGGAAAGTGTATAGATTAATACAATTATGAATGCGGCATTTTCTCCCACGGAAATATTTTTTTTTTAGAAAGTGCAAAAGTACCTATTTAAGATTTACCAAGGTCTTTTTGGAATACTTTGGATTTCTTATCGAAGTAAAAAAATCGTGGTAATTATTTTATACCCTGCCAGGATTGTTCCTTTAACCGTTCCTGTTATTTTGGAAACCCCAATTCTTTGGCGGTAATCCACAGCAACTTCGGTGGTAAAAAATTTTCGCTTAGCTGCCTTCACTTGCATTTCAACAGTCCATCCATAGGTAGTATCTTTCATATCTAGCTCCAATAATCTTGAAAATTTAATAGCCCTAAAAGGTCCTAAATCTGTATAGGTTACTCCGTAAAGCAATTTTATCAAGGTTGTAGCAAGCCAATTTCCGAAAATCTGCTGAGGCATCATGCTACCAGACTGCCTTTTCCCAAGCGCTCTCGATCCTATGACCATATCCACGTTGTTATTTTTGATAGGATTTATTAGTAAGGGAAGTTGTTCCGGGTAATCACTATAATCGCCATCAATAAATACAACCACATCGACTAACTGAGACTTTTGGGCGAGGTAATTTATTCCGCAAAGGCATGCCGAACCGTACCCCTTTCTATTTTCCATCAACACTGTAGCCCCCGCATTTTCGGCAACTTGGGCAGTATCATCGGTACTTCCATTATTAACGACTATAATCTCATTTACCAAATCCTTAGGAATGGCATTTATCACCTTTCCAATAGAGGTTGTTTCGTTAAAAGCAGGAATAATCACCGAAATATTCATATCTCAAAAGTAGTTAAACTATAAGTATTTAGGCTCGTTTTCAATTGGTTTTTAGGCGACGATTTTAAATGGGCATAGATATTGAGTTGTTAGAAAAAACAAATCTCCCAATGACGGCAATCATCCCATTTCTTGTTTTTCTATATCTAAAATCGTCAGTTTTGCTCAAGACATAAACACCTTTACCACGCTAGTTGATGGCACTCAAACCGAAACCATGCAACTTCCCGCTAGACATTCGTTTCAATTTTTGATTATAGAGGGCGCTGCCTATAATACCGGTGGCGAAACCTTGGGTAATAATTTTGATTTCACCGCCTATATTCCGAAAAGCGGCAGTTCTAAAAGTGGCTACTTAGGTATAAACCATGAAAATCCAACGGGAAGTGTATACATTATGGATGTTGCATATGACTGAAAAACTGGGTTTTGGGGAGTTTACAACTCTGAAGCTGTTGACTTTTCAGATGTAGGCGGAACTGGATTCAATTGTTCAGGAACAGTAACATCTTGGGGGAATTTAGTTTCATGTGAAGAAATTGTGAACACCAGTGATGACAATAGTGACGGATATAATGATGGTGGCTTTTGTATTGAAATTGACCCCTCAACAAAAAAACCTGTAAACCAAGCGGGAGGGAATGCAAATGGCGACAAATTACGGGCCTTGGGGAATTTCAAACATGAAAACACAGCGATTCATCCAAATGGCCGAACCGTTTATCTGGGCTCAGAAAATTCAAGCGCTGGACATTTATTTAAATTTGTGGCTGATGTTGTAAATGATTTAAGTTCAGGAACACTTTACGTTTTATTAAGGGATGGCGAAACTGCTTCAGGGGATTGGGTAATTCTTGCTAACTCCACGCAGTTAGAAATAAATTCAACCCAAACAAGGGCTTCGCAATGATGGATAATATTATTGATCTAGCAACTGCAGTAATTATTGGTGGTGCTTTCGGGAAATTGTAAGCTCCTTTGTAAAGGATGTATTAATGCCTCCAATTGGCTTGTTACCTGGAGGCGTGGACTTCAAGGAACTAAAATTGGTAATTAAGGACGCACAAGCATCTGCTATGGATGGCGCAGCAGAATTAAGCCCTGCTTTAGATGCACTAACCATAAATTATGGTAATTTAGTGCAAAATGTAGTGGACTTCATTATAGTTGCCTTCTGTATTTTCATGGTAATTAAAGCCTATAAATCTTCTCGAAAGAAAGAAGAAACTGCAACACCAAAACCAAGTAAAGAGGAAATCTTACTTACCGAAATACTCGATTTATTAAAAAATAATAAAAGGATAATAATCATGGAGCAAGTAATTGAGTTTTTTACTGGTCTTTTGGACACATCTCGTTGACCACCCAGATGGATTTGTGGTGAATGGTCAGGTTTTCATGGATGGATGGATATCATTAGTGATTTAATGATTTAGGGTGCATACTTTTTAATCCCCATATTTTTAATCCGATTTCTTGAGAAAAAACCAGGAGTCCCACTTCCCTCGGAATTTTGGGTTTTTAGTGGGTTTATCCTTCTATGCGGTTTAACACACTAACAGATGCAGTAATGTTTTATTGGCCAGCATACAGATTAAATGGTTTACTTAAATTCAGTACAGCAATAATCTCTTGGGCCACTGTAATTGCACTTGCGAAATTTTTACCTTAAGCATTAAAGCTTAAAACTTCAGATGAATTTGAGGACGCCTTGAAAAAACGCAATGTTGCAGAATCAAAAATTCTTGAGAAAAACAAGGAACTTTCAACAATAAATGAGCTTTTAGTCATCCGTTAACTCAAGATGAAAGAATTAGGGGAAGAGATTATTCGATTAAATAAAAAATAATAAAATAAAATTGCAAAAGTTATCCTCAGTTATTTATTTTCCAAAATGGACTTTCCCTCCCATCTTGACTATTGTATTGATGTTTTTTGACATTAAATCTCCGAACTCAATTCAATCCAGCTTTGGTTATTCATTAATCCCCATTTGTGGCTTGCTTTTTTCTCAAAAAAGAGAAACTTATATTATATCCTTTTTGACCGGGGGTTTAATTTTCTTAATTCCATGTTACTTCAAGGATGAAGCTGTCAATTCTTTTGAAATAATAAATAGAATTATCTCATCTTTTTCCCTTTTAGTTATTGCCTTTTTGGTTACACAACTTATTGAAGCAAGGAAAAAACAAAATAGTCATTCAAAAAAATTAAACTCCACAGTTGGAGAAATAGAAGTTACCCATTCCATTAAAAGTCGATTTTTTCAGTTAATGCTTAATTTAATCGGAAATACCATTAAATACAGCGGAAAAAAGGGAATTGAAATTAAATATAAAACGGTTAATGAGTTTCATACTTTTCAAAGTATAGATAATGATATGGGAATTGAAAAAAAATACCACGAAAAAATATTTGAATTGTTTCAAGGATTAAACATTAATAAAGAAATTGACATCACAGGAATAGGACTTTCTGTCTGTAATAAAATTACTGAGAAACTTGGCGGAAAACTAACCGTTGATTCCATATTTGGTAAGGGCTCTACTTTCAAATTCAATCTCCCAAATAATCCAATTTGATGCAAAACTCTTTCAATAAAAACCCCTACAGGTTCACTACCCTAGTTAATTGGATAATATTGGGGATTTGTATCCTACCTTTTTTAATAAAGGCATGCGGAATTAATTTTGGTATTGCACAAAAATCTATTTATTTAAGTCCTGGAACTATCCCAACTGACGATTTATTTTACTCTATTTTAACGGGTGCTTTTTTACATACCATCCTTGAATGGTCAGGAGTAATAATTGCATTAATGATTGCAATGTTATCCTTTGTTCACTTCTCCATTAAAAAGGATTTCGTGGTACCGGTAATTGGAATTGCATTATTCTGTGCCGGCCTTATGGATTCCTTCCATATTTTAACCGCAGATAGAATTATTCAAAGCGCTGCCGATAACCAAGATTTCTCCCCTTTTACTTGGGCCCTCAGTGCGCTATTTCATATTACAATCCTCTTAATTGGATGTTCAGTTATTTTATTCGGTGACATTAAAAATAAAATAAGGCTTAGTCAAAATAAAATGGTTTGGGGTACATCTCTAATTTTTGGTGCCTTAGCTGTCTCCATTATGATAATTGCTGCTCATTCGGAAAGCATTCCACAAACCATTTATCCAAACTCCCTTATTAAAAGGCCGTGGGATGTGGTTCCATTGGTTCTAATGATTTTGGGGCTTTATCTTTTTAACCGGTTAAATAAAGAACACCCAAGTTATTTTTCATTTGGTTTATTAGTTTCTATTATCCCTTCTGGTTTTTCAGAACTATACATGGCATTTGGTTCCTTTAGTTTATTTGACCATTATTTTCTAACCTCTCATTTTCTAAAAATAATATCCTATTTAGTCCCATTTATTGGACTATTGATGGATTACATTTTTACCTATAAAGCATTAATAGAAAAAACTCGCAGGATGAATCTTCAAAATGATGAATTAATGCAGTTTAGCTATGTGGTTTCCCATGATCTTAAAACGCCGCTTAGAGGTATTTCAACTTTGGTAGAGTTTTTAGAATCGGATTTAAAAAATGATAAATCTCCCTCTGTTCAAGATTCACTTACCCTTTTAAAAGAAAGGACTCAAAGACTGATCAATTTGGTTGACGGTATATTAAATTTTTCCAAGGCTGGACGAACTCAATCTGAAAAGAAATGGATAAAAGTAAGTGAGGCGCTTCATTATTCAATGAAAATATTGAATCCTCCTCAAGAAATAAATATTATTTTCCCCGAAAATGATTATAAAATTCATTCCAATATTTATGAAATCAACGAAATTTTTCAAAACCTGATTGGAAATGGAATAAAATTCAATGACAAACCGAATCCAGTAATAGAAATTTCTTCAAAAACTCTAACTCCAAATTTTATTGAGTTCAGAGTGTCTGATAACGGACCTGGTATAGATGAAAAATACCACGAAAAAATATTTAAAGTTTTTCAAAAATTGGATACTGATTTGCATAATGCTAATACGGGAATAGGCCTTTCCATTGTTAAAAAACTAATTGAAAGTAATGGTGGAGAAATTTGGGTAAAAAATAACGAAGATTCAGGCGTTTCTTTTTATTTCACTTGGCCCATTCTGACGAAACAAATCCTAGTCGATTAAAACTCACCACCAGATTTTTTTAATATTTCTACCATTTTAAACTCTTCTGGTTTTGTGTATTGATCTAAACGACCATTAACATCCTTAACCTCAAGACTTAAAACTCCTCGTGGACAAACAGCTGCGCAAATTCCGCATCCAACACAAGACGATCTTACAATTGGTTGCTGACGTTGAGCATACCACTTAACATCAATTCCCATTTCACAATAGGTACTACAATTACCACATGAAATACATTGTGCACCGTTAGTGGTGATTCTAAATTTTGACCTAAGGCGCTGAATTAAGCCCAAGTAAGCCGCCAAAGGACAACCCATTCTGCACCATGACCTGTTCCCTAAAACCGGGTAAAAACCCGTTCCGATAACTCCTGCGAATACGGATCCTACTCCAAACCCATAAACCGACCTTATAGTATAAGTATTAATCCCAAATAGGGTCGATGAATTGGTCAAATAGGTATAAACTACTCCTACAGTCATTACAACACTGAATACTAAAACCGAGTGAATTAAAATCCTCTCAACTTTCCAGAAATTCAAGGACTTATCAGATAAATGTCTAAAATCATCACCAGCAGTTTCGGCTAAGCCACCACAACCACATACCCATGAGCAATACCAACGTTTTCCAAAGAAAAATGTGAAAAGCGGAACTCCAATAATCATCAGCGCAAAGCCCCAAAACATCATGAAATAACCAATCATCCCACTGTCTATTAGGGCATCAAGTCTGTATTCAAAAAAGAAGCTATAATCCAATGGCCAAATATTTTTCAGATCAACTGCCGGCATATTCAAAGCACCAAGAATATTAGGGATTGCAAACGCAAAAGCCGTTTGAAAAAACATAACACTAAATGTCCTAAACAATTGGTATTTATTATGACGGTATTTAACCATGAACTTAATCCCCATACCCACTATGGCAAGGGTATAAACAAAGCCGTAGAAAAACCATTGTGAGGCTAATCCACCTGACAGAACCAATGCGATGGGATCTACTAAAATAATCCACTCAATAATGTAAGCTGGATACCAATATAAAAGGACATAGAAAGCTATTAAAAACAAGGAAAGCAAAATGGCCCAAAAACCTCGTGTCCCCATTCCTTTGAAGAAAATATTATCATTATTTATTCCAGCATGTTTTGATTTCAGCTTTGCAAAGGCAACAATTAGTGTTCCCGCGAAGCCTAACATAAAGGTTAGCCAGAAAAACGCAGTTCCCCATTTTTGAATAGGGCTTGAAATACCCATCCGCGCAAGCGACATTACCTTATCACTTTCGCCATAAATAACATTATCCCACTCCTGCTTTGCACGGAAGCTTTCATTTGCACTGTTTATTGAGTTATTTACCACCGACAAAAAATCGATTTTACCCAAAGGCTCGCCCAACTTTTCTTGGGGAATCATGGACAACACACTTTCCTGTTGAATTTCACTGGAAACAACCGATCTTATATTATCGGCAGTTAACGTGAAATCACTGGAAAAAAACAATCCAATTAAAATAGAAAGGGCCATTAATGAAAAGCCAATTCCTAACGTTTTAATGTAATCGAAGGACCTATTCTCAGCAAGTACGGCACCATTTGGAAATTTTATCATGATAATTTTTTAAATAAGTCCGAATATTTTTTTTCTTCCCGCTTTAAGCGAAATTTTAGTCCCGTTTCCCTGATTAAAGGCGTTTATTATTAGTGCTTCAG
>JBLIKP010000075.1:0-11352 GCA_047635375.1 Sphingobacteriales bacterium | reverse complement strand
CTCAGTGATTTGGCGCATTTTATTCAGATTGATATGATCCCTGCCTGGGACTAAAATTCCGAGGTCGAATGCTTCATGACCTGAAGTTGCAACCTTCGCTGTTCCAATGGTCAAGAATCTATTTTTCAGATCATTAAGTTCAATATCGCCATCTCTCAATGCATCGCTTGCGCGGAGAACAAATTCTTTTGTTCCTCCACCGGCTGGGATAAGTCCCGCTCCAAACTCCACTAAACCAATGTAGGTTTCGGCCTGTGCAACAACTTTATCGGCATGAAGGGTGATTTCACATCCGCCCCCGAGCGATAAACCATGTGGTGCAACTACTACTGGAATCGATGAATACCTAACACGCATCATTGTGTTTTGGAAGGTTTTCACCGCCATGTGGATTTCATCGTATTCTTGCTCAGCAGCCATCATTAATATCATGGCAAGGTTAGCACCTGCCGAGAAGTTAGCTCCCTCGTTGGCGATAACTAATCCGCGGTAACCTTCTTCAGCCAAGTCTATAGCCTTATTGATTCCTTGGATAACATCAGCACCCATGCTGTTCATCTTAGTATGGAATTCCAGTCCTAAGATTCCGTCCCCTAAATCGAAAACGGTAACTCCTGAATTGCCCCAAACTTTAGAAGTTGAGCGCATTGGATCAAGCATGATGTAATCTTCTGTTCCTGGAATTTCGGCATAAGCCTTTTTCTCAAGATCGAAGCATTTTTTCTTACCATCTGCTAACTTGTAAAAGGATTCTTGTCCGCTAGCCAGCATTTCTTTCACCCAAGGCGAAACTTTATGTCCGGCAGCTTCAACAGCTTTAACGGTATCGGCAACACCTAAGGCGTCCCAGACCTCGAAAGGACCAAGCTCCCAACCGAAACCTGCTTTTAGTGCATCGTCGATTTTGTAGATATCGTCAGAAATTTCAGGAATTCTATTGCTACAGTATGCGAACAAGCCGTAGAACGTTTTTCTAAAAAATTCTCCAGCTTTGTCTTTTCCCTGCTCATAAACTTTCATGCGCTTGCGCACATCGTCAATGGGCTTAAGCATGTCAAGGGTAGCGAATTTCGGGCGATCCGATTTCTGGTATTCTAATGTCTTTAGGTTAAGGGATAGAATCTCTTTTCCTTCGGCAGTATTAATCTTTTTATAAAAACCTTGTCCGGTTTTTGAACCCAACCAGTTTTCCTTTACCATATGCTCAACATAAGCTGGGAGCTTAAACATCTCCTTTGCTTCGTCGTTAGGCAGATTGGCACTAAGGCCATTGGCCACATGCACTAAGGTGTCAAGGCCAACCACATCAGCTGTTCTGAAAGTCGCCGATTTTGGACGACCTAAAACCGGGCCTGTAAGCTTGTCTACTTCGGCAACAGTAAGGTCCATTTCTTCCACCACGTGGAATAAGGACATAATAGAGTAAACCCCAATACGGTTAGCAATGAAGGCAGGTGTATCTTTACAAAGTACAGTTGTTTTACCTAAGTAAAGGTCACCGTATTTCATGAAGAAATCCACCACTTCCTGATTTGTATGCTTTGTAGGAATAATTTCCAAAAGCTTAAGGTAGCGTGGTGGGTTGAAAAAGTGAGTTCCACAGAAATGCTTTTTAAAATCGTCGGAACGACCGTCAAGCATTAGATTAATTGGAATTCCAGAAGTATTGGAAGTGATTAGCGAACCCGGCTTACGGTGTTTTTCGACATCAGTAAAAACCTTCTTTTTAATATCAAGATTTTCAATAACTACCTCGATAATCCAATCTACATCTTTAATTTTTTGAAGATCGTCGTCGAAATTACCAGTGGTAATACGGGAAGTAAACTTCTTATTATATATTGGGGATGGGTTAGATTTTAAAGCGGCTGTTAATGCCTCATTTACAATTCGGTTTCTTACCCCGTTATTTTCTAAAGTAAGCCCTTTGGCTTCTTCAGCTTCGTTAAGCTTTCGCGGAACGATATCAAGTAATAAGACTTGTAAACCAATATTTGCAAAATGGCAAGCAATTCGTGAGCCCATAACTCCGGACCCAAGTACAGCAACCTTTTTTATAGTTCTATTCATATTTTTAATTGTAATATTAGTTATGAGCTAAATTATATTTGGGCTTTTTTTTCGTCGAAATAAATTTTCTCAATCAACTCTTTGTTGTTAGCAAGAATATTCTTGCGCTTTAAGCTAAGCTTCGGAGTCAACTCGCCTTTTTCGATTGAAAACTCAACACCTAGCATTTCGAATTTCTTCACCTGCTCCCATTGTCCAAAATCGGCATTAAGTGCAGAGATTTCTCTCCAAACCTTATCATGAACTTGTTCGTTCTTGATTATTTCTGCTGGAGTTGTGTAATTGATTCCTTTCTTTTTGCACCATCCTTCTACCTTTTCGAAGTTTGGAACTACTAAAGCGGCTGGGAATCTTTGGTTTTCACCAATGACCATTATCTGTTCTACAAACGGAGATTCCTTATACTTGTTTTCAAGTACTTGAGGAGTTACATATTTTCCTCCGGCTGTTTTAAACATTTCTTTCTTACGATCCGTGATTTTCAGGAACTTACCCTCCAACCATTCTCCTATATCTCCGGTGTGGAACCAACCGTCTTCATCAATAACCTCAGCGGTTAAATCGGGACGTTTGTAATATCCTTTCATTACGTTGGGTCCTTTACAAAGAATTTCACCGTCCTCAGCGATTTTTACTTCAACACCAGAAATCGGCAATCCAACTGTGCTGAAAGCCATATTCTCATGCTCCAAACGCGTTACCGAAATTACCGGTGAAGTCTCAGTTAACCCGTAACCTTCCAGAACTGGAATCTGCGCCGACCAAAAAATCCGAGCAAGTCTTTGTTGAAGAGCAGCACCACCAGATACGATGATTACTATGTTTCCACCAAGGGCTTCACGCCATTTATTGAAGATGATTTTATTAGCCAACTTAAGCTGAAATTCATACCAAGCACCATTTCTCCCTGAAACTTCGTAACGAAGTCCAAGTTTTAGTGCCCAGAAGAAAAGTGCTTTCTTAATTCCAGTAAGTTCTAATCCTTTTCCTACAATTTTATCATATACTTTTTCAAGTAGACGAGGTACAGTGGTAAAAACTTGCGGCTTCACCTCTTTTAGGTTATCACCAATGGTTTCCATGCTTTCGGCATACCAAATAGAAACACCTCGATGCAGGTATAAATACCCAATCATACGCTCAAAAATATGAGAAAGTGGAAGGAAGCTCAGTGCTCTGTAGCTTGGCCCTAAATTAGGGAGAACCTTCGCCGAAATAGTAAAATTACTTACAATGTTATTGTGCGTAAGCATTACTCCTTTTGGGTTCCCGGTTGTTCCCGAGGTATATATTAATGTCGCTAAATCGTCGGGATGGATTTCTTTTTTAATGGCCTCAAGTGCTGCCATATCGCCATCTTTACCCGCATCACGAACTTCAGTCCAGTGTTTAATTCCTGGCATTTTATCGTAACTATAAATTTCCTGTAACGATTCAACTTGATCCTTTATAGAGGATATCTTATCGAACATTTCCTTATCGGAAACAAAGGCAATTTTAACAGCAGCATCATTCAGGATGAAAACTAAATCTTTTGAACTAAGTGTAGGGTAAAGCGGAACATGCTTCACCCCTAATTGAGACATCCCAAAGTCAATCATATTCCACTCCGGACGGTTTGGAGACATGTTTCCAATGGCATCTTCCTTGCCAAGTCCCATTTTCATAAGACCTAAACTCAGGCTATTTACCGTGTCTACAACTTCATTTGTTGAATGACTTACCCATTTTCCATTAACTTTAGCGTTTAGGAGGTCAGGTTTTTGATATTTTTCTTTTAGCTGAGGCAGTAAATCGAATATACGTGTTATTTCCATGGATTTTTATATTAGTTAATTTAGCGTAGTATGCAATAAAACTAACACTTTTATACCTGAATCAATGTATAGAACACAAACCCTATACTGTTTTGGTATTTGGTACAAAAATATCATTAGTTTTTATTTTAGCAATTATTTTTTGATTTTTATACTATGAAAAGACTAGAACAAATATTAGTTAAGGCAGAATCATCAACCTTTTATAAGTGGGTGCTCAATATTATCTTAGCAAAAACAATACCCTTTAATAAGCCTCACCGCTTAAAAATCGCTTCTTTGACTTCAAATCAAATAAACACTCGACTTCCCTATATAAAAAATAATAAAAATCACCTTAATGGAATTCATGCTTGCGCATTAGCCGCTCAATGTGAATTTACTTGCGGTTTAGTATTGGCACGGCATTTTCCTTTTGCAAAATACAGACTGATAATGCAACAACTCACCATGGATTATCATTATCAAGGAAAAACCGATACCACTGCCAGCTTCAGTGTAGAAAATGATTTTGTAAACGCCCTTCAAAAACGATTAGATACTGAAGATGCTATATTAGAAACGTTCAAGGTAGTTGCAAAAGACACCAACGGAACCGATATTTGCACTGCCACGGTAATTTGGCAACTTAAATCATGGGACAAGGTTAAAACCAAACGATAAACTATGAATATTAAAAAATCACTTTCGGCTTTATTTATTATTTTAATAAGTTTTGTGATTACCGCCAATGCACAAGAATACTCCACTGGAATTGGAGTAAGAGCTGGAGATGCAAGTGGAATAACCGCTAAGCATTTTATCGGTTCAGCTGCAGCGATAGATGGAATATTAGGTTTTACTAAAGATTTAAAATCTTTTAGAATAACTGGTCTTTACGAACTACATGTCGACGCGTTTGGGGTAAGTGAGCTCCAATGGTTTTATGGTGCAGGGGCACATATTTCAACAAAAAATAATGATATATCAACAGAATTGGGTTTTGGAATAGACGGGGTAGTAGGCCTGGAGTGGATAATTAAAGAAATCCCCTTTTCAATGTCTATGGAAGTTAAACCCGCACTAGAGCTATTTAATAAAATTGAATTAAATCCTTTCTCTGCAGCACTTTCCATCAGGTACGTCTTCTAATTGAAACAATCTAAACTCACCATATTTATTTGTCCCCTTGATTGGGGCTTGGGCCACGCAACGCGGTGCATACCCCTTATAAAATCTTTCAAACGAGAAGGGCATAACGTAATTATTGGTTCTTACGGTCAATCGGGAGAGTTATTAAAACGTCAATTCCCTGATCTAAAGCATATTTACTTTCCATTTAAACAAATAAAATACTCCAACAGTTTGGGGATGTTTTCCACAATTGCGTTGCAATTTCCGAAAATTGCAACCGGCTTTTTGAAGGAAAACAGAAGTTTAAAAAAGATTGTGAAGCATCTTAAACCAGATGTTATTATTACAGATTCTAGGTTTGGCGTTTATCATAAAAAAATTCAATCCATATTAATAATTCACCAATTAACATTAAAATGTCCCCTCTGGATTAAATGGCTTGAACCCCTAACCACAAAATCTATTAAAAACAGATTAAAAAATTTCAATCAAATTTGGATTCCTGATTATTACGGCCAAACCAATTTGGCTGGCGATTTATCCCAATCACCTTTGAGCCACACAAATGTTAATTTCATCGGACCCTTAAGTAGATTTAGCAAGATTTCTTCCAATGAAAACTCAAAACTTATTGCAATAATAAGTGGGCCAGAACCTTATAGATCAACCCTTGAAAAGAAACTCAGAATTCAACTAGAGAAATTAAAGAGCCCCTACATCCTTCTTTTAGGGCAACCTCAAATTTCAAATTCACCTGAATTCACTGAATACGGCACCATTTACCCTCATTTACCAAGTGAAAAAATTGGGCAATTAATAAATGAAGCTTCCATTGTGATTTCTAGAGCAGGCTACTCCACAATAATGGATTTATACGCCGTGGGGAAATCGGCGATATTAATTCCAACACCCGGGCAAACAGAGCAAGAATACTTAGCTTCCCACTTAACAAAAAGCGGACATTTCTTAATGGTAAATGAATCCGATTTAAATCTTGAAGTTCAAATTCCACAAACTAAAAAATTAACACCTCCTCCAGTTACGTCACCAAACAAAGAAATCCACAAGTTGTTAATTACCAACAAATAAGATTTCAATAAACCCTTGGCAATGTTTTTTGCAGGCTATAAACTTAGGATGCAATAAATAATATTTAATCGCTCAAATTATTTGATATAGATTAAAATATCTAATTTAAAACATCTAAACCAATGAAAAATTTAACTCTAAAACTCACCAAACAGCTGTTATTCCTTGGAATAATCAGCCTTTTCTTAGGAAGCTGTGGCTCAAGCCAACCCAAAATTGAAATTTCGGGACTTGGACTAGACTTAAAAGAAATAAAGGAACGAGGTAAATTAATTGCTTTAACTGGATATAACAGTACCTCTTACTTTGTTTATAAAGGAACCCCTATGGGTTATGAATATGAGCTACTTGAGCAATTGGCAATGGAGCTTGAGGTGGATTTAGAAGTAAAAGTGGTTCAAAGAATGGACCAAATTCTTGATCTTTTAAACCAAGGTGTCGGTGATATTGTCGCAATAAACATGACGGTCACCCAAGAACGTCAAAAAGAAGTAAATTTCACAGACCATATCACCTTAACCAGACAAGTGCTCGTGCAAAGAACACCCGAATCGTTTTTACAAACGGGCGTTGGCAGTGAGAAAACTGTAAATATAAAATCCACCATTGACTTAATTGGGAAAAAAGTATTCGTCCGCACCAACACATCCTATTCCAGCCGTTTAAAAAATCTAAGCGATGAAATTGGAGGAGAAATAAAAATCAACGAGGTTGAAGGGGATGTAAATACAGAGGATTTAATAAAAAAAGTTGCTGAGGGAGAGATTGATTATACGGTCGCAGATGAAAATGTAGCCCTGATAAACCAAACTTATTACTCAAATCTTAACATTTCTGTTCCTATAAGCTTTCCCCAAAAAATTGCATGGGCCGTCAGGAAGGACTCACCTGATTTAACCAACGCCGTTAACTCTTGGTTAAAGCAAATAAAAAAGAAAAACCTTTTTTACGTTCTTTACGCAAAGTACTATCGTAATCAAAAATTAAAGCTTAAAACCATAAATAGCGAGTTTTTCTCGCCCAATACAGGGAAAATTTCACCCTACGATAAGACGATCAAGAAATACGCTAAAAAAATTGATTGGGACTGGCGAATTATTGCAAGTTTGATTTACCAAGAATCCAAATTTGATCCCTGCGCCGAATCATGGACTGGAGCAAAAGGGCTTATGCAGCTTATGCCCACAACTGCAGAGCAATTCGGCACCTACCATCTTGAAGACCCAACGGAAAGCATAATTATAGGGACCAAGTATTTAGCCTATTTAGATAGAATGTGGGATGGAATCGTCCCAAACAAAGAGGAAAGAATAAAATTCATTTTGGCAAGTTACAATGTAGGGCAAGGCCATGTTTTTGATGCACGTCGTCTGGCGGAAAAATATGGGAAAGACCCAAACATTTGGGAAGGCAATGTTGATTTCTACCTTCTAAATAAATCCAAAGAAAAATATTTCAATGACCCTGTAGTTAAGGTGGGCTATTGCCGAGGTGAAGAACCCTTCAACTATGTAAGAGAAATTTTATCCAGATTTAATCATTACAAAAATTTTGTTCCAAAAAGTGGCAACAAAAATTCCAAAAATCCAAAAAAAGGCATTCTTACCAACATAATTCCCTAGTATTGATTCAAGGAGCTTTTTCCTACAACCTTCGTTTAAAATTATATATACAAAACGAATGAAACCTTGATTCCTAAGCAAATAACCCCACTAAACAATCTTAAAGTTTTACAAATTGAGGATAATGATATCTGCCAAAAATTAACAAGTAATTTTCTTGGTAAATGGGGGTAAATGTCACACTTGCTGCCACTGGTGAGGAAGGAATAAATATCTTTAATAAAAGTTGTTTCGACGTAATTTTACTCGACTTAAACCTTCCTGAAATGGATGGCTACCACATTGCCAATTTAGTGCGCAATAATAACTGTAAGCCTAAACGGACAATTCCAATTATCGCACTTACAGGAACAATTAATGAAAGCGTTTTAATAAAAAAACACATAAAACCCTTGATGTTGTCGAAAAACCATTCCTCCCAAAAACTCTAGAAAACAAATTGTTATAATATGTAATTTCAGGATAATAGTACATTAAGTTTTTTCTTAGTCAATACCTTTTTATATTTGTCGCTCTAAAAAAGACTAAACTTTGAAAAAAATTGCAATTCTTGCTTCAGGATCGGGATCGAATGCCCAAAAAATAATTGAATACTTCGAAGAAAAAGATGATTACCAAGTGGCTATTGTCCTTAGCAATAAAAGTGACGCCTATGTTTTGGAGCGGGCCGATAATTTCGAAATCCCAGGTCAAGTTTTCTCAAGAAATGAATTCTACGATACCGAAAATGTATTAGCCTTATTAAAAAGATTAAACATAGATTTAATCGCACTAGCTGGATTTCTTTGGAAAGTACCGCAATATCTAATCGACGCCTTTCCCAAAAGGATAATAAACCTACACCCTGCTCTACTTCCACTACATGGCGGCAAAGGAATGTATGGAAAACGTGTTCATCAAGCGGTTTTAGAAAGTGGTGATAAGGAAACTGGTATTACCATCCATTATGTAAACGAGAATTACGATGAAGGCCAGATCATTGGTCAATATAGATGCCCTGTCTCCAAGGAGGATACAATTGACACCCTGGCTTTTAAAGTTCAACAACTGGAACATCAATATTATCCAAAGGCACTTTTTCAGGCGGCTAAAAAACTTTAATCATTTAAGGGAAAATATATCGTCAACTAAGGCGGGGCGTGTTAATAAAAACCCTTCCCCTAAATCGACACCTCCAAGACGCCCCATTTCACGGGCCCGTCCTTCTAAGTATTTAATAAAATCTTCACCAGAAATTGGAGATTGCGGTTCTTTTAACTCAGGATTGAAAAATTGAGTTTTAAAAGCTAATATCGCCTCCATTTTTTTATCGAAAGTGCTGGAAATATCAATCACAAAATCTGGACGAATAAATCTATCCTGGATATAATGGTAAATGGCATTAGGACGCCAATGATCCTGAATCACCCCAGCAGACTTAGTTTCTATCTTTCTCAGTCCAGATAAAAAACATGCGTCTAAGGCCAGCTTTGCTCCCTTCCCGTGATCTGGATGTCTATCGGCTGGAGTGTTTATTAAAACCACATCGGGCTTATATTTTCGAATTGCATAAATCACAGGGAGTAGGTTTTCTTTATTATGCTCAAAAAATCCATCTGCCAATCCAAGATTTTCCCTTGCGCTTAATTTTAATATTTTGCCTGCCGATGAAGCCTCCTCAAAACGAGTCTCTACCGTTCCACGAGTGCCTAATTCGCCACGTGTAAAATCCACAACACCAACCTTTTTACCTTCATTTACATATTTTAATATTGTACCACCTGCTGCTAATTCTGCATCATCGGGGTGTGCAGCAAGGACTAGAAGGTCGAGTTTTTCACTGAATTCGGTCATTAGTTTATTTTTTTATTATTGGATAATATCAATAACAACAAGGCTATTAGAAGGTTTGAATGAAGTTATTAACGCCTGTTGATTATCATTCGAAAGGTTATGGGTTGAAACATTATTTTCCAAATCTCGTAATAACCTAATACCAATACAACTTTATTTATGAAAAGACCTTAACTTTTGACTTTACCAAAATCCAAAAAAGTTTCTTGGTTTTTCATATACCAATCATTTACATCCCAAATGGGGTATAAACGTTTTTATGAAAAGAAAACACATTTTACTGGCTTTGTTGCCGATGATTTGCATGTTATTTAGCACGCTAAATCTCCAGGCCCAAGCACTTGCCGTAAACGAATATTTCCGCAAGGGCATGACCCTTTCATTAGAGATCCTCGTAATTGATGATGCTGTCGATTTAAGGGGATATTCAATAAAGTCCGCAAACCTTGATCATACTACCTTGGACGACCAACTAACTTTTAACAATATTGCTCTTTGGTCTGTCATCAGAAAAGGGACAATCATTGTCCTTGTTGATGGTGGAGCAACGGTCGACGATGATCCATCCGATGGGTATCTAGAACTCAATATTTCTTCCTCACCGTATTTTACTCAATCTAGCAGTGGTTTTACTGTTTCAAATAATGGGATGCTTTTCCAAATAGTTGACGATTTAGGTGCTCACGTTCATGCGTTGGGTCACAATAAAACTTCAATGGGGCCATTATTTACTTCAATGGTAAGCCCTAAAGCTTATGAAATATCACACCTTCCTTCAATTAAAGGGATTGGATTACAAAGTAATGTTTTTGATGGAAATGAAGGAATTCTAACCCCTAGCCATACTATGGGATTTGGGAATACACCCGCTAATGTAGCCTCCGTGGAAACTTATAGAGAGCCCGGTTGGTCCTCACCTTCATTAACCGCTGTGCGAACCGGGACTACTAATCAAGCCGATTTATCATGGAATAGCGCCGCAGATGAAAACCCAGGAGATAAACACCTAGGATATATGATAGTAAGGGTTCAATCGGGAACAGCTTTTAATGACCCAACAGATGGGCTGCAATACATGGTAGGCGATGCAATTGGTGCTGGAGAAGTTTTAGCAGTTCAGGACAACACCGCAACAAACACTTTTCAAGATAAAACCGCGCTATCATGCTCCAGTTACGACTACCGCATTTACCCATACAAATTTAACACCTACGGAACCACTTCTTCAGATAGAGGAAGGTCTTATAACCAAATTTCTTTTGCCTCAAGTACGGTTGATGATGGCGTAATTGCCGCAGGCGCCGTTTCAGGATCTTTTCCGGTATGCGAAAACGAGGGAAGCGAGACTTATTCAATACCATCCATTTCCAATGCAACAAGCTATACGTGGACATTACCATCAGGCGTATCGCTAGTTTCAGGAAGTGTCACAAATTCAATATTAGTAAACTTTACCAACTCAGGACAAAAAACCATTTCCGTGGCACCTGAATTTTCATGTGGCACAGGGACACCAGCTAACCTTACCATTACTGTAAACCCTAAACCATTTACATCAAAAATTAACTTTTAAAACCAATTAAATATTACCAAAAAAAACTTTAACCTATGAAAAATTTAATCACAAAATTTATGAAGGTGGCATTCCTTGCCATTATTTTAGCCCTTGGATTAAATGCAATGGCAAAAGCAACTTTAATTATTTAAGGGAAAATCTATCGTCAACTAAGGCGGGGTGAGTTAATAAAAATCCCTCCCCTAAATCAACACCTCCAAAACGTCCCATTTCACGAGCGCGCGCTTCTAAA
>JBLIKP010000074.1:0-11467 GCA_047635375.1 Sphingobacteriales bacterium | reverse complement strand
CTGTTCTGATAACCAATGGTAGAATTAGATGGTGCTTTATGGATACCCAAATGGTTCAAATTCCCTGTTGCCGAACGTAGACCATTACTTATATCTCGTAAAGACTGGCTTTTGGCAAATTGACAGAACAACATCGAAACCAAATGAGTCCAGCTACTATATCCTTTTTGATGTTTATCCGTCCCTATTGACTTTACCAGTTTATTGAATCATATACCGTCTGATTTTGAAATAATCTGGGAAAACAACGTTATATTTGTGATGAGATGATCCGTTTTTTGTTTTGCAACTCAAAGATAATTTGAGATACGAGAAAAGCTTATCTCTTTTTTTAAACGTTTAGGACGCTATTGGTTGGCAATATTAATAATTCTGGAACAACTTTTGAAGTAGCACCGTATAAATATATATATATATATATATTTATACGTTATAATTAGAGACAATACCCATGCAGCGAATAAATGAAAACCATTTAGAATATTCTACAGGAGTTCTTAAATCCATTGCTCATCCTAAAAGGATGGAGATATTAGATCTTCTGAGTAAGAACAATAAATTATCTGTCACCGATATTTATACCAAACTAAATATGGAACAGGCAGTGGCCTCACAACACCTGATTTTGTTAAAAAACAAAGGTGTTTTGGGATCAGTCAAAAAAGGCAAAAGTATATTTTACTATACCGCATTGCCAGAATTATTAAATGTTTTAGATGCTATTGGAAAATGTTCTGATAAATTATTTCGTCAAAGAGCAATCCTGTCCTAAATAAATTTCTCTTTGGTTAAAAAGAACCTATTTGTTGACTTGCAGGGTTATTTTTGTGATTTTCAAAACAGAATCCCTTGAACTTGCTTGTCATTCGTACTATCAACAGGCGTTTCAAATGGATTATTGAGCCATAAATTCAGGTCAATTTTCACAAAGAGAATCAGTCGTATAAAAGCAAACAGATTAGATAAATGCCAAGCGTATTTAACTATTGCCTTGAGTGCTTTGAGCACCAAATTAGCTTAAAAATGAAGGATTACAAGTGCTTGTTATTCACAAATTTATGCATTATATTTTTATTGTGCTCGGGTACAATTTCTTCGGTTTAAGCGAATCACCCACTTTCCCTAAAGATTAATAAAACAGTTGCTACAAATACCAATGGCATTTTAGATGAAAATTATGAGTCGGAAGATTGGGTAGAAATTTACAATTTCGGGGATGAGGAAGTATCGTTAGATTCAATTTATATTTCCGACGATGAAGGCATCCCTAGAAAACATTTCCTTAGGAATTGAGGATCAATAATTCCTCCCAAAGCATTTATCCTACTTTGGCCAGATAATCAACAAAGTGAGGAAAGTCATCACCTTAATTTCAATTTAAATTCGGATGGTGGCTTTTTAATTTTATATCATTTTTCGGGGAAGATCATACATCAAATAGCCTTTGAAAAGCAATCACCAAATATTTCATTTGGCGCTGTGGGGCAAAATAAATTAGAATTGAACTTCTTTGAAACACCAACACCTTATCAAGAAAATAATACGGTTGGAACAAAGGATAAAAATTCTACTCCAATATATAGTGCGAGTAGCGAGTTTTATAATAACCAATTACAATTATTTATTTTTTCAGAGAATAGCACCGACACTATTTACTATACCCTAAATGGAGCAACTCCTAACAAGAATGATTCGGTATTTAAAAATACTATTATCCTTGATACAACCTCATTAGTTCGCGCGCAAGTCATATCAGAGGGAAAAATACGTGGAGAAATAACCACGCATAGCTATTTTTTAAATTCAACCCCAAATTCCGATATAGTTTCCATATTAATTGACAGTATTCACCTTTTCGATTTAGACAAGGAAATTTTCATAAATCCCTTTCGGAGTTTGGGAACCCAAGCCCATCATTAAATAACAACTTAGGAGAAAATTGGCATTCGTCATTTAGATTAGGCGGGACATCTGGAGGAGTAAATTCGGATATGTTTTCTGGTATAGAAAATGAGCAAAACCTTATTGGAATTAATATTTATCCAAACCAAACCCAAGGGACTTTGAATATAAGCACCTTCAATGGCCAGGGAATCATTGCAGAGTTGGTGCAAATAAGCACGGGAAAGCAAATCCGACAAATCACATTATCAGGAGATCAAAAACACTTTGAATATCCAAGCCCTTCCGAATGGTGTTTATGTTTTAAAGCCTTCCGTAAAAGGAGAGTTTAAACCAAAAAAAATAATAAATATTCCTTAGAAAAGGCTTGAAATAAATTGGGATAGTCTTTCTGGAAAAAGACCAATGTAAATCGATAATACTGCAAAAAATAAGGTAACCATGCTAGTAACATTGGATAATTTAGGATGAAACATTTTATCGCCAGCTTCCTTAATAAACAGATAGTATGGTATTTTCAAGTAGTAAACCAAACTAATAAGTGTATTTATAACCGCAACAATTAACCACAGTAAATTCCAGGAATCACCTGTAAGATAATTCACCCAAAGTGAAGAGTAAACCAGCATTTTCGCAACAAATCCCCCCGTTGGTGGTAATCCAACAAAGCCAATCATTATCACAATACTGCATAAGCCCATAATAGGCCATTTTTTACCTAGTCCGCCGTATTGGGTAATGTATTCAAGACCAAGCTTGTTTTGAATAAAAATACCTATTGAAAATGCCCCTACGGTTAAAACCCCATAGGAAATGGAATAAAAAAGTACAATTTGAGGATCCATAATAGCGATACCAAACAGCAAAAATCCAGTATGTGCAATAGACGAATACCCCATCAGTCTTCTGAAATTTGACTGTCTTAACGCCATTAAATTCCCAAAAGTTAGCGTAACGGCACCAATTATTCCCCAAACCAATTTCCAATTTATCACTGGCCAGAAGAATTCACCAGCATCGGTTTTTAGGTAAAAAATATTCATGAACGAATAAATTAACCAAAGACCAGCAAGTTTGGGTACGATTGCCAGCCATGCAGCAACAGGCCCCGACGAGCCTTCGTAAGCGTCAGGAGTCCAAAAGTGGAAGGGAACAGCACTTATTTTAAAGGCAAATCCTGCCAGGGTAAGCGTTAAAGCGAAAATGGACAAAGTACTTGGAGCATTGGTAAGCCCAGCAATAAAAGCTTCAGAGAATACATTTAAGGTTCCTGTTAACCCGTACAACCAAGACATCCCATAAATCATTATTCCTGTAGAAAACAGGCCGAAAAGAGCGTACTTAATACTGCTTTCCGCGGGATCAACCTTTCGAACACGGTAGGCGACCATAACGTAAGAGGGCAAACTCATTAATTCTAACCCTACAAAAATCATTAATAAACTAGATCCAAAAACCACAAAATGGGCTCCAATGGTGGCAGCAATAATCAAAGCTGCCAACTCTCCCATTCCCTGGCTATTGGCCTCCAAATCTTTATCGGCGAAAGCCAGCAAAAGGATAATCCCTGAAAAAATATCAAGCAACGCGTTCACAAAAATACCTGGAGGAGTAATTAACACATTTCCATTAAAGATTGAAGCCGTAGAATTGTTATCCAAAAGACCCCAAACTCCACATCCAATAAGCGCAAAAGCACTAAAGAAAAACGTCGTTTTCTTGCCTACGAACAAATCCAGAAGTATAGAAATCAGCAAACTTGCTGCTAAAAAATACTCCTTAAATAAAAATGGAGCACTTGACAGCACTTGATTTACTAGATCCGAAATTTCAGGAGTTGACCACATGATTAAGAAATTGCTAATTGATCAATTAAAAGAATCACGGTATTGTTGAATATATCCACTAAAACTTGCGGAAAAACTCCTAGCACCAAAGCGAAAATCGCCAAGGGTAGAAGGACCAACCATTCAATTGTGGTTAAATCGGTTAGTTTTTCTTTCCACTCAGGATTTTCAAATTTAGGTTTGCCAAAGAACATCCTTTGCAGCGTCCACAGAAAGTAAGCCGCTCCCAATATTATCCCGCCAGTGGCCGCAATTGCCATCCATCGTGGGACAAGCTGATTTATACTTTCAGACCCAAAAGCCCCGAAAAGAACCATGATTTCGGCGATAAAAGCTGAAAATCCGGGTAAACCAAGTGATGCGAAAAAAGCGATGGTCACAAAAGCTCCAAAACGAGGCATTAACGTGGTTAATCCTGAGAATTTATCTATTTCTCGTGATTGCACACGGTTGGTAAATACTCCTGCAATAAAAAACAACATAGCCGATAAAAATCCGTGGCTTATCATTTGGTAAAAAGCTCCAGACCAACCTTCAATAGTTATTGAGGCTAATCCAAGTAAAACAAATCCCATGTGACTTATGGAGGAATAGGCTATCATTTTCTTGATATCCTTCATCGCCAAAGCGTTAAAAGCACCATAAATTATACTTATCACTCCCAAAAGACCTACCCAATAAGAAAACTCAAAGGCTACATCTGGAAACAGACCATAACCAAAACGGATTAATCCGTATGCTCCAACCTTTAACACAACTCCTGCCAATACCATTGAAACAGCCGTAGGTGCCTCAACATGGGCGTCGGGTAACCAAGTATGAAAGGGAAAAGCGGGGATTTTTATACAAAAAGCTATTAATAACACAAAAAATCCTACTTCACGTGCCGGGAAACCAAAGAGCATTCCATCCGGATGGAACAAAGAGCCTTTTAAAGCATTTTCAGGATTACTAAGGTCAAAATAACTAAAAGAAAAACTTCCTGTTTCAGGGGATTTAAAGCTCAAATAAAGTCCTACAAACACTAAAAGCAGGAACACTGAGCCAACTAAAGTGTAAAGGAAAAATTTAAGTGCAGCGTATTCTCTTCGCGGCCCACCCCATATTCCAATAAGGAAGTACAAAGGCAATAGCATAAACTCGAAAAAAACAAAAAACAAAAACAGATCTAGGGAGCAAAAAACACCCATGATACTGGCGTTAAGCAGGAGCATCAAGGCAAAGAAACCTTGTGGTTTAACGGCTGTTTTTATTGAAGCAATGCCAGCAAAAAAGAAAATAATTATGGATAGTCCCATTAGTGCCATGGTCAACCCATCGGCGCCAAGCAGGTAATCAATTTTTAGGCTCCCAATATCACCTAGTGAAAGATTTATCCAACGAAGTGATTCAATGTATTTAAATCCGTTTTCGACATTTGGGGTAAAACGATTAAGCATAAACCAAACCACAATCTGCCCTAAAGCCACAACAGGATTGATAATGCGGGCAATCCACATTACTTTTTTTGAGATGACCAAGCTGATGATCATTCCAATTAGAGGCAATAAAATTATTAAGGTTAGTAATCCCATTTTTTCAAAATTAGCCCAAAATTAGGGCAAAATTGACTTGATAATCAAAGTCAAAACTACAATAATAATTATCCAAAGTGCACCCTGCATGTATTTTTGGACGTTTCCGCCTTGGAACTTTTTTATTTGCTTACTTAGTTTATTAAATCCTGAAGGCACGGCATTCACTGCGCCATCAATTGCGTGCTTATCCACTTTTTCACTTCCTTTGGCAATATTCAAGATTAGGCGTGCTAGCCCATTTATTGCACCATCGATAATTTTCACATCGACAGACTTTAAGAAAACCGAAATAAAAAGAACCGGCTTAATAAATATGAAATTAATTAACGCTGGATAACCCAACTGCTTATTTAATAATAGGATAAAAAGTTCGGGTTCTTGCTCCGCTTTTGCAGATGGCTCAGTTCTTTTAAAATAGAACCAAACCCCAAGAACTCCTAACATCGCAAATAACAAAGCTAGATAAGGATAAAAGCCAATTCCCTCTGTGGGTAAAGAACCAATTCCTTTTACAATCCATGATCCAGCTGGATTGAAGGGATTAATTGAAAACCAAAACCCAACACTAAGAATGGCTAAAATTGCCGGAGGTAGTAGGAAGTTGTTGTTGTTTGGGATGCAATCCTGAGGTTCACTTTTTTGTTGGCCTCTAAATTCTCCGAAAAAGATTAAATACGTCATCCTTGCCACGTAAGCCCCCGTAATCAATGTGGCCAAGACACTCAGTCCGCTTAAAAAATGAACAGTCCCCAAAGGTAGATTTGCACTTCCTATGGCTAGGATAACTGCGTCCTTGGACAGAAATCCCGAAAATAACGGTAGACCAATTAAAGCTGCCGCTCCAATCAAATACAAATAGAATACTTTAGGTATGTATTTTTTAAAGCCTCCCATGATATGAAGATTCTGGGAATCGACCTTTTCTCCCTGCATGTTTTTATTAAATGTAATTATTGTCCCTGCTGATAAGAAAAGCAAACATTTAAAAAACGCGTGGGTGGTTAAATGAAAAATTGCACTAGAAACTGACCCTACTCCCAACGCCAACATCATAAACCCTAATTGCGAAACCGTAGACCATGCCAACACCTGCTTTAAATCCTTTGCTGCAAGTGCAAAAACCCCAGCGATTAAGGAGGTGAAAATGGCAAGGTAGGATATAATTAGTAGGCTATCGACGTCGAAAATTGGAAACAAGCGGCTTATTAAATAAACTCCTGCAGCTACCATAGTTGCAGCATGAATCAACGATGAAACTGGTGTTGGACCAACCATGGCTTTAGGAAGCCAAATATGAAAGGGAAATTGTGCCGATTTTGACAAAGCACCGCCAATTAAACACAGCTGACAAACACTTTTCCAAAAATAGGGAAGAGAAGAAATAACTTCACCCCTAGAACTTTGAGAAATCCAATATCCATTTTTCTGTTGGGCCAATGACCATAGTCCTGGTTTATCTGTTGAACCAATAAGTTCAATTATATCAAGCGTTTTAAAGTGAACGAAAAGGATTAATATTCCAATTAAAAAAAGAATATCACCCACCCTATTCACCAAAAATGCATAGAGTGCAGATTTACCCACCCCCTTTTTTTTGACATAGAAGCCGATTAATAAATACGAGGTAAACCCAACTAATTCCCAAAAAACAAACAACCAAAGCAGGTTATTCATTAAAATCAAGCCTAACATAGAAAAGGTGAAAAAAGAAAGTTTCCACCAGTAATCGTTCTTTTCTTGCGAATGACCCATGTATGCCTTAGAATAAAGGTGCACCAACCCAGAGGTAAGAAGGACTAAGAAAAAAAGTAAAATGCTTATGTTATCTAAGTAAAATCCAAAGTCTATGGAGGTGTTTTTTAGCTCAAGCCACGAAATTGAAATTGATTGACTTGGAGAATTCCAGAGGCTCAACATCAGATAACCTGCAAAAAACGAGCTAATTATCAGCGTAATCCCTGACCATCTCCCTCTAAATACCGGAAATTTATTTCCCAAAATCAAACCTAAGGCACCCAATAGAAAGGGGATCGCTGTTAAGGCAATCACCAATATCAAGGTTTGATTATTTAGGTTAGAAAACATGTTTGATGCAAGGATAAGCAACTTTTGACGCTTATTTATAAGTGGGCTAATTTACATCAAATAATGAAACGACTAAAACCTAATGAATCAAAAAGCTTAACAAATCAAAAAGAATAAATTGTTAGTTTTGCAGGACCAAAAAAATCTAAGAGAATGGCGTTAATAGAAGAGTTAAATAGTCAAGGGAACTGGTTATTCAAAAGAAGAAGTTTTTTACCGATGCTTTTGTTTATTCCAGGGATTGCACTTTTTGTTTACCAAAAAATGGAAAGCCCCATTGCCAATAGCGATAATTGTGATTTAATGTATTTAGGCGTTGGAATCTTAGGTTTATTAATCCGCTCGTTCACAGTAGGCTTTACCCCAAAAGGAACCTCAGGACGTAACACTACCGAGGGCCAAGTTGCTGAGGAATTAAATACCACGGGGATTTATTCCACTGTGCGCCATCCGCTTTACTTAGGTAATCTTTTAATGTGGCTTTCGCCGATTTTGATAATAAATAACCATTGGTTTACAATCGTTTTTCTATTAACCTATTGGATTTATTATGAGAGAATCATGTTTGCAGAAGAGTTTTTTATCCGCAATAAATTTGGAAAAGCTTACGACGATTGGGCTGAAAATACGCCACCATTCTTCCCAAGACTTAAAAACTACACGAAATCAACGCTTACTTTTTCTTTTAGGAATGTATTAAAAAGAGAGTACAACGGTTTTTTCAACCTGGTTATGATATTCATCATTTTTAAGGTTATTGAAGGTTACGTAGTCACTGAAGGATTCCATCTTGCATTTCTTTGGAAGATTATCTTCGCAGTTACTGCGGTAGTTTTCATCGTTTTGAGAACACTAAAGAAAACAACCAAGATTCTTGAAGTAGAGGGAAGATAAAACCCTTAATCTTTAAGGGTTTTAATTTCTTGTGGGTTTATTGTTTTTAATTTATCGAAGACATTCAATACAATTGCTAGAGCAACTGCTGCTCCGGCGGCGGCGATTATGATTCCGAAAAGGGCAAACATACCACCACCGTTCACATCGCCATCGGCTTGACCGAAAACCAAAAAATTAAGTAACCCGGCATTGATCATTAACTCGATTCCTACTAAAACGCCGATAGTATTTTTCTTAGTCAGGACCACAAAAAGACCACTACAGAAAAGGAATGCCCCTAAAATCATAAGGTAAAAAGTGTGATTTTCCATTTTAAAATACTTTTCGAGGGTTAGCAGCTTTCCTACGGGCCAAGTAGGCAGCTCCTATTAGTGCTATCAATAAAAGAATACTAACGGCCTCAAAGGGTAGTAAATAGCGGGTCATTGTATTTATCCCCACGTTTTCTACCATGGAGTTGGCAGGGGTACTTAGGGTTGAAATATCTAAAAAGGTTGCCGCCTGACTTGAAATTATTGATAAGATAAAGAAAAGTAAAACACAACCCATTGCCACGGGCATATTCTTTGACCATGCGGCTTTTACATTGCTTTCGTCAAGGGTCAGTGGATCTTCTTTACTTAGCATTAATCCAAAAAGCAGTAAGATTAATACCCCACCCACATAAACAAGAACTTGGGTTATACCTAGGAAATCGGCACCGAGGGTGATGTAAATCCCGCCAACTCCAAATAAAGCTACCAATAAGCCAAATGTAACATGGAGTATTTTCGGGCTAAAAACCACCGCCAAAGCCCCAATGACGGTGATAGTAATAAATAAAAACAGGACGATTTGCTGCATAGCTCAAAATAACCAAATTCAGGTGGTACTCACAACTTAAGCACAAAAAAAGCCGATGATATTATCACAGGCTTTTGTTTTGAGTTGCTAAGAAAACTAATTATCGTCACCTAAATCGGCTTCCATGTTATCCATGAATTCTTTACTGTTCTTTTTTAAGTCGTTCCAATTATCTTTAGAAGCTACCTTTATTTTGGAGATTTCTGCCTGCAGGCCAATTTGTGCCTCACGTAGTTTGTCTTGAGTCTCATCCGCGGCGTCTTCTATTTGATCATCAATATCATCAAGTTTAGATTCCATTTTTTCAATCGTGGTTTTCTTTTCTGAAGAGAAAAAGTCTTTGGTAGCTTCAACAGCCTCAGTTGCCTCTTCTTTCACTTTATCACTCTTGGATTGCTCCGAACAAGCCACTAGGACAAAAGGGAAAATACTTAATAAGGCAAATTGTTTTAAAATCTTCATCGTTTTCATAATATATTCGTTTTTATTGTAGTATGCCGGTAAAGTCTTTTCCGGAAATAGCTTCCGAAATATAATCTCCCCCTTTAATTCCAAAATCAAGCGTTCTTGTTGGGAACGGTATATCAATATCATTTTTGCCAAAAGCCTTTTTAATAGCAATTATAGCTTCGCTTTGGGCATGAAGGAAGGTGCTATTTGTTTCTCCAAATTTTATCCAAAAGCGGATATTAAAATTAATTGAGCTATCGCTGAATTCGTTAAATAACAAAGAAATATTTTCTTTATCGCGAATAGAATCAAGCTTCACAACCGCCTCAATGGCAATTTTACGAGACAATTCCAGATCGTCGCCATAGGAAACACCACAAGAAGCATCTACTAGACGAAGGCCTTTCTTGGTGAAATTTTCAATAGGATTTTGAAATACATCCTTATTAGGAATAAGTATTTCTTGTCCTTTAAATGTTTCGATTATTGTATTCCTTAGGTTTAAATGTTTTACTCTTCCAAAGTAATCAGTGGTTTTAACTATGTCTCCAAATTGGAATGGTCGTCTTGCGGAAAGGAAAACTCCAGAAATAAAATTTGAAGCTGTATCCTGAAATGCAAATCCCAAGGCCAAGCCAATTAACCCCACACCTGCTAGTAATGAGGTTACCGTTTTTTCTAGATTTAAGTACACCACATTTGGGGGAATTCAACAAATACTAAAACGATATGTATCTTTTTACAATAATGTCAGACTACACGGCCTTTTAGGCAGCATTACACCAATAGAAAAATGGAATAATGACAAACACCTTATTGTCTTGAAAAACAAGGCAGCATAATTAATAATCGAAATTTAAAATATTACTCTTGTTCTATAGAGGTCAAAACAGCAAGGTTGTGTGCTACATAAGTTTAATTCCCCTCAGTCTTTAATACTGAAGCCAATAAAGTGCAAATATCCGGCTCGTCATCAATGATAAGGATTCTTCTAATCATTTTGAGTCCCGCTTTTGTAACAGTAAATACCCCAAATCCAAAGGCCATCGAACGAGGAATTAAATTGGATTTTATTTTCACTAATAACTTCAATTCCGTCATACTTTGGAAACAACGAATTAAAATCAATGGATTTTCGGTTAAAAGTTAACACATATTTTTCCTTTTCTACTTTCCAATTTCCTTTGAACGAAACTGATATTGCGTCTATAGGTTTAAACTTTTCATTTGATTTTAACATTAGGTTTATGTCGGCAATGTCGTTACCCATGGATAAGTATTTGGCCTCGATTTTTTACTTTTCAATTGTTCCACAACCGAAAAGAATAGCACTTGTTAATCCCAGGAATAAAATAAGCAGTTTTGAGTTTTTCATATCTTATTTTTACAATAAATGATGGAATAATTGTGCCAATACAAAAAGGCCAGTTAAACGAGTAGAATCAACGATTAACAAAAATTATTAGAATTTATTGTGGGAAAATTTACCCAAAAATTTAAATAAAGTGTAGAAAACACTTTACACATCACAGTAGGAATTCACTGGAATTTACATTTTGTTTTCTGAACTAGAGAGGTGTAAATATTGTTTTTTGTTTTGGAAACGTTTTGCCGCTAAAATAAGTTGGCGATTTCAAGGCATAAAACTGTCTGCCACCGCTGAACTTACTACGTAGCACAAAACTTCATTTTACCACTGAACCGCCAATTTCTTGTAGCTACTGTTATAGCCAGTGGTTCTTTATTTGTTCATATTTAATGGAAGCAAGATGTATGTTAGGTTGTTATTGCCAAGTTGTGTTTGTCCCTATAAAAGAGTTTACCATGTTGCACTTGCCAGTTTAAATTCGGCCATTGCAGATTGAT
>JBLIKP010000073.1:0-12073 GCA_047635375.1 Sphingobacteriales bacterium | reverse complement strand
AATTTCATAAACAGAGTTTTGGTATTGAGCAAGAAATACTTCGATGGAAAGGTAATGCCAAAAGGTGCGCTTAGCGCCGAAGATTCAGCGGCACTTGCACAACTTGCAGAATTCCCTGCGAAAATTGAGAAGTCTCTATTGCAGTATAGATTTAGAGAAGCTCTTTCTGAAATGATGAATCTTGCTCGATTAGGAAATAAATACCTAGCCGACGAGGAACCATGGAAGGTTTGGAAAACAAATCCTGCTCGGGTTGAAACAGTATTAAACGTTGCCCTTCAAATCGCAGCATCGTTATCCATTGTAGGTGAGCCCTTCATCCCTTTTTCTGCTAAAAAACTTAAAGGAATGATGAACTTGGAACAACTTCCTTGGTCAGAGGCTGGAAAGTCAGATTTGTTGCCTTCCAATCATCAACTTGGTGAGGCATCCTTATTGTTTGAAAAAATTGAGGACGAGGAAATTGATAAGCAACTTAAGAAATTGGAAGACACTAAAACCGCCAACGACGCTGCTTCTGCGCAAGCCGATCCAGCTAAAGAAAATATAAGTTTCGATGATTTTACTACGATGGACATTCGTGTGGGAACAATCCTTACCGCCGAAAAAGTAGCGAAAACAAAGAAATTACTTCAGCTAACTGTTGATACTGGAATTGATAAAAGAACCGTAGTCTCTGGAATCGCTGAGTTTTTTGATCCAAAGGATTTAATAGGAAAACAGGTAAGTATTTTGGTGAATTTAGAGCCAAGAAAAATAAAAGGAATTGAGTCACAAGGAATGATTTTAATGGCTGAAGACGCCACTGGAAAGCTAACCTTTGTGAGTCCAATGGAACATATTAACCCAGGAGGTGTTGTAAGATAATGTTAGGATTAAAATTAGCTACTGACCCACGATGGGTAAATATCGTGGAAAAAAATATTCACGACATCCTTACAGATCATGCCTATTGTGAACAAAAGGCAGCTTCCAATGCTATAAGCATGGCTATTCGTTATCCTGAATATAGCGAGCTTGTCACTTCAATGATTGATCTCGCGCAAGAAGAATTGGAGCATTTTAATATGGTGCATGAAAAGATTCTAGACCGCGGAATGCAATTAGGTAAAGAAAAAAGAGATTCATACGTAAACGACCTTCTTGGATTTATTGAAAAAGGTGGCGCTAGGGAAGTTGTTTTGGTAGATAGATTATTATTTGCCGCCATGGTTGAAGCACGGAGCTGTGAGCGTTTTAGATTATTGAGTAAAGAAATTTCGGACGAAACTTTACGTGAGTTTTACAATGAGTTAATGATTAGCGAAGCCAATCATTACACCATGTTTATTACATTTGCAAAGAAATTGGGCAAAGGTGTAGATGTGGAGAAACGATGGCAAGAAATGTTAGATTTCGAAGCAGGCATTATGCAAAAATACAGCACGTCCGAAACCATGCACGGTTAAAATTTACAGATGTTATTAAAAAAATTAAAAGAAATAATTGAGGCCATTGTGGCTCAACCTGAAACCCATGGAAAGTGGCTAAACTCGCTTTCACTCATGGAAAACACTGGTGCAAGAAAAATTTCTGCTTCTGAACATCCTACACAAGTAGATTTGATGATTTTGAAACATGCTGCCGAAGAAGCGCGCCATGCTTATTATCTAAAAAAACAAATTGAAAGGGTGCTTCCAGACTCTTTAAAGGACTTTAGTTTTGAGAACCTTTTAGCTCCACTTCGAACTTACCACTACCTTCATTCGCTTGACGCAGAAGCTTCAAGATATATAAAGGATAACATGAAATTAGACGGTTACGAATTAAAATATGCCGCCTATTTACTGGTGACCTATGCGATTGAAGTCCGTGCCGATGAGCTTTACCCCGTGTATCAAGATGTGCTCACAAAAATTGGTTCCAAGGTAAATGTGAAGGCAATTATTCTTGAAGAAGAGGGGCATCTTGAAGAAATGGAAAAGCAGCTCAAAGACTTCTCATCAGAGTGGGAACATTACGCGCATGATATTTGTCAGTTGGAGGAGCAGCTATTCGAGAAGTGGATTACCTCTATTGGGAAACAGCTTGAATTGCCAGAGACAGTTTAGCTAAAAAGTCGTTTCAGCCAAGAAGATTTTATTCCTATTTCATGGATGTTTTCGCTTTCGCGGATGGGAAAATTGTCAACATATAACCCTTCACCCGAAGTGTTTTTACCGGTTTTTAAATCGTAACGAAAATGATGAAGAGGACAAACCACTTCGCCATTTTCAGTGCATTCTCCAAAGGCTAGATTCCCTCCAGCATGCGGACATTTATTTTCTAAGGCATACAGTTCACCCTTGAATTTTGAAAGGCAAATTTTCTTACCTCCTATTTTCAACAGACTTGATTTTCCTTCGAGGGGAATTTTTGGATTTTGGATTTTATACCAGGTTAATTTAGACATTTAAGTATTTCTCCTTAAGCACTTTCATATGATGATTTTCATGGCCAAGAATAATATAGCATAGTGCTCTAACGCTTACTTTCCCTCCACTTGCGGTCCCAATAAAGGTGGTCATTTCTTCAGTCATTCCAGAAAATAGTGAAATAGTACTACTGCGTACGATTCCAAATTCAGCCGAAAGACCCCTAAGTGGGCGGGCATTAAAATTCCCATTTTTTACGTAGATGTCGTGATCAAAACCAGGCATTTCCGTTTGATCTTTCCGTGAAAAAGCCAGCGCTCGCATTGCCATCACTCTTTCAGTGTCAATCATGTGTCCAATAAGTTCGTTGATTGTCCATTTCCCCTCTGCGTAAGCGAAGGTGGCTTTTTCTTGCGGGATTTTTGAAAGAGCAATCTGCGTACTTACTGATTGAGTTTTAAGAAATGCGAGCGGGTCTCCCTCAGGCACTTTTTCAATGTATTGGTGGTAATAGGATAAGTATTCGTCGGACTTAGGTCTTTTCATTTTGTGGGATTTGGAAATGCTTATTTAGAATATTGTGAGTTCTCTTTTCAATAAACTTGACAATAATGATTAAACAATAATACTTAGCGTGTAGTTTTTTAATTTTATTTCAAACCTTATCACTTTTTAATTATTATTGTGAATATGGAATACCGCAAGTTAGGAAAAACAGATTTAAATGTAAGTGCAATTTGCCTTGGCACAATGACATTTGGAAAGCAAAACACTCAAGAAGAGGGGCATGAGCAATTAGATTATGCTTTGGATCAAGGAGTAAATTTTATTGATACTGCCGAGATGTATGCGGTCCCGTCAAGTAAGGAAGTATACCATGAAACCGAAAGGATAATTGGTAGATGGATTGAAAAGAGAAATAACCGTGATAAGTTTATTCTTGCTACAAAAATTACTGGTCCAAGCCCTGGATTGTCGTTTATAAGAAATCCATTGAATTTCTCTAATGGACAGATAAACACAGCCATTGATGGAAGTTTATCACGTTTAAAAACGGATTATATTGATTTATACCAACTTCACTGGCCTGAAAGAAAAAGCAACTTCTTTGGAAAAAGAGGCTTTGTTGTAGACGATAAAGATGAGTGGGAAGATAATTTTCAGGCGGTCTTGGAGTCTTTAGAAGGATTGGTTAAAGCCGGCAAGGTCCGTCATATCGGCGTAAGCAATGAAACGGCGTGGGGCTTGATGAAGTATCTTGAAAAATCTTCAGTAAGTAATGCGATACGAGTTCAAACCATTCAAAATCCATATAATTTGCTTAACCGGACTTTTGAGACAGCTCTTGCCGAGGTTTGTTATCGTGAGGAAGTGAGTTTAATCCCTTATTCACCACTAGGGTTTGGTTTGTTAACCGATAAGTATTTTGATGGTTCAGACGTGAGTTCTTGCCGATTAAATTTGTTTGCACAGCTTTCTAGGTATAATTCGGAAATGTCAAAATCTGCCGCCATGGCATATTACAATTTGGCAAAAGAAAATGGGATGAGTCTTGCAACAATGGCCTTAGCCTTTGTGAATCAGCAAAAATTTAGTGCAAGCAATATTATCGGAGCGACTAACATGAGTCAGCTAAAGCAGAACATAGACAGCATAAATCATAAGTTAAGTCCTGAGATTTTAAGTGAAATAGATAAAATAAGAGAAATCTATCCAGACCCAGCCCCTTAAGTCAATGTTGCTGGCCGAACCACCTCTATGGTGGGGAAGTTGGTTTCATTCCGCGTAAAGCGCTTAAACCCGCCTCAGAGACCATTAGATTCCTATGCCGTCAGTTGTCTGCAGGAATAATGTTCCAAGAAGGGTTATTGCATTTGTAAATCACATCCTGATACGCTATTCTGTACTCGTCCCATTTTTGACGTTCAACCCAGTCGTCTGCATTGTGCTTCCAGTTTTATCAGGTTTTTCAATTCGTTCAAGAAGTTTTTCACGCTGTCTTTCCTTTGAAAGATGAAGGTAAAATTATTAGGACGATGGTAAAGTCGTTTCAATTTATTACGGAACATTAGTTGGGAAGGGTGTGTGTTTTTTTTAATCTTTATTAAGTGTTTTGTTACTTTAGAGTAAGTCTTTCACGGCTTTTGCTAATAATTTAGGCGCCTTTGTTTCCCTTCTAAGCCACAACTCGGGCTCAATCATTTCCAATTCTGAGATTGCTAAATTTTCATTATTGTCCCAAACAACATCCACTCTGCAATATAGGGGCATTTCAATGCATTTTGTGACTGCATTTTCGGCAAAATCTATCTCTATTTTCGAAGGTTCGTAGCTGTGTAATGTGCCTCCAAAATCGTCCTGAACGCGAAAATCCCCTTCTTTTGCTCGTTTTAAAACAGAGTGACTATGTTTCCCATTTATTAATACATGACTTACTTCCCCCATGGTTTTAATTGAGGTGATAAAGGGTTGTAAAATCATTGATTCGTTCCTAATAAGATCATTAAAAACGGATTCAATCTGGTTGGTTTCGCTTGCGCTGAAACGGTAGGTATGTCGAGCAGTTCCAGAAATAGCGGGTTTTAATATTAAATCATTCCAGCCAGTATTTTCAACGTGGTGTTTTAATTTATTACAGTCACCAATTTCAATAAAGTAGGAAGGAATAATATTTACTCCTTGATTTTTTAGATCAATAAGATAGTGCTTGTCAATATTCCAGCGAATGATTTTTTCTGAATTAATCAACTTGGTGAGTTCAGAAATTTTCGTAAGCCATTTACTAAACTCAGGAAAGCGTTCGAAATAATCCCAGGTAGTTCTGAAAATGACAGATTTGGTTTGGGCCCAATCAAAGTTGGGATGGTCCCAAGGTTTTCGGGTAACATTAAGACCCTCGTTTTCTAATGCATTCTGGAGTAATTGGTCCTCCATTAAAACGTTGCTGATGTATTCGTCAATTTCCTTAGGGTTGTAATACCTCTGCTCGGTAAGTATGGTGACATCGTATTTCATGGAGCTAGGCTTCAAATGAATATTCATGTTCTACTTTCGCAATCCTAACTGTGTATTGTGAGTACCATTTTTGCTTTCCCTTAGCTTGCGCCTTTAAATGATCTTGGTGTTTCTTCCAATTTTTTATGGCCTCCAAACTTTCCCAATAAGAAACCGTAATTCCTAATTCGTTTCGTGCGCTTTCAACCCCGAGAAACCCTGGTTGTTCATTGACTAAATCGTTCATCCAATCCGACATCTGGGAATAACCGTTGCTTTTATCGGTCATTTTGGACGTGAATATTACTGAATAATATGGTGGTTTTGGTGTTCTTGCTATTTTCATTTTAACGCTTTAAACGGGCTTCATATAATTCAACCCATTGCTCTACCTAAATTTTTTTCATCAATTCCCCGATAAGATCAAACGGGTTGTCCTCTATTTTTTTAAACCTTACACAGCTTTTACCCATATCTAGTTTACGCGTAGAATATTTTGGGTATTCGGCTACAAACCAATCTAAAAGCTCCTTGCCGGCATAAATCCCCATAGGGTAAAATGCGATGAATTCTTTTGATTCGTAATGTTGGCAAACGGTAAAGGATCCTTTGCTGAGCAGTGGTAGCGATTTGGATAAATACTGTGCGGAACAACAAATCCAACCATTCCGTAATTCACTTGTTCTGAAAATCCCTCAGGGAGATTTTTTAGAATGATATTTCTTAATTTGTCAAAGGCTACTTGGCTCTCCTCGGGGATTTGGATTAGATATTCTTTTACTGTTGTGGCTTTAGATTGCATGGATTATAATGATGGGGTTATTGAATAACTACGAGTAAAAATTTCACCAAAATTTAAAACATTAATACCTTCCTTATCAATTAGCTGCTCTGTAAATTCAATATTATCGGCTAAGCCACACCATGGCTCAAGGCAAATAAATGGGGCATTTGGTTTTTTCCAAATACCAAGGTATGGGAAGTTATTAAACTCAAATTCTATGGAGTAATCTGCTTCCAAATTTTCAAGTTTCAAGAAAGTTGTTTTTAGATTTTTAAAGACCAATGCATCGTTTGAAAACAAATCTTCAGTTAATTTAAGCCCTTGATTTTTTAACTTAAGGGATTCCGTTTCCCCAGAAAATAAGCCGTCAATTAAAAGGTGCCTTTCTAGCTTATCGGGTTTGTTAAAGATCAATTGATAATTGGAAATTGGCATTAAATCAACATTGAAAGCAGGGTGACCGCCAAGGCTAAATAATAAAGGTTGTGCTGGATGAGTATTGTTCACCAAAAAAGTGGTGGTAATTGTGTTTTCGGTTAGAAAATAAGTGACAAATAACTCAAATTTGAAAGGGTAGTTTTTATACGTTTCGGGGTTTTCTGATAACCGAAGAGTGATTTTATCCCCTGTATTTTTAACAACCTCGAAAGGTTGATCCCGAGCAAATCCATGTTGATCCATTTTATAGATTTTATTCCCATACTGGTAGCTGTTTTCACGTAACTTTCCGACAAAAGGAAAAAGAATTGGAGCTGATCGGTTCCAAAACTCATCATTACCTTGCCAAATTATTTCATTATGGGTTGGCTTAAATACTAGAGATTTTAATTCGGCGCCAACCGGATTTATCTTTGCAATTAAATATTGATTTTCAAGGGTTTCCATTATTGTTTTATTGAGGTCACCTCAAGGGCAGAAGTGCCAATCATAATTTCAGGATTTTTATTTATTTCCTCCAAAAGTCTTTTATAAATCTTGTCTTTTGTCCCCCGTCTTTCTTTATAGTTGACTACATATCTTAATGTAAACGTTATCCAGTCTTCGTCGAAGCTTGGTATAACTGTAGGGTTGACATTTGCATTTTCTACCCTGAATTTTTTTGTCATTGACTGCCAGGTTAGTAAGCTGTCTTTGGAGTATTCTCCACAAATTTCATACTTGATCAAATATTTTGCCGGCAAGTTTGAAATCGCCTTCGGTCCTTATTGGAATTTTGATTTCATCCCAAAGAAAAGGAAATTCCCCGCTATAATTATGGACACTTTCTTTAAATACGAAGCTGTTTGCTATAGTTACTATTCGACCGTTGTAAAGGTCTCCGTCTAGCCAATCGCCAATTTCCATAAGGGTGGTTTTTAAAACCCCTATGTCGATAATATCACCTTTAATGTTTCCAATTTTTAAGCGGTTTCCAACTTTTACAGCGTCTGACATTAATATGGATAACCATCCAGCAATACTTGTGATAACCTCCTGTAAAACGAATGCAACACCTGCGCCAATAACTCCTAAGGCAACTACAACACCTCCAAGCTTGTTGTTATAAACAAACATAATAGAGGCAATAAATAGAACGTAACCTAAAAGGTTTGCAACCTTACGGGTTCTATATCTGTGGTCGGTATTGGTGATTTTTTTATTTATTGCTCTTTTTATGAAAAACAACAATGTAAATACACAAAGCAGGATAAATCCTAAAGCGATTATGCGTTTTACATTATCCTGAGCTAACCAAATCTCTAAATTTCCCACGAGCTACAGTTTAATTCTAGTTCTCGATTTCGTAATAGATTTTGTAGAATTTCCGACCATCATCTTCCCTTCCTTGTTCAATTAGTTCTTTTTTTCCGTGTATGTAAACGTGAAAATTCTTATCCAATTTAAGCACACTTTTAAAAATCCGTGATTGTTTTTTAACCGCTTGGTCGTTTATTTCAAAAGTGTCAGATGGTGTTAAATTATTGTCGGCGAAAAAAGTTTCTTCATAGTTTCGGTATGAATTTATCATTTCGTCTTCCTTCAAAACTTCATCCTCAAATGTTTTTCGTTCAAAATTTTCATTCTTTTTGAAGTAGTCCATTGAGCGATTTAGCAAATCGATTTTTTCTGTTTTACTTACTGGAATCTCATTATCTAAATGTTGCGTGACGAAATTTTTGGTCACATTCATCACGTTTTTTGTGTGGTGATATTCATCCTCAAAAGGGGTTACTTTTAAAAACTCTTCACGCCAAAAATGAGCATCCCCAGACTTGTTGGCATCATGAAGGAGAATTTTGAAACCCTCACTTTCATTTGTATTTAAGATTAAGCACGCTTTATCTACCCCTTTAAGATCAAATCCTTTTTCATGATTGAAAAAATATGAATCTTCATCGTCCATTATTTTTAAAAATGGAGTATCTGTTTCACTTTTGAATATTCCGATCGCCTCATAATTCATTGCATGAAGAGCAATGTTTGTAAAATGGCAAACAGTCAATTTTCCCGATTTTATTTTTGGATGGTCAGAAGCCTCGAAAAGTAATTTAGCAATATTTTGAGAGTCTTCGAGAAATTCGGATTGGTCGGCGAAGAGGTTTTGAACGATTAAATAAACTTCGTTCATGGTGATGTCTTCGGAGTGATCAAACTTAAAAAACTCCAAATTTTTGAAAGGTTGAAGGAAATAAGTGGCAAGATGTTTTTCCGTTTCCGGTTCGTATGCCGAAAGGTTTTGGGATAGGGTTAAGCCTGCTTCCTCCTCTTTATTTCTAACATTATGTGTAGCAAGTTTTTGGATTCTAACCACAGAATAATCAATAGTGCTCATAAATTATACTTTGACTCAAAGTAAATGAATTTCTTTAAAGAGAAAGGTCAATTTGTGAGGTTATTTTTGCTTCGATTAAGCAATTTGCTATGAATAGTTAATTGAGTTTTTTTATTCTGCTCGTGAATTCCAGAATATGATTTTCGTTTATATCAAGGTGACTCACCAAACGGATTAGATTTTTTCCAAATGCAACGGCTAAAACATCTTGATCTTCTAAAAGTGCCAGTGCACGTTTCTCTCCTATTTTTGGGTCGATTTTCGCAATTACTATGTTTGTATAAACCGGAAGTATTCCTTCCACCCACGATACATTTTCTAGAGCTTTAGCAATTGTCCTAGCCTTGTCATGATCATCCTTTAGCTTACTTACATTGTGCTCAAGGGCGAAAATTCCGGCTGCAGCAAGAAAGCCAGCCTGACGCATTCCTCCACCGAAAGATTTTCTAACTCTAATTGCTTGTTTTATAAAATCAGTTTTCCCCAATAATAAAGAACCGACAGGTGCTCCCAAACCTTTGGAAAGGCAAATTGATATGGAATCAAATTGACTCCCATATTCAACTAAATTCACTTTAGTTTCCGCCAAAGCATTAAATACTCTGGCTCCATCAAGATGAAGGGCTAAATTATTTTCTTTGCAAGTCTTTGAAATTCTTTTTATTTCTTCGTAATCGTAATAGATACCGCCACCTTTATTCATAGTATCTTCTAAAGAAACTAAAGTCGTTTTTGAGAAGTGGGGATCGTCTGGATTAATACAATCAGGAATGTCATCTGAATAAATTAAACCGGAATTCCCTTTTAAAAATCTAGGCGATACTCCAGAATTTTTCGCCATTCCTCCTCCTTCATAACGATAAATATGAGCGTTTTCATGACAAATTACTTCGTCTCCAGGCTGTGTATGGACATTAATTGCTATTTGATTTGTCATTGTCCCGGAGGGGCAAAAAATAGCGGCCTCCTTACCGAACATTTTTGCAGCCATAGCCTGCAATTTGTTAACGGTTGGATCGTCACCAAAAACGTCGTCCCCAACTTCTGCATCAAGCATGTATTGAAGCATTTTCTTGGATGGCTTTGTTACAGTATCACTTCGAAAGTCTATTTTCATGAAATCACTTTTTCCGAAAATTAGTAAAAAGATTTTAATTGGAATCAACAGTCGAGGAGGAAGGTTATGTTCTTAAATAACCTACCATCCTCGTAAATCTTTTAATTTTTGTTTTAAATCATCAAAGTAAACTTGCTCCAATTCTCCTAATCGTCCCCCAGAAACGGTTAGTAAATTTTGGGTTTCATAGGGGTTTGCTACAAGGTTGTAAAAGGCTTCCTCCCCATTTGTAAACTTTACATATTTATGTGTTTGATTCCGGATAGTGACGTCACTTGGGTTGTTGAATTTCCCGTTTTCGGCGTATACAAATTTTCTTCTAGGGCCATCAGGATTGGTTAGAAGTTGCTTAAAACTTTTGCTATCCATTCCTACAGGTTCCGCTACGCCGGCTATGTCGGCAATGGTTGCAAATAAATCCACTACATGTATTAGTGCATTTTCAGATTGGCCAATACGTCCTACATTACGTCCAGAAACTATCATTGGAACATTAATGCCTCCCTGAAATATGGTCCCTTTGGATTTGGATTTAGGATAGAGTTGGGCAACTTCTGCTGGAGTTCCATTGTCCCCAATAAAAATTATGGTCGTGTTTCTCCTTTGTTGTTCACTTAGTGAATTTATTAGCCTACCTATTTCAGCATCCATGGATTCTATCATGGCCATATAATAAGGCACGGGGTTTGCCGCTACGCTTGCCTCGTCTGACGGAAGGTCGCCCATAGAGTGTAAGTCGGCGGGAGGGAGGTGAAAGGGCGCGTGAGGAGCGTTATAGGCAAGCCAAAGGAACCAAGGGTTTTCTTGCTCTTCAATCCAATCAATTGCTAAGTTTGTGAATTTTGTAGTGGCGTATTCTTTTGAACGCGTTGTTTCTCCGTTTTGAGTAATATTCCAATCCCAATACGATGGAGCAGAGCCTGATAATAGCCCACCATAGGTTTTAATACCCATGTTTGCTGGGTGATTTTGTTGTTTGGAAACATGCCATTTCCCGAAAACCGCACTTTTATAAGCACCAATTTTTTGCCGGTCAAGAAGTTTTTGAATTATTATCTCATCCGTTGAAAGTACATCACCTACTTTGGTCACATTGGTTCTAAAGCCATATTTTCCGGTTAAGATTGAAGACCTTGTAGGTGTGCAGGTAGGATAGGACCAAACATTTTGGAAGGTTAGCCCATTTTTTGCCAATCTTTCGATATTTGGCATTTTTGCTTTAACTCCCGCATTGATATAATTTGGAGAATAATCTAGACCTAAATCATCTGCAATAATTAATATAATATTAGGTTTCCCCCCAAATATTGCTCCATCATTGTCGTCTGTGCTGGAAGTACAGCCATTGGAAAGGAGCATTGAAAAAATTAATAGAAATTTAATTAGTCGATTCATATCGCGGAATTGCTTATATGAATATACGGATATTTGCTGGCAAATATTTTTTAGGGAAATTGATATTTTGAAGTTTAATTCCAGAGGTTTTCTAATAATGTTTCTTTAATATTTGCCTTCATTTCCTCTTCTAAATTTTTAAACTCTCCCTTTTCAAGTGTTTGTTTAATCTCCCCCTCCTTTAAGTAGAATAACCTGTCACAAGTTTCTTGAAGAGTACTAAAAATGTGTGAAGACAATATCACTATTTTACCATTGTCTTTTAGCTTATGAATGATTTTGTTTAACAATAGATTACTTTGAATGTCAATCCCATTGTATGGTTCATCCAGGATAAATATGTCATTTTTTTGAAGTAAAATTGCCGTCAAGGCAAGCTTTTTTTTCATACCCGTAGAATAAGTGCTAACGTATTTTTCAAGAGGTAATTCAAAAGCGTTTTTATCCTTCAGTCCTTTAGTTGTGATGTTTCTAGCTTGGCAAAATAATTTTAGATGTTCCAGTCCAGTGATTTTGCTTAAAACACTTGGGTTAGTTTCGAGATAACCTAAATGATTTTTAAGGATTCCTTCTGAATA
>JBLIKP010000072.1:0-12312 GCA_047635375.1 Sphingobacteriales bacterium | reverse complement strand
CTATTGCGCTTCGCAAGGAAATTCAACTTCAGACGAGTGGATTAACAAAGTAGTTATTGGCTCAATAAATAACACTTCAGGAAATAACAGTGGTTACAATGACTACACCTCAATGACTGCAGTGATGGACATTGGTGGCACGTATAACTTTACCCTTACCCCAGGATTTACTTCTGGCGGATTGTTTGGGGCAAGCTCTTATCCTGAATATTGGAGAATTTGGATTGATTACAACAAAGATGGGGACTTTACTGATGCAGGTGAAATGGTTTTCGATGCAGGAGGGACGAGTACAGCGGCTGTTAGCGGATCGTTTACTATCCCAACTAATGTTTCTGCGGTGACTACCCGAATGCGGGTGCAAATGAAGTATAACGCGGCGCCAACGTCGTGTGAGGCATTTGGATATGGAGAAGTTGAAGACTATACGGTAGAAATTAAGGCGACCGGGCCAGTGGTGTGTAATGCGCCAAGCGGATTATCAAGCAGCAATGTTTCGCAAACTTCGGCTTCTGTAAGTTGGAATGCGGCAACTAGTGCAAATAGCTATGTGTTACGTTATCGCGCTCAAGGCGGAAGCTATACTACAGTTAATGTAGGTGGTACAAGCCAAAGCTTAAGCGGATTGTCGGCTACTACAACTTATGAGTACAGTGTAAAGTCTGATTGCGGAAATGCCAACGAAAGTGGTTTCAGTAGCACCGCTGCGTTTACAACTTCTGCCCCTGTGGTGTGTAACGCTCCAGGCGGATTAAACGCTACTTCGGTAACTTATAACTCAGCAACATTAAACTGGTCTGCTGCAGCAAGTGCAAGCAGCTACAATGTGCGCTACAGAGTATCAGGTGGTTTGTGGGCAAATGCTTCAGCATCGGCGACAAGCCTAAGCGTAAGTGGCCTTTCTGCGACAAGCAGCTATGAATTTCAAGTGCAAAGCGATTGTGGAAGCGGAAATACTTCAGCTTTCAGCGCAAGCGCAACCTTTACCACGGATGATGAGCCTGTAACACCAGTGAACTACTGCGCATCATCAGGTGGCAACAGCACCGACGAGTGGATTAACAAGGTGGTAATTGGGTCGTTAAGTAAGACCAGCGGTAACAACGGTGGCTACGCCGATTACACAAGCACTACGGTGAATATGGTGGCAGGATCTAGCCAGACGGTGACCTTGACGCCAGGATTTTCAAACGGTATTTTAGGAGCGAACAGCTACCCAGAATACTGGAAGATCTGGGTTGACTACAACAAAGACGGTGACTTCACCGATGCAGGTGAGTTAGCCTTCGATGCTGGTGGAACCTCAAGTGGAACGGTTAACGGTTCGTTTACGGTTTCAAGCTTCGCAGCTTTAGGAACAACCCGTATGCGTGTGCAAATGAAATACAATGCGGCCTCTACATCGTGCGAGAACTTCTCTTACGGTGAGGTTGAAGATTACACCGTGAACATTATGGCAGGTTCTTTTGGAGTTGCTTCAGGGAAAACCATCAATGCAAGCTTATACCCCAACCCAGCGAGTACTGAAGTTTACGTGTCTATTGAATTAGAGGAACTTTCTACGGTAACCATCCAGGTGGTTGACGTAACAGGAAGAACCGTAAAGTTCATCGAACGCGGCGACTTCGCAACGGGTAATTTTACTCAAAACTTATTCGTTGGTGACTTAACACCGGGTATTTACCAAGTAGTGGTAAACCAAAACGAAAGCAAAACAGTGTTAAAATTGAATGTGAATTAATACTCGATTCTAATAAAAGTGAAAGGGCTTCATCCAATTTGGGTGGAGCCTTTTTTTTGAACTATTAGTGAGGAGAGAGTATTGGTGACAGAACGAGAATTTAATGGTTAGTAGATATTAGCGAAAAGCGAGTAGTGGGTTTGAAAGCAATTGCTTTTAAAAGGGCTTGGTTGAAAGCGAAGGGATATTGACTATGAACTATTAGTATGTTAATTTGATTTAAAACGAATTCCCTCTATTGGAAATCGGCCTATTATAAAATTGAAATTTGGCCAAATAATTTTGCGCGCTGGGTTTGCGAATATGCCCGCGATAAAGAAGAGTGGAGTTAGGGAATCCTAGCCAAATGGCGCAGATAAACTTGTTTAATTCAGAAAACGTATTGCCCTTAGGGCACTGGGCAGAAAATCAGTTGTTGCCAAATGAAAATTTTGTAATAAGACTTGATGGTTCGAGTGACCTCACCTCAGGTCTTTTGTTTATTTTGGTTCAAGCCAAAAGTAAAAAAACATCTTTGGAAGAGAAATCTCCTTTTCAAAAACAAACCACCAATAAATTCAATCCAAAGAAAAAACCTCAACGCTTTATATTTTCCTTAAAAACGGTATATTGAAAACTAAACAAAAATTTAAATCATGTCAGAGCACGTATACAAAAAAATCGAATTAACAGGATCCTCTTCAAAAGGAATTGAAGATGCCGTTCAAACTGCTATAAAAAAGGCCAGCAAAACAATTAAAAACATGCGCTGGTTTGAGGTAATAGAAACGCGCGGACATATTGAAGATGGAGATATTGCCCATTGGCAGGTGACCATTAAAGTTGGATTTACGTTGGGATAAAAACTACATCTTCCTATTCTCAATATTAATCCTCAATCCAAGCCCGAAGAAATTATCGGTTAATTTGGTGTTGTTGGCTTTGGTTTCATCTACACGATAGCCCCAGTTCAAATCGAGGTTCATGCCGTGGTGGAAACGGTAAGTCAAGCGTTGTGATAAGTACAAAATATCATGTGTCTCGCCTTGGCCTACGAAATTATCGTATTCTTTTGCGCGTGATCTGTTACTTAATAACGGGTCTCCTCCATAGTTAAGGCCATTTTCATTATCACCTTTTGTGGCAATAATTGCCTTTGATTGGAAGAACCATTTTACTGCCGGTTGATAGTCTAAAATAGCCACCCATTCAGTGAAATTAGCCCCAAGGGGATGTGCAATTGGTTGTCCGTAATGATGGAAGCCATTGCTTGTGTTTCCGTGGGAGTAGATAAACGGACGAGCGCGGTTGTATTCAATTTGGGCGTCCAGATTGTAAATACCGAACATGTTAATATAGCGTCCACCCAGCTGCCATGCGTATTTATTCCCCCACCAATTGGTATTTGGAAACAATTCTTGTGCTCTAAATTCATCCAAAACAAATTGCCCGTAAATCTGTCCAGATTTTAAGAAGTTATATTTGAAATCTGCACCGAGAATAACATTGTCAGGACTTCCCAAATAACGCTCCAATGAGCGATAAAAAATAATTGGGTTGAGGTAGTTTACATCAAACGAGTTGTCGTCACGTGATTGCATTACTCCTTCAAAAATTCCGAAATTCAAATTCTTCCCAGCATTGAAGCTCAAGTGGTGAAGGGAAAGATATTTCTTAGGTCTAACCCCATCGCTTTGAGTTTTCTCAACGTTTACAAATTGATTGAAAAGATTTGTGTAAGTAAATCTTCCAAAGTGGGTTTGAACCTTTAAAAACAGATTTCCAGCGACATTATCAGAAAGAATCAATGACCGGTAGCCGTTTCCAATGAAATTATTGTCGTGGCCAAAGGTTAAATGAATATGCTTGGTTACGCTAAAATTGATGTATCCCCTTGCATCGAAATAGTCAATTGCTCCAGCAGAGTTTTTTGTATTGTATGCAACTCCTGGAATTCGACCTGTTGAATCGTGTAGCCTATTTAAGTAATCAGGAAATTGCTCTACATTTTCAGTGAATTGGGTGTAGAATGAAACCTTATCGTCTAAAATTCCTTGAACTTCGGCACCTCGTGAATAGCGAAGATTTGTTTTTTCAAGTGACTTTTCGTATTCAGCTTCAAGCCTAAGAACAGGGTTTATTCTGACATATAGACCACCTTTGTCCACCTTGTAAAAGTCTGTTTTGTTAAGATAAAAACGGTTAAAAACGTTTTTGTCTGCTATTCTATCTTCGGTAGGTTCTGGCGTGTACTTGACATTGTCAATGGTCATGTAGTACAAGTTCAGTCGGTCTCTCGCCGACATTGCCTGTGGAAGGGTGTTGAACTTATCGGCAAAATGTGCCACATCCCTCCTAGAGTAGGGTTTTACCGAAGAAAAAATATTGGAATCCAGGAAGTTTTCCATTATCTCCAACCGTTGAATCGCATGGTAGGACTCGTGATTTAAAGGGAGGAAGGGGCTTTGTGCTTCTGCGGAAAGCATAAGAAATAGGCTTCCGCAAAGGAATGCTCCAAAACGTTTCATCATAATTTGTAACCTAAAATTTTTAGTACTTCATCAGGATCCTGCTCTTCAGCGAAGACCTTGTGTTCCAGTTTTCCATTCTTATCCTTTTGAATAAGAATATGTTTTGGAGTAGGGATAAGGCAGTGGTGAATTCCACCGGCACCGCTTAATACTTCTTGGTATGCCCCGGTATGGAAAAATCCAATGTATTGTTGTTTTTCACTGTCGGGTAGGAAAAGTGTGTTTACGTGCGCTTCTTGATTGTAGTAATCTTGTCCGTCGCAGGTAATTCCACCCAAATTCACATTGGTGTAAGGAGCGTCCCAGTTGTTAATGGGTAATAGGATATAACGCTGATTTATCGCCCAAACATCAGGAAGGGTGGTGATGAAACTACCGTCTAACATGAACCATTTTTCACGGTCGTTTTGTTGTTTTTTGCCTAAAACGCTGAAAAGTGTTCCTTGGCTTTCGGCAACGGTATATTTCCCGAATTCAGTAACAATATCAGGTTCTTCCACATTGTTTTCGGCACAAATAGCCTTGATACGAGCTACAATCTCTTGCGCCATGTATTCGTAATCGTAATCGAAGCTTAGTGAATTCTTGAATGGGAATCCACCACCAATGTCAAGCATTGATAAATGCGGATTCACCTTTTTGAGTTTGCAGAAAAGCTGAATGTGTTTTTCCAGTTCACTCCAATAATAAGGGGAGTCGCTTATTCCGTCGTTTATAAAAAAGTGGAAAAGCTTTAGCCTGTATTGTTTGTGAGGTTTGATTTCACGCAGGTAGAATTCCACAGCGTCTTCGGCACGAATACCCAGGCGGCTAGTGTAGAAATCAAACCCAGGTTGTTCTTCACTGGCAATTCTAATCCCTAAATCGCATGGAGTGGTGTTGTGCTCTTTGTAATAATTGAATTCTTCCATGTTATCTAACACGGGAATTAAATTATGGTAACCCTTTTTTAGGGCCTCAATGATTTTGTCCTTATAAAGTTCACGTTTATAGCCATTGCACACGATAAACATATCCTTAGTAAGTTGACCGGTTTTCTCCAGAGACTCAATAATTGGCATGTCATATGCCGATGAAGTTTCAAGGTGAATATTGTTTTTTAGTGCCTCATCCATCACATGCTTGAAGTGAGAGCTTTTGGTACAGTAGCAGTAATAATATTTACCCTGGTAATCGTTTTTTAGAAGCGCCGTTTGAAAGTAAAGCTTGGCTTGCTGAATCTTCTTACTAATAATGGGTAAGTAAGTGAACCTTAGTGGAGTGCCGTGTTTTTCGATAACATCCATTAAGTCTATATTATGAAAAAACAATCGGCTTTCATCGGATTTAAATTCTTCCTGTGGAAAGTTGACACTTTGATCTAGAAACTCAGCGTAATTTTGCATTCTTTCGGTTATTTTTCTTTGTGTAAGTTTGAATTGTTTGTTTCCTTACAAGCCGCAAATAAAAAACTATTTCTTTGAAATAGCTTTATTAAAGAGCAATTAAATTAAGGCAAATAAAAGATTAATAAAAATCTTATCTTTTCTGCTTGATTTTCTTACCATTTCTCTTAAAATAATGAGAAATTTGTATTCCCAAAAAAAAAGATATTTATGCGTGATGTAAAAATAATTGAAGTAAAGTCGGAATTAGGTGCTGGAACCCGTGGTGCGAGTCTTGGAATTGATGCAATTCAGATAGCAAGCATGGACTTTAGTAGTTTATTTTTTAAAAATTTCACTTCCATTCAGGTCGAAACCGAAAATAGGCTTCTACTTGAAAAAACGCTACATCCCTACGCCAAAAAGATTGACGGGATAATTACCATGTACGAACGGATTTCTGAAACTGTTTCAGTAGTGATTGAAGAAGGAAGTTTCCCAATCATTTTATCCGGTGACCACAGTAATGCAGGGGGTACCTTAGCTGGTCTTAAGAAAGCCTATCCAAAATCAAGAATTGGCGCCATTTGGATTGACGCCCACGCCGACCTTCACTCACCCTACACCACGCCAACAGGCCACGTTCATGGGATGCCACTGGCAACCGCGTTAAATGAAGATAATCTTTCGTGTAAAATAAATAACATTTCAGCCGATACTAAAGAGCATTGGGAAACGCTAAAAGCTGTAGGGATAAGAGGTCCAAAAATTAAACATTCTGACATTGTTTTTGTTAGTGTTAGGGATACTGAAGAGCCTGAGGATGTGTTGATTAAGAAGCACGCTATCCCAAATTTCACGACTGATGAGCTTAGGAGAGTTGGTGTGGAGAAGGTAGCTAAAATGGCCTTGAAGCACTTAAGTGGCTGCGATAAAATATATGTGAGTTTTGATGTGGATTGTTTAGATCCCTCAATAAGTAAGGGAACGGGTACTCCTGTCCCAGATGGAATTACAGAAAAAGAAGCAGGATCGTTAGTTACTCGCCTTTTAGAAAATGAAAAAGTGTGCTGCTTTGAGATTACCGAAGTAAACCCAACGCTAGACAAGGAAAATCTAATGGCCGAAAATGCCTTTGAACTCCTTGTTAAAGCAACGAACAAAATTGTACAGGGGTAACCCAAAAAGAAAATAATGCAACATTTAGCCGAAAAGCTTTCTCCATTTATCGTTGATGCTTGTGAGACATTATATGGCAGCACACCAGATGCCAATTCCTTAAACCTTCAACCAACACGAAAAGAATTCGAGGGAGACATAACCCTTGTGGTTTTTCCATTCACCCGATTGGCGAAAAAGAAACCTGAGGAAATTGCTCAGCAAATGGGTGAGTTCCTTTTGAAAAGCGTGGATACGATTACGGCTTTTCAAGTGGTTAAAGGTTTCCTAAACCTAAGTGTAAAGGCCGATTATTGGATGAATCAATTCTCGGAGTCGGTGCTTTCTAAAGATTTTGGACAGTTAAAACCTACCGGCGAATCTGTTTTGGTGGAATATTCCAGCCCAAACACAAACAAACCCCTTCATTTAGGACATATCAGAAACATCCTTTTGGGTCATTCAGTTTGTCGTGTGTTGGCTGCTAGAGGAAATAAGGTAATCAAGGCTAATTTGATTAACGACCGTGGAATACACATCTGCAAAAGCATGCTTGCCTGGCAACTTTGGGGTGAGGGTGAAACTCCTGAATCTTCAGGTTTAAAAGGTGACCATTTAGTGGGGAAGTACTACGTGCTTTTCGATAAAAAATATAAAATTCAGGTTAAGGAGCTTATAGCTTCTGGTTTGGAGGAGGATAAAGCAAAGAAGGAAGCGCAACTTTTAAAAGAGGCTCAAAAAATGCTTGTCGAATGGGAGAACGGTGATGAAGCGACCTTAAAACTTTGGAAAACCATGAACGACTGGGTTTATGCGGGATTCAAGGTGTCTTACGACCGGTTAGGCGTCGAATTTGACAAGTTTTACTACGAAAGCGACACGTATTCGCTTGGGAAAGATGTGTTGTTGAAAGGCCTTGAAATGGGCGTGCTTTACAAGAAAGACGACGGATCAATCTGGGCCGATCTAAAGGATCAAAAACTAGACGATAAATTACTGTTGAGAGGAGATGGGACTTCGGTTTACATGACGCAAGACATTGGTACCGCATATTTGAAGTACCAAGACTATAAAATGAACCACTCGGTGTACGTGGTGGGTGATGAGCAGGATTACCACTTTAAGGTGCTTTTCCATGTCCTTGACCGATTAGGAAACGACTGGGCAAAAGGTCTGCATCACCTAAGTTATGGTATGGTTGACCTGCCTTCTGGCAAAATGAAGTCCCGTGAAGGAACCGTGGTAGATGCCGACGATTTGATGGACGAGATGAAAGACACTGCCCGCCGGAAAACTGAAGAACTTGGTAAAACCGAGGGTTTATCGGCCGAGGAGCTGGACAATCTTTATCACAACCTTGCAATGGGTGCGTTGAAATTCTTCCTTTTAAAGGTTGAACCAAAAAAGCGTCTTCTTTTCAATCCTGAAGAAAGTATTGATTTTCAAGGGAATACAGGTCCGTTCATCCAGTACACTTACGCCCGTATCCAGGCGGTAAAACGCAAGGCAACTGATTTAGGAATAAACGCCAAGTTTGATACAAATTATGCGTTGAGCGATGATGAAAAACCAATGATTGTGGCACTTTGCGGATACGAAGAAGTGATAAAATTGGCGGGAGACGAGATGAGTCCCGCACTTATCGCCAATTATGCCTACGAGCTTGCGAAGACCTTCAATAAATTTTACCACGATTGTACCATTGTTGATGCTGGTGCAATGGAAAGTTCTTCGGTTCGTTTAGCTATTGCTGATGCCTGCGGCGCTGTGATTGAAAAGGCGATGTTCCTTTTAGGGGTGGATGTGCCAGAAAGAATGTAATATCCGTGGGAAACCACAAATTCGAATTAAATGATGATTAAAAAAGCTTTCGCTACCCTGCTTATTTGTTTTGTGGGAGGTAAGTTTTACGGACAAAATTTTGTGAAATCTGACCTTAAAAAGGTTGTATTAAATAATAAAATTTCAAAGTACAGTACCTGGACCGATTACAACGGAGACGCGGGTCCCGATTTGTTTTGGGGAAATGTGTACGACGGTAGGAACGAAATTTACATGGACGATGACACCAGCCACCTTCAAGTTTTTTCGCCCACTTTCGCCAAAGAAGGAGGTAATACCTACGGTTCTACTTGGGGAGATGTAGATAATGACGGCGATTTAGACGCCTTGATTTACACCATCTTTGATAGTCGAAATTTTTTTTACATAAATGTCCAAGACAGTAATTTCAAGAAAATCACCACTGGCGCATTAATCAATGATTTCACCAATACTTTTGTGGCCTCATTCTACGATGTAGATGTGGATGGTGACGTAGATCTTTATGTTTGCGATACTGAACTTTGGGATCCTACCAACAAAGACCGTACGAATAGATTTTACCTTAACGACGGCCGCGGAAATTTCACCTTGGTGGAGTCGTCGCCGCTTAGTCAAATTTCAGGCGATGTGCGCGACATCGCTTGGGGAGATTTCAATAACGACGGGCTTCCTGATGTTTTTCTAGCGAATTTCGGACGAAAAAACATGCTTTTCCAAAATGTGGGAGCAGGGGAGTTTAAAGAAGTTTATATAAAGGCTTTCGCCGATGATTTAGGAGATAGCAACACCGCCGAATTCGGAGATTTTGATAACGATGGAGATCTGGATTTATTTGTGGTTAATGCCAAGTCAGATAATTTTCTGTACAAAAACATAGATGGCAATTTTGAGAAGATAAATTCCTCAAATTTGACCTCATCCGATGAGATTTCCGGGAATTTTGTTTGGGTAGACTACGATTTCGATGGGAATCTTGATGCCTTCACCACCGACGTTTTCACGAATAAAAATTCACTTTTCTTAAGCATGAATTCCCAAAACAATTGGTTCGGCTTAAAGCTTAGGGGAAGAAGTCAAAACCGATTTGCTTTTGGCGCCTCAGTTTGGGTAAAAGCTCAAATTAATGGAGTTCCAACTTGGCAGCACCGTGAAGTTTATACGCGCGCGGGAAGGCCGGAGCGCAACCAAGATGCACTTCATTTTGGGCTTGGTGACTCACGTACCATTGATTCCTTGGTGATCATGTGGCCTGGTGGCGGAGAGCAGGTGTATACCAATCTTTTCGCTAATCAATACTTGGTAGTAGAGCAGGGGAGCGGGAAATATAGTCTTCCTCTTAACGATCCTATTTTAGTTGAGAACAATCACTACAAGGACCTAAGCATTCGTGCGATTGGTAATATAAGCTCAGAAAATAATCTATTTACCCTAAGTCTGTTTTATAAAAACAACGGAATTATCCCCGTAGATGCTGTGGTGAAGATTAATCTAGATCAAGAATTGGAGCTTTTTAAAGCTTTTCCAAATCCTGAGAGCTATGTAGATAAGCGGACGGTAGAATTCAAAATCAAGCAAATCCAACCCGGGAAAGAAGAAATCATCACGCTTATCTACCGCGCCGATGGAATGACCGAGGAGATTTCTGCTGATGCGTTGATATTGCCTATCGATTTCGATGAGAATAAAAGCGATAACAGCTTTAAGCTGATAAAAGCGGTTACTTTTTAAAGTACATCGTTAAGGTATCGTCCCCCACTTTTTCTTTGCTTGTTGGGGCGCAATTTAATTTAGGGGCGTCAATTCCTTCGGGGATATTGTCGGCGCCGGTGAAAACGCGAGCCTCGTCCCAAAGGCCGTATTTGATAAATTGGTTAATCGTAAAAGCACCCCCTTCAATAATTACCGATTGGATTTCGTTGAGGTACAGGTTGTACATCATTTCCTGGATGGGGTAGTGCTCGAAATTTATTTTTGGAAAGTACTTATTTCCGCTTGGCGCTTTGTCTTCGCTCGTAAATACAATCACTTTATCCTCACCCTTATAAATATTAGCGCTTTCAGGAATTTCTAATTTCTCGTCGATAACTATGCGCGTTGGGTTTTTCCCAGATATTAGCCTTGCGGTTAAGCTCGGATTGTCGATAAGTACGGTTTGCGTTCCCACAAGAATGGAGTCTTCCTCAGTTCGCCATTGGTGATTAAGGATTTTAGCTTCTTTCCCAGTTATCCAGAATTGTTTTTTGTCGGCTGGGGCGAAGAAACCGCTAGATGTTTGTGCCCATTTTAAAATGATGTAGGGTCTGTTCTTTTGGTGGTAGGTGAAGAATCTCCGGTTAAGGTGGTCGCAGGCTTGCTTTTCGAGGTCAACAATCACTTCGATTCCTGCGTCTTTTAGTTTTTGAATGCCTTTTCCGTTTACTTGGTCAAAAGGATCTAGTGAGCCAATGATCACTTTGGGTATTTGGTGGGAAATGATGAGATCGGCACAGGGTGGTGTTTTGCCATGATGGACACAGGGCTCCAAGCTGACATATATGGTGGATGATTTTAGCATTTCGGCCCACGAGCTGGGAAAAGCTTTTTGGACGGCGTTTACGGCCTCTACTTCGGCGTGAGCCATGCCAAAGGAAGTGTGGTAGCCCTCGCCAATAATTTTGTTTTCGTGGACAATCACAGCGCCAACCATTGGATTTGGAGAAACTTTTCCATGGCCTAATTGGGCTAGTTGAATGCAACGCTCAATGTATTGTTTATTATCAATCATCGGCACGAAATTAATGAATTTGCTTAACTTTGTGAGGTGCAGTTAAATTTACTTTTTAATTCCCTTTTAAAAAGGCTGGCCCCGTTTTACGACCTTCCCGAAGCCGAATCAATTACGAAAATTGTAATTGAAAAAATAAGTGGTGAAGGGAGTCCTAGCCGCTATTCCATGGCTCCAGAATTAACGGAGGAAAAGGTAAAGGAAGCTGAAGAAATTATCATTCGTCTTATTCAGAAAGAACCTATCCAATATATTTTAGGGACTGCACATTTTTTTGGTTATGATTTTAAAGTCGGCCCAGAGGTTTTAATTCCTCGCCGTGAAACCGAAGAATTGGTGGACTGGATACTTAACGATTTCCCATGGGGCCAGCAGCGCGGCGTTGACTTGTGCACCGGTTCAGGATGTATCGCTCACACCCTTAAATTGGAACGCTCAAATTGGAATCTCCTAGGAGTTGATTTATCGTGGAAGGCCTTGGAAATTGCAAGGGAAAATGGTGAATTACTAGGAAGCAAGATTGTTTTTGAGGAGAAAGATGTTTTAAGGTCGGCGGATTTAGTGGAAAGGATTTGCTCAATACCTATAAAGTTTTATAATTCCATTACCGGAGATCCCCTTGGACACAGAAAAGGGTTTAAATCAGATGAATTAAATAGGGTTGATTTTATTGTTTCTAACCCTCCCTACGTGCGCGAATTGGAAAAGGAGGATATGCAAGTTCAAGTCCTTGATCATGAGCCGGAAATGGCATTATTTGTTCCTGATCACGATGCTTTAATTTTTTACGAGAGGATTATTGAAATTGCAGAAGAAAGCTTACGGCCTGGAGGGAAATTGTATTTAGAAATCAACGAGGCTTTCGGAAAAGATGTGGTGGATTTGATGGAAGCCGCAGGATTTGAGGACGTAGAGTTAAGGAAGGACATGCAAGGGAAAGATAGAATGGTG
>JBLIKP010000071.1:0-12437 GCA_047635375.1 Sphingobacteriales bacterium | reverse complement strand
AAAAGAAATAATTAGCAATGGCAAACACAAAACTAACACTCGCAATTGCTTCCATGCTATTTTTAACAAATGGCGTTATAGCACAAGATGATATTAAAAAAGAATTTGATGTGGTTAGGGCTTATAGACCTATTTTGGGGGATGCACTCAAAATCAGCGACAATCCTGAAATTCCAGAGGCATCACCGCTTAATAAGGACTTTAAATACACTTTTTCACACATCAAGGTTGACACCACATTGAAACTGGATTTACTAGCCCCTGAAACAATAAAACAAGAGACTATATCTAAGTTATATGGGACATACTTAAAAGTTGGAGGAGGTAACCTTGGAGGTAATTTAGTACAAGTTTATCACAATAATAGCCGAAAACGTGAATACAATTACGGCGTTTTTCTGAGCCAACATGGTGGAAAAACTCAGGTTGAAGGGTCTGAATTTAATAGAAATGTGGTTGAGTTTTCTGGAGCTAGAATATTCTCAGCAGCCTCTGTAAAAGGAAAAATAGATTATAAACGTGATCGTTTCCATGATTATTCAAGAAATATTAATGACAGTAACTTTGTTTATGATGAGGACTCATTGAAACAAACCTATCATAATGTTTCGGCGAATACGGAGATTTTTAGTAGCAACAAAAACAGCTATTATCCTATTGATTATTCCGTAAACTTAAGAGGGAATTTTCTGACCAACGACTTTAATGCAACAGAGTTAAATGGCGGTATATTTTCTGGCTTTAGCTACTCAGTTGGGAAAAGTTCGGTAAAAACTGACGTGAGTTTTGATCATAGCCGTACAATTGATACTGATACAACAAAAAATTCTTTAGTTAATTTCTTTCCCTATTATCACTATATAGACTCCCTTTTTAGTGTTAAGGTTGGAATAAACGGTTATTCGGAGCTACAAGGAGGACAACCAATTTCAATTTATCCTACTATACATGGTACCTATAATATTGTAGATAATTATTTGTTAGGATTTGTGGGGATAACCGGGAAGACCGAAAAAAATAATTTAACCAACTATGTTGCCTTAAACCCCTTTGTTTCTCCTAATCTAGAATATAAGTTTACACGTGAGCGATTGGTTCTTTATGGAGGTTTGAAAGGTTCCTTAAGTGATAATAGCGCATTTGATCTAAAAGTATCCTTTAAATCAGTTGAGAATCTGGCGTTTTTTGTACCGGATTCAAACAACGATGGCAAGTTTAATGTCGTTTATGATGGAAAGGATGCGGGCGTTTTTGAGATAACTGGTGGAATAAGCTTCATAAAACAACAGAAATTTAACCTCTCAGGAAGATTTACTTACCAAGAATATAGCCTAGCCAATATTGCTAAGCCTTGGCACACTCCTAAGCTTAAAGCTAAGGTTATAACACAGTACAATATAGCCGATAAAATATTATTAACATTCGATGTGTTTTCTTTTGGGAGGACTTTTGCCCCTACTCCTGATTTTAAAGAAGAGGTAGAGCTTAAAGGAATTGTCGATTTTAACCTTGGTGCAGAGTATAGATATTCAAAAAAACTGTCGTTTTTTGTACAAGGAAATAATTTATCTGGGATAAAACATGAAAGATATTTTAATTATCCCTCTCAAGGGCTTAATTTTATGGGCGGATTAACCTATGCATTATAACATATGAATCTTACCCCACATATTAACCAACTACTCTTTTCTGAGGAATGTGTCATCATTCCAGGGTTAGGAGGATTTGTCGCATCCCATTCCCCAGCAAGGGTAGACAGGATTTCTAAAACCATTCATCCACCATCCAAACGAATTGCCTTTAATGAGAGTTTAAGGAACAACGATGGGATTTTGGCAAGTAGAATTAGCCGGGTTTATTCTTTGGCTTACGCCGATGCAATAGAAACTGTAAAAACTGAGGTTGATTCTATTAAAACAGAAATTAAGGAAAATGGAAGCTTCACCTTAGAAGGGATCGGGCGTTTATGGATGGATAAGGAGGAAAAGTTAAAATTCTTTTACCAACCTGAAACTAATTTCCTAACGAATGCATTTGGACTTCCGGAGATTTCAATTCCAAATAAGATTGTAACTCCAAAAGCCCCATTGGAAACCCAAGCTAAAAAAGAAAAACTACGACCATCAATAAAATCAAAAAGGAAGCAAAAAGCATCACGAAGATGGTTTACTGCAGCAAGCTTTATCCTTATGACAGGTTTTTTCTGGATGTTGCAAACTCAACCTGTAAAGGATGCTCAGTTTAGTTTTATTAACCCTTTTTCAAATTCAGCTGAAGAAAATTCAATTGAAAGTGAAGGGGAATTAATTGAAAATCTAAGCGAATCAGCGGGTTTAGAATTTGATAATAAAGCGGAGGCAGTAAAAACTATTATTGCACCAACCGTCGTTAAGGAATCTATTAAAGCAACATCGGCGAAAGCCAAAATTGTTGCTAACCCAGCAAAGGACTTTAACTATTTTATAATTACTGGATCATTTACTACGGTTGAAAACGCGGTAAATTTCAAAAATAATTTAATAAAAAAAGGCTACGACGCTGATATTTGCCCTGTTAGAAAAGGAATCCACTACAGAATTATGGTAGGCGGGAGTGCTGATAAGGGAGAAGCCCAAGTTATATTAGCCCAAGTAAAAAAAGACCTGAATCCAAATGCCTGGATTTACACCAAAAAATAAGCATTGAATATGTTATTACTTCAATTAGTACAAGAATCCCCTTTATTGGCAGACCAGCCTGTAGAAGAAACCCTTAGCATTATTGAGTTATTGCTGAAAGGTGGCGTGGTATTGATTCCTATTGCCATAATGTCGGTAATTGCGGTTTATATCTTTATAGAGCGTTACATTACCATAAAAAAGGCTAGTCGGGATGAAAAAGAGTTTATGGCTCAAATAAAATCCCATGTCTTAAGCGGAAATATTGATGCTGCTAAAGCATTATGTAAGAACACCGAGATTCCAGTTGCAGCAATGATTGAAAAAGGATTAAACCGTATTGGTCGTCCGCTTAAAGACATTAACGTAGCGATTGAAAACACAGGGAAGATTGAGATTTTCAAACTTGAAAAGAAATTGGCTTCATTGGCCACAATTTCTGGAGCTGCACCAATGATTGGTTTCTTTGGAACGGTGACAGGGATGATAAAAGCCTTTTTTAACATGAGTAAGGCAGGAAATAACATTGAAGTAGGTTTACTTGCTGGTGGTATTTATGAAGCGATGATTACTACAGCCGCAGGACTTGTAGTTGGAATTATCGCCTACATTGGATATAACGTTCTTGTAACAATGATTGAAAAAGTAATCTACAAAATGGAAACCAGCTCATTAGAGTTTATTGATTTACTTCAAGAACCAGCTTAATTGATAAAATTATGAACTTACGTTCTAGAAATAAGGTTTCGGCAAATTTTAACATGTCAAGCATGACGGATTTAATCTTCCTTCTGCTTATCTTTTTTATGTTAACCTCTACCCTTGTAAGCCCTAACGTTTTAAAATTATTCCTACCCTCAAGTTCGAGTAAGACACTTGCCAAGCAGAGTATTTCTGTTTCTATTGATAAGGATGCACAATACTACATTGGTAAAGACCCCGTTAGTTTAGATGCCTTACCTGCAAAGCTTAAAGCATTGAGCTCCGGAACTGATGAAACTACAATTGTACTTAATGCCGATAAGGAAGTGGCAATTGAACATGTTGTGCAGGTAATGGATATCGCAAATAATTTAAATTTAAAGATGGTACTAGCTACCTCTCCTAAATAGTATGGCCAAACAACCAGAAAATAATAATTCCAAAGGATTGATCGGAACTCTCGTGGTTCACGGTCTTTTGATATTGGTGTTTATTCTATATGGTTTATCAGTTCCATTGCCACTGCCTGCTGAAAAAGGAATTGTTATTAATTTCGGAAATACAGACATGGGGTCAGGTGATGAATTCACTAACCCAAACGAAAATGTGGCTGAGGAAGAAGTTCAAGAAGAACAAGTAACTACTCCACCACCACCAAAACCTGTTACTCCAACTGAAGAGGTTGTCGAAGAGATAATTACTAGTGCTGATGAAGAAGCACCAGCCATTCAACCGGAAAAAAAGAAACCTCAACCCAAAGTGGAGAAAAAACCTGAAAAGAAGGCTGAGGAAAAGCCAGTAGAAAAACCTAAAGAAGAACCAAGAAAAGTTGACCCTAGGGCAATATATAAAGGGAAAACAGGAGGCGACGGAACTACTCAAGAAACGGGAAACCAAGGAGTGAAAGACGGTGATACCAACTCACAACAGTATGAAGGTGAACCTGGTGGTGGGAATAACGGCGTTTCTTTAAACCTTGAAGGACGCAGTTTCGTAAACTCTCCTAGGATTTCTGATAAAACACAAATTGCTGGAAAAATTGTTGTACGAATAACAGTAGATAAAAAAGGGAACATTATTTCAGCAAGGGCTGGTGCACGTGGTACAACCATAAGTCAAGCCGATCTTTGGAAAAAATGCGAGGGTGCTCTTAGAGGTGTGAAGCTTAATGCGCTTTCTGCAGCCCCTGATATTCAGGCCGGAACTGTTACTTTTAGTTTTATTTTAGAATAAAGTTTTCTTAATATTAAAGTTATTTAAGGTAGACAAGTCGATTATGCGTATATTTGCGCCACATAATATTACCAACTCCATATGAATTTAAATCAAGTAAAGTTTTCAAGAAAAAACCAGATGGATTTTGTTTCCACCCTAAATACGAGGGTTAGAGACTATTTTAAAGAATCAGGGAAGTCTAAATTTGCAAACAATACCATGGTTATTAAGTCAATTTTTATGATTGCCTTATACCTTATACCATATGCTTTTTTGATTTCTGGTTTAATAACCTCTGCTCCATTTTTGTATTTAATGTGGGCAATAATGGGTTTTGGAATGGCCGGAATTGGTTTGTCAATTATGCATGATGCAAATCATGGGGCATATTCAAAAAATCAAACGGTAAACAAATGGATGGGAAATCTAATTGTACTTGTCGGTGGAAGCCCCTACAATTGGAGGATCCAACACAATGTATTACACCACTCATTTACAAATATTGATGGATTAGATGAAGATTTGGATTCAGGTCCAATTTTAAGGTTTTCTCCTCACCAAGAGTTACGTCCACATCATAAATACCAATACATTTATGCTTGGGGCTTATACTCCCTTTTAACTCTTATGTGGTCAACCACCAAGGATTGGAGACAAATCTTTAGATATAATGATAAAGATTTAATTAAGACTCAAAAAATGTCTTTTAAACGAATGTTAATCGAACAGTTTTCTTTTAAATTGTTTTATACAACCGTTTTTGTAGTTATTCCTTTCCTTGTTGTTCCATTACCTTGGTATTTAATATTAGGTGGGATTTTCATGATGCATGCAATTGCTGGAATTTCTTTAGCAGCAATATTTCAACCAGCTCACGTGGTTCCAGAAACAGATTTCCCTATGCCAGATGAAGAAGGAAATATGGAAAATAACTGGGCAATTCACCAATTACTTACAACTACAAATTTTGCTCCTAACAGCAAACTATTTAGCTGGTATGTTGGAGGATTAAACTTCCAAATCGAGCATCACCTTTTCCCTAATGTATGTCATGTACATTACAAGAAAATATCAAAAATTGTAAAGAAAACAGCTTCTGAGTTTAACTTACCTTACTACAGTAAGCGAACATTCTTTGAAGCAATTAGTAGCCACACCAAAATGCTTTGGCAATTAGGTAGAGCTTAATAAAACATTCAAAAAAAATCCCGCTTCAGTAATGGAGCGGGATTTTTTAGTTTAAAAAGATTTTCTTGTAAAGGATTTTCTTAATTTTCGGCTTCAAGCCCATTCAATGAAAAAGTTATTCGGATTAATATTCATTCTTGGAATTTTCACCTCAGTCCAAGCTCAGTTTAGTAATGAGTTGATTTTTGGTTTAAACGCCACTCAAATTGGAGGTGACAATCTTGCTGGATTCAATCAAATAGGCCTAAAAACTGGAGTAAGTTCAGTTATTGGGTTGAGAAATGGATGGAAGGCACGAATAGAGCTTACCTATAGTCAAAAAGGAAGCCGTCGCCCGGTTAAAGCTGACGATCCTAATGCAAGAGACAAGTTTTTTATTCGGGTCAACTATTTCGAAATTCCAATACTTGGTGAATTCACCTTGAATAAAAACTTATCTGTGTTAGTTGGACCGACAATTGGTTATTTATTAAGTGCAAAAGTTGTATCCGGAATAACCGAGCAAGACCAGTCTGACCAATATTTTAAATTTGATTATTCCGTCTTAACTGGATTCCATTACGCTATTAATGAAAGAACAAATGTGGCGCTTAGGTTTTCCAATTCTATTTTGCCAATAAATATAGGAACAACCAACACCCTCCGCAATTTTTACAACACCACCACTTCAATAACTTTTAGGTATATATTTTTAGGATTAACTAGGAATTAACCGTAATCCTCTTTTTCCAAATTGAATATTTCATTCACGGATTTATTAAATATTTCAGACAACCTTAAGGCCAAAACCGTAGAGGGAACATAGCGGTTTTTTTCAATTGAATTTATTGTTTGTCGGCTCACCCCCATTTTCTTTGCCAAATCTTCCTGCGTATAATCAAGTTCAGCTCTTTCAACTTTTATTCGATTAGTCATTATCGTAACTTTTTGAAATAATTGAAAAACATCACATGGTAAGTCAACATTATCATTATCACATGAAAACCCGAAATTGCTTCATAAACTGCTTTTTCAGCCCCATTAAAAACCAGATCTGCTCCATAATGAACCCATGGCATGATAAGTAGGTATATGATCCCAATCATAAAAGCTAAAGCGTAGGATTGTCCGCGAATGCTTTTAATTAATTCGTCTTCGTCTTTATCACGTGATAAGGTGACCAAAAATAATCCTGAAGTAAATATTATGCTGGATATTAATTTTATAGTTTCTTTTTCAATAGGAATGAATTTATTCAAAAGAAATAGCACTGCTCCCGCCCCAGCAATAAAAAATCCAATGAGTTTCATTTTTTTAGGAAATTGAAAGTTTAGCATCCGCTTAAGTTGACGTTCTTCTCTTTCACATTGTGAAATTGATTTAATACTCATGTTTATTATTTTTTTGATAAATCTTCTTTACTTAATGTCAAATATACTTTACATTTTGTAAAGATAAAATCCTTTTGATGAAAAAAAATTAGATGGGTGGTTTTATCACTTTATTCATTAAGGATTCTAATTATATTCCTATTTTTGCTCGGTACCAACCTTTTTAGGAATGAACCAACTTTCAAAACGAATTGAAGCGTTAAGCGAAAGCCAAACAATAAAAATGGCTAGAATGAGTCGCGAGCTAAAGTCGAAAGGAATTGATATTATTAACCTGAGTTTAGGGGAACCTGACTTTCCCACTCCCAATCATATTAAGGAAGCTGCCATAAAAGCAATTGAAAACAATTTCTCTTATTACACAGCTGTTGCAGGAATTGAACCTTTAAGGGAAGCAATTAGTGAAAAATTCAAAAGAGATAACGGATTAGATTATTCACCTAGCCAAATAGTTTGCTCAACGGGAGCTAAACAAAGTATTGCAAATGTAGCCTTATGCTTATTGAACCCTGGAGATGAAGTTCTCATACCCACTCCATATTGGGTTAGCTACGGGGAGATTGTCAAGTTGGCTGAGGCAAAACCCGTATTTGTTGAAACAACAATTGATAGTAAATTCAAAATAACCCCAGAGCAATTAGACAATGCACTAACTGAAAAAACAAAACTTTTCATATTCAGTGCGCCATCTAATCCGACAGGTAGTATTTATACACAATCGGAATTAGCAGGACTAGTTAAGGTTTTTGAAAAATATCCAAATTGTTTCGTGCTATCGGATGAAATTTATGAATATATAAACTACGTAGGCAAACATGAAAGTATTGCTTCGTTTGAAAGTATTCATGACCGCGTAATTGTTGTAAATGGTTTTAGTAAAGCGTTTGCAATGACCGGCTGGAGAATTGGTTATATGGCTGGTCCGCAATGGATAGCTGATGCGGTTGACAAAATTCAGGGTCAGTTTACGTCTGCTACTTGCTCGATTACTCAAATGGCGGCAACGGTAGCATACGATGATATGACCCCTACTTTCGAGATGCGTGAGGCATTTGAAAAAAGAAAAAACTTAACCATAAAAATGGTTAGCGATATCCCGGGAATTATTACTTATGATCCAGACGGAGCTTTTTACCTCTTTCCTAATGTGAAATCATATTTTGGTAAATCTCACAATGGAACGACAGTAAGAAACTCGACTGAGCTTGCACTTTTTATTCTAAAAGAAGGTCATGTTGCATTAGTTACGGGTGACGCATTTGGAAGTCCAAATTGTATTAGAATTAGTTTTGCCACAAGTGAAGAAAATTTAATTGAAGCATTCAAGCGTTTAAAAAACACGCTTGCCCTTTTAAAATAATCGATGAAGTTTAACCTAGATTCATTTATTGGTACTAAAGTCTTAATTATTGGAGACGCCATGATTGACTCCTATTATCGGGGGAAAGTTGATAGAATCTCTCCAGAAGCTCCTGTACCTATAGTTTCGGTGATGGGCAATGAATCTAGATTGGGTGGAGCAGCCAACGTGGCGTTAAATATTCAGAGTTTAGGAGGCATTCCTATTCTTTGCGCAATGTGCGGCCTAGATGATCAAGGTAAAAAGCTTCGGTCGCTTCTTTTGGAGGCTAATATGGCCGGTAAAGGCATTTTATCAATGGACCACAGGCCTACTACTGTAAAGACTCGAATAATAGCTGGAAATCAGCAATTACTTAGGGTTGACCAAGAGGACTCCAGTGATTTAGATAAAAAGTCGGTTGATTATGTGATTAAACACACCTTAGCACTCCTTATTGAAGAAGAACCCGATGTGGTAATCTTTGAGGATTATGATAAGGGATTTATTTCAAAGCGACTTATTCAAAAAGTTGTTTCTGCTTGTAATGAGAGAAATATTCCAACTGTTGTTGACCCCAAGAAGCGGAATTTCATGGCTTACAAAGGGGTTACTTTATTCAAACCGAATTTAAAGGAATTAGTAGAAGGATTGAAAGTGGAGGTTGACAGGTTCGATTTACCGCGCTTGAACTCTGCCTGTGATGTACTCCGAGATTCTTTAGGAGCCTCAAAGATTTTACTAACCCTAAGCGAAAATGGTGTGCTATTATCCTCCGAAAAGGAAAAACGACATATTCTTGCTCATGTTAGAAACATCGCCGATGTATCTGGCGCAGGCGACACAGTTATTAGTATTGCTGCGCTTGCCTTAGCAAATAAGTTCACCGACCTGCAGATTGCAAACTTAGCTAACTTAGGAGGAGGTTTGGTTTGTGAGAAAGTAGGTGTGGTTCCAATTGATTTGGAAAGTCTTAAGCTTGAAGCCGAAAAACATTAAAAAAAAGCCATTCCGATTGTCGGAATGGCTTTTTGCTTAGCACCGCTTTTTTAAGCTTTCATTAGTTATAGGATAAGGTTCCCGTATTTGTAATTTCCAATTGCATTGCAGTAAATTTACCTGGCGAATCTGTCATTCTTACTTTATAACCATTTTCATTCTTGTCTTTAGAACAAGACGAAAATCCAATGGCAATTGCAGATAAAACCATTACGACTGCCATCATTTTTTTCGTTATTTTTCTTAAGATCGTTTTCATGATTGTGTTATTTAATTTCAATTATTTAAGGAATTTGAGATGTTTTCACAAACTCACCTTATTGTGTGCATAGTTTATGCCAATGGAAAATTCATATTAATCAATCAATTCATATGACTTTATTTTACTGTTGATTTATAATTAGTTAAATCATTTTTTGTAAAATAAATTGGTTGATTATACAACTAAATATCTTAACTTTTGTGTGGATTTTTTACCACATATTACAATTTTTCACTTTATAATTCCCCAAACTTTCACATAACCATTTCCTCAGGAACCATGTTTAATTAAGTTGTATTGTCTAGCGGTTGACGAAAATAATGACATTGTTTCATCCTTTGGTTTCAGATTGGTTTGCTCAAAATGTGGGCACACCCACTCCTATCCAAAAAAATGCTTGGCCAAAAATTCAGCTTAAACAGGATTAATAGGGAAAGGCCTTGTTACAAGTGATAGTTTTACGGGCTTGAGGGCATTACTTGTTCCTACAAAGTATAAAACCGGACAGGGAGGAAGGAAATTTACATCACCAGCCTTTGGAATGGATCATGCGGGCCGCTGGTCGTTAATAAAAAACTCATCGGCGAAAGCTGGATTAGACAAATCCAATGGAATCGCTTACGACAAGCAGCTACAGCAATTAGCGAATATCTTTTTAAAGCGATGCGGAGTGGTTTTCCGCAAGATATACGACCGAGAATCACTCACGGTGCCATAAAGGGATTTGGCGCGCGCATTGCGCCTAATGGAGGCCAGAGGAGAAATTAGAGGGGTCGATTAGTATTAGGTGTGTATGGCGAACAATTTACCACCACAGAAGCTTTAACCATGATTAGGAAAACAAGAAAGCTGGCGAAAAAAAGGGAAATCTAATCGCAATTAGCGCGAGTGATCCGTTGAATCTTGTAGGAATAATAACCCAAGGAGTTAAAATTCCAGCAATTTATTCAAATAGAATTCTTTTCAAAGATGGCTAACCCATTTTGACAACGGTGGGGAAAGAAAGAAATGTGATTCTAAAACAACCCCAAGAACAAATGCATCGCCTAGAACGCGCATTAATAGAAAGGGGAATCTCTCCTCATCTTAGACAATATCTAGGAAAAGGGGTTTACTAATGGGCATAAACTCCAGTGGCAACCATTACTAAAGTACAAGCGTACTCAGTTTTAATTCCTTTGTCTATGGCCATTGCCCTAAATTCGTCATTTTCAGTTCCGGGATTAAATATTATTCGCTTAGGCTTTAGCGAAAGGAAGTAATCGTAAAAAGCAGGCTGATGTTTTGGCCCAATATAAAGAGTAATTGTATCCAAATTTTCAACTTCTGGGGTTCCCGTTAAAATGTTTAACCCATTTATTTCACCCTCTTTTAAACCAACGGGAACAACTTCAAAATCGTTTTCCATTAATCGGTTAACCGCTTTAAAGGAATACCTCTCAGTGTTAGTGCTTGCGCCAAATACTAAAGTTTTATTCATAACATGATTATTTATAAAAGGAAATGTGTTTTTTTATGGATTTTAGAAAACCTTTTTAAATAAAAATAGTCTAATTAACTCTCCATCAATATTTTTTAGACTATAACCTTTTTTTAAAAAAAAAGTTTGAAAAAATAAGCATCAATTTTAATTACAATAGTTACAGGGTTATTCCTGTTATCCTCAACGGCAAATGCGGAATATTTTGACGCCTGTGGGAATTGCCATGGATTTGACCATATTTCAAAAGTCATCTTAGTTGGTGAATAAATAAAGTTTTAGAATGTGAGCCTTACGCCGATTATACGGCAACGGATTCTGCAGTTTTAAACGTTGGTTCGGCTCAAACATTAACAATAAATTGATTTAACTCAGGTAGAGTAAATATTTTTGCTGCTGCTTGGATAGATTGGAATCAAGACAGATTGTTTGACTATCAATTAGAACTAGTTACTAATTTCAGCTTACCAAACGTTTACGTTGGGGATATTACTACACCAGAAACAGCCTTGTTAGGTGCTACTACCATGCGAATTAGGATTCAGGGAACCACACCTCCAACGTCTGCCTGCGGAACAGGTGGATATGAAGTTGAAGATTACAAAGTTATTTTAGCTGACCCATGTATTTCGGATTTCGAAATGGACGCTCCCTTTGCGACTTCAAATACAACAGAAGGAGCTGGTGGCGACATTTCAGTGAGGACCATGTTTACGCAGTTACTATTCCTTGTGCTGGAGATTGGACCTTCTCCACATGTGGTTCTGGATATAACTCAAAAATATTCTTAGGAAATGGGTGTGGTGCAGATGATTTCTCTTCAAAACTTAACGCTTGCCCCTACGGAGATATCGGATTAGTTAACATAAATGAAGATTTTACTTTAACCTATACCGCTTTTCAAGTATTTGCTGGCAATGACACTGTTATTTACAAGATTTGTGACGGTGGTGAACCATTCGGCTTTAGCTGTTTTTCAAGTGGCTGTTGATCCAAACTATACTGTTGTACCAACAGATAAATTCACTCCAACATTAATAAATAACAATTTTGGAAAAACCATTGAGTTTTACCCTAACCCATCAAACGGTGTGGTAAGCTTCAATTTGGATGTTAAATCTCAGGAAAACAAGCTAAATGTTAAGGTTTACAATATTACAGGTGTTTTAATTCTATCAATGGAGGATAAAATCACACAACAAAACAACACATTAGACCTTTCAAC
>JBLIKP010000070.1:0-12452 GCA_047635375.1 Sphingobacteriales bacterium | reverse complement strand
TTCTTGTCAGCCAAAAGGCGCTATTGATGTGGAGTCTGTAAAGGCTCAGATTGTAAAAACCGAAAAAGAATTTTGTCAGCTTGCCCAAGACGAAGGCCTTGAAAAGGCTTTCATAACCTATGCTGATGACGGTGCGGTAATCATGCGCAATAATCAGGTTATAAAGGGAAAAGAAAATATTGCTGCTTACTATGCGAAGTCTGATACGCAAATGAACTCTTCCCTAACTTGGGCGCCTAATTTTGTGGCTGTCGCCGAAGCTGGTGATTTAGCATACACTTATGGTGAATACATTTTTACAAAAACAGATTCCACTGGGTCCATTGAATCAAAGGGGACCTTTCACACGGTTTGGAAAAGACAAGGTGATGGTACCTGGAAGTTTGTTTGGGATTAATTCTTAAATGCTTTGTTGTTAAGTCGTTACTAAATTCCTCAATCAATTCATTATATCTGTTTTAGGTTGCAATTGAGTCATCATATCTACTACCTTTGCATTTCTCAAACGGAAAATGAAGACCCTCAATTCCATACGCCTTTTAATAAAAGCAAAATTAGACTCAATTGATAATTTAAATTATCAGAAGAATCTGCTTAATGCCCTTCCTTTTTGGATTGGAGCAAGTGTTACGGGTGTTTTCGCGATTTTTTATGCCAAGCTCTTTTCATACGCTGAAATGGGAACGCATTACATCTACACTCATGCTAGCTGGTTATTCTTTTTCATCACCCCAGCAACCTTCGTTTTAGCTTGGTGGTTGGTTACAAAATACGCTCCTTACGCTAGAGGCAGTGGAATCCCGCAGGTTAGTGCGGCAATAGAATTATCAAACCCTAAAAACAATTTCAAGGTTAATAAGCTCCTAAGCTTAAGGGTGATAGTGGTTAAGGTCTTGTCCAGTTTAATTATGGTTTTGGGTGGTGGTGCAATTGGCCGTGAGGGCCCAACGATCCAGATTTCGGCGGCGATTTTCAAAAAAATTAACGATTGGCTTCCTGAGTGGTACCCAAAAGTATCAAAGCGAATAATGATCGTGACTGGCTCAGCAGCGGGTCTTGCAGCGGCTTTTAATACTCCACTTGGAGGAATCGTTTTCACAATCGAAGAGCTTACAAAAACTCACTTTAGTTTTTTCAAATCGGCTCTGCTCACCGGGGTGATTATTTCAGGTTTAACAGCGCTAAACTTCTTAGGTCCCTACCTTTATATCGGCTACCCAAAACTAAACAACATTACAGTTTGGATTATTTTTGCGGTAGTATTTGTGGCAATTATTGCTGGTTTTGCAGGCTCGTGGATGGGGAAAATCATCCTTAATGTTTTCAAGCGTAAAAAGAAACTTACCAAAAATAGTCACCGTGTTATTTATACCGTGGCTTGCGGGCTAATACTTGCTGCCATTGCCTATTTTGTTGACTTTCGAGTGTTTGGTTCTGGTAAAGAAATAATGGTTGACACCTTGTTTTCTTCAGATAAATCGATGGATTGGTACGTACCAATAATTCGTTTTTTAGGACCCATCATCACTTTTTCAACTGGGGCCTCCGGTGGAATTTTCGCTCCATCACTAAGTGCAGGCGCCAGTATTGGAGCTGTAGTTTCAGGATGGCTTAATTTGTCGGGAACGGAGACTAACTTAATCATCCTCTGCGGAATGGTGGGTTTTCTAACAGGAATAACGAGAAGCCCTTTTACCTCGTCTATCTTGGTGTTGGAAATGACCGATAGCCACAGCATTATTTTCTACCTTATGCTTACGGGATTATTGGCAAATTTGGTGGCCCAGGCTGTTGCTAGACATTCATTTTATGACCACTTAAAAGATCAATATATAAGAGAAATCCACCAAAGCGAACTAGGTAAAAAGAAGGTTGGAAAAATCATTCCCGAAGATGCTTAAAACAGCTTCAATTATTGTTTTTATTACATTTGCTTTAAATGTAAATGCCCAAAAACAAGAAAAAATGGAGTCCCCCATTCTAGGATTAAGAACCACAATTTATAAAGTTGGTGATTTGGAAAAAGCCACGGCGTGGGTTACAAAAGCCTTTGGTATTAAACCCTATTTTAACGAGCCATTTTACGTTGGATTTAATATCAACGACTATGAATTGGGGCTTCAGACAATGGAGCCTGATAAAACTCATCAAGCAGAAAATGTCCAAACTCTTTGGGGCGTTAAGGATATAAAAAAAGAATATCAACGCTTTTTAGATTTAGGGGCCACAGCACATGAGGAACCAATGAACGTGGGCGGAGAATTGATGACGGCAACCCTCAGAGATCCATGGGGGAATCTTATAGGACTAATTTTTAACCCCCATTTTAAAGCAAATAATTAAGTGCCTAATTTGATATTTTAACGAATGGGATTCCTCAGATTTTTTCTACCAGTTTTAATTTTCGCCCTATGCGCAAACAAAATATATGGCCAGGAAAAAGTGAGCGGAATAATTAAAGACGGGGAAACCAAAGAGCCATTGGCCTTTGTGAATTTAATCTTTAATAATAATCCTAAACAGGGGACAAGTTCGAATATAGACGGGCAATTTTCCTTTTTTTCAAATGAGATTTTGCAATCAATTACCCTAAAATATGTAGGGTATAAAACCAAAGAGATTTATATACAATCAGGTGAATCAGAGTTTGAAATTGAGCTTGATCGAGCCTTAATTAATCTTGATGAGGTTGTGGTTGTGGCGGGCGTAAATCCTGCCAATCGGATAATACGTAAAGTTATTGCAAACAAGGATTCCCATAATCCCGAAAATTTAAAAAGCTTCAGCTATAGCTCATATAACAAGACCATATTTGATTTTAAATTTAATGGACCAGCATCCGCCGATTCGTCTTTAGAAAAAATAAATAAAAACTTAAAAGGCGGCCATATGATGGTCATGGAATCTGCAACAGAACGTAGATTTCTAGGTCCCGATTTAAGTCAAGAAGTTATTTTAGGAAGTAAAGTTTCAGGGTTTACAAACCCAACATTCACAACGCTCGCGACCGACTTTCAGCCCTTTTCATTTTATGAGGAAAACCTAAAAATTCTAGATCAGAATTATTTGAACCCAATTGCCAATGGTAGTCTAAGAAAATACGATTTTCGGATTGAGGACACTCTTTTTTTCGGAGTTGACACAACCTATATTCTATCATTTAAACCTAAAAAGGGAAAGAATTTTGATGGCTTAATTGGTGAGCTTTACATTAGTACAAATGGTTATGCAATTAAGAATGTTCTTGCGCAGCCTGCCGAAATAGGGTTTATTGATTTGAAATTTCAACAAGAATATTCATTTATCGATAATTCATATTGGTTTCCTAGTCAGCTGAATTTTGAGATTTCCGCGAAAAATTACCCTTCAAAGGCTATTGGTTTCAGTGGTAATGGTAAAAGCTACATTACCAACGTGGTTATTAATCCTTCATTTACCAGAAATGACTTTTCGGCGATATCTCTGAAGTCAAATGAAGACGCAACATCAAGAGACAGTATTTTTTGGGATAATACAAGAGCGATGAAGTTAACCTCGAAAGAGGAGATAACTTATGAAGTAATGGACAGCATTGGAAAGGCTGGAAATTTCGATTTGTTACTGAAGGTGGGCGAAAAATTCGCCGAAAGTAAAATTCCATTGGGCTGGTTGGATTTGGACTTGCCTAATACTTTAATGATTAATAAAGTAGAAAATTACCGTCTTGGTTTGGGTTTGTTTACCAATGAGAAAATTTCAAAAATGGCCACCCTTGGTGGATTTGCCGGTTACGGATTAAAAGATAAAACTTGGAAATATGGCGCTTCCGCTGAATTTGCTCCAGAAGGTGATTCAGAGTTTATTTTGAAAGGGGAGTATTTCAATTCGTTATTTGAAGTCGGGCGGTCCAATTTAGATTTATTCGGCGGCTCCACTTATGGATTCAGGAATTTTCTTGCCGCTCGAATGGAAAGGGTAAAACAATTTAAATTAATTTCCGGTGTCCGTTTTCTTAAATATTTTAAGGTAAAGGCCAGCATTAGCCAATCAGAAATTACCCCAAAATATTTGGAGTTTTCAATCTTTGCGCCTCCAAGCGCCAATTTTAATTACTCGAATCTTGAAAGCAATGTAACCTTGCGCTATGCCTATGGTGAAAAGTTGGTGGAGAGTTTTGGTCAAAAGGTGAGTATGAGTACCAAATCGCCAATTTTTTTAATGTCATGGAGTAAGGGAATTGCTAATGATCTAGGGGATTGGAGTTATAATAAGTTTGAAGGGTCCATTGATTATAAATTGTATTTTAAGTTGATAGGTGAGACTAAGCTAAAAATTGTCGCAGGATATTCTGACTCTCCCCTTCCGTATGGATTTCTTTTTACTGGCGAGGGCAGTTTTGACGAACAATTTAGCGTGGTTATTGAAGATTATTTCCAGACGCTAAGGCCCTATGAATTTTTGTCTGATCGTTATATAAGTCTTTTTATAAGTCATAATTTTGGTCCATTGCTTTTCAAAACACGTAATTTTTCACCTCAGATTGTAGTTTCACAAAATTCTAGTTGGGGAGAATTGGCTCCTTATAATGCTCAATTCGGTGTGGACTATTTAACCAAGGAAAAAGGTTTTTTCGAGTCAGGAATTCAATTTCAAAACCTGATTAAGTTTAATTATTTGAACCTTGCCTATTTGGGATTAGGAACAGGAATCTTTTATCGTTGGGGGCCTTATTCACATGAAAATTATCAAGATAATATTTCGGTAAAAGTCACTTTCAACATCACTTCTAAATAATTTCACCGATTATTTTTTGCAACAAATTTCAATAAGTGATTGTTAACTCTTCACAATCAATAAGCTATGTCTGAAAAATATTCTGCCCCAAATGGGACTTCTGTCGGTCATGTCCACCTTAAAGTAAGTGATTTGGAAACAGCCTTAGGGTTTTACTGTGAACTCCTGGGTTTTGATTTGAAGTCAAGGATTGGGAATGATGCTGCTTTTTTGGCGGCCGGCGATTACCACCATCATATTGGGTTGAATACGTGGTTTTCAAAAAACGGTTCAAGACCCAATGCAAATTCAACAGGGTTGTTCCATACCGCATTCTTATACCCCACAAGAAAAGATTTAGCCAAAATTTTAAATAGAATTTGGGAAAGCGGCTATAAGGTGGACGGGGCTAGCGATCATGGGGTTTCGGAGGCAATATATTTAAGTGATCCTGATGGAAATGGAGTAGAGCTTTATTGGGATAAACCATTGGATGAATGGCCTAAAAGCTCTGATGGCTCTTTGGAGATGTTTACAAAGGCTCTTGATGTCCAAGATTTATTGTCCGAACTTGACTCTTAAAGTCGCTTCAAAACTAATTTATTTTCTATTTTAGCGTTTTAAAACCTTGAAATGAAAAGAATATTCTCTATTGCCTCAGTAATCTTGCTTTTTGTGTCGTCTGTGAACGCGCAAATCGAAACTCCAATTGAATGGACTTATAGTGCAAATAGAATTTCTCCCACAGAGGCTGAAATTGTAGTTGAATGTACCATTGAAAAAGGATGGCACCTATACTCCCAATTTATTAACGAAGGTGGCCCTGTCCCTACAAGCTTTAATTTTAAAGAAAATAAAAACTACTCTACAATAGGTAAAGTTGTAGAGGTGCCATCGGCAAAACCATTTTTCGATCCAATATTCGAAATGGAGATCAGCTGGTTTTCAGAAAAAGCCAAGTTTGTCCAAAAGGTAAAAACCAACACCTCAGGATCTGTAAAGATTGATGGTGAGTTGGAATTTATGACTTGTAATGACACCAAATGTCTTCCTCCAGAATGGATTGAGTTTTCGGTAACCGTTCCTGCTGCAGCTGGTGAAGCTGCAGAGGCAGTAATTGCAGATGAATCATCTGAAGATATGCCCGAGGAAAATAATGCTGTAATAACTGCTGGAGAAGTAAAAACCGGAAGTGCCTCTAGAAGCATCTTTGGTATATTCCTAGCAGGATTCTTTGGCGGTTTTCTTGCATTAATCATGCCGTGTATTTTTCCAATGATTCCTTTAACGGTTAGTTATTTTACAAAAAGTAGCGAAAAACCAGGCGCTGGAATTTGGAAAGCAATTTTATACGGTGTAAGCATCATCGTAATTTATGTAGCTCTTGGATCAATAATTACATTGTCATTTGGTTCTGATGCATTAAACGCTTTGGCAAGTAACGGGATCTTTAATTTTATCTTTTTCCTTATTCTAGTAGTTTTTGCAATCTCATTCTTAGGTGCTTTTGAATTAACTCTTCCGAGTTCATTCGTTAACAACATGGATAAGAAATCTGACAAGTCAGGCCTTGCGGGAATTTTCTTCATGGCCTTTACTCTTGTTTTAGTTTCTTTCTCTTGTACAGGACCAATTATTGGAACACTACTTGTTGAAACCGCAGTTAGCGGGTTGTCTGCCGGTCCTCTTGTAGGAATGCTTGGCTTCTCTACGGCTTTAGCGATACCTTTTACCTTATTCGCAATATTCCCAAAATGGATGAATGCAATGCCTAAATCAGGTGGTTGGTTAAATTCGGTAAAAATTGTTTTAGGATTCTTAGAATTAGCCCTGGCACTAAAATTCTTATCTGTGGTAGACCTTGCTTATCACTGGAACTTCCTTGACCGTGAGGTTTTCTTAGTATTGTGGATTGTGATTTTTGCTTTAATGGGTTTCTACCTTTTAGGAAAACTTAAGTTCTCCCACGATAGTCCAGTGCCGTTTGTTTCAATACCTAGGTTGATGCTTTCGATTATTACTTTTGCATTCGTAGTCTATATGATTCCAGGATTATGGGGTGCGCCTTTAAAAGCAATTAGTGGCTTCCTTCCACCAACTCCGACTCAAGATTTTGACTTACATACGCGCTCTTTAAGTAATGGTGTTTCTCATGAAAGTTCAGGGATAGATAAAAAATATAGTGGACTATTCCATTGCCCTCATAACCTAGATTGTTTCTTCGATTATGATCAAGGTGTTGCTTATGCGAAAGAAGTGGGTAAGCCAATTATGATTGACTTTACCGGACATAGCTGTGTTAACTGCCGTAAAATGGAAGCTTCGGTTTGGGGTGAAGGTCCTGTGTTGGATAGATTGTCAAAGGATTACGTTTTGATTTCACTTTACGTGGATGATAAAACAATGCTTGCAGAAGATGACCAATACGTTTCAGAATATAGTGGGAAAAAGATTAGAACCATCGGGAATAAATGGAGCGATTTTCAAGCTTCAACTTTTGGTGCGAATTCCCAACCATACTACGTACTTTTGGACCACGAGGAACAACTTTTAGTTCCTCCAACAGCTTTTGATTTGGACGTAAGCAAATATGTTAAGTTCTTAGACGCTGGAAAAACCGCATTTAAAAACAAATAATAAATAATGGCCCACCATTCTTTAATTCAAAACAATCTAAACGAAGCCACAACCGTACTTGAGCAATTTGTTGCCAATTCTGACAACATTGACAAGATTAATGATGCGGCGCAGCTAATGATTGAGTGTTTAAAGAACGGTGGGAAAATTATTTCCTGCGGAAATGGTGGATCCATGAGTGATGCCATGCATTTTGCAGAAGAACTTACTGGTTATTTTCGCGAAGACCGCAAGGGTTATGCAGCACTTGCCCTAAGCGACCCCAGCTACATTACGTGCGTAGGCAACGATAGAGGTTTTCACCAAATATTTTCTCGCCAGTTATCAGCACTTGGGAAAGAGGGCGATATTCTTTTGGGAATTAGTACAAGTGGGAACTCTAAAAACATCATTAATGCCGCCTTTGAGGCGAAAAACCTTAAAATGAAGACGGTAGTTCTTACCGGAAAAAATGGAGGAGAGTTAGCAAATCTTGCTCACGTAGAAATCCGCGCCCCTTATTCGCAATACGCCGATAGAGCCCAAGAAATTCACATTAAAGTAATCCACTGCCTTATCCATTGCATTGAGCAAGGCATGGCCTAATTTACTAGTGGCTTTTCTCTTATTGTTTAAGTGATTATTTATCGATGACTTTCTTTTTTAGTGTTAAATGGTTAAATTAACATTACTTAAACCTGAAAAATTATGCTCATCAAAACTTACGGAAGTGCCGTCCACGGAGTGGATGCGCTCAAAATAACCATTGAAGTTAATATGGATACCGGTACTGACTTTTACATGGTCGGTTTACCAGATAATGCAGTTCGTGAAGGCTCTTTTCGAATCGAAAGCGCATTAAAGAACATTAATTGCCGCATGCCGCGGATGAAAACTATTGTAAACCTCGCTCCTGCCGACATTCGAAAAACTGGCTCAAATTATGACCTCCCAATAGCGCTTGGTATTCTTGCTGCATCTGACCAAATGGAGGGAAAGAAATTGGAAGAATTCATCATTATGGGTGAGCTTTCTTTAGACGGTGAGTTAAGGCCTATCCGTGGTGTCTTGCCTATCGCAATCCAAGCACGGAAAGACGGCTTTAAAGGATTAATTGTTCCAAAGGCCAATGCCGAAGAGGCTTCCATAGTCGATAATCTTGAAGTCTACGGCTTCAACAGACTAAATGAAGTCATCGAATTTTTTAACGGGACTTCCACGGTTAAGCCTGAAGTGATGGATACAAGGGACGTTTTTTTCCATGGAATGTACACTGGGGTAAGTGATTTCTCTGAAGTTAAAGGTCAAGAAAATATTAAGCGTGCCCTGGAAATAGCCGCTGCAGGCGGGCATAATCTAATTCTTATCGGCCCTCCAGGAGCAGGGAAAACCATGCTGGCAAAAAGGATGCCTGGGATTTTACCTCCGCTTACACTGCAAGAGGCCTTGGAAACAACTAAGATTCATTCGGTGGCAGGAAAGTTAGGCGATAATGTAGGTTTAGTGAGAACGCGTCCTTTTAGGTCTCCCCATCACACCTCTAGTGATGTAGCAATGGTTGGCGGAGGAAGTAGTCCGCAGCCCGGTGAAATTAGCCTTTCGCATAATGGAGTTTTGTTTCTTGATGAACTTACAGAATTTAAACGACCCGTTCTGGAGGTTCTTCGTCAACCTCTTGAGGAAAGGAAAATTAACATTTCCCGGTCAGCATATAGCGTAGAGTATCCAGCAAACTTCATGATGGTTACGGCAATGAATCCTTGCCCTTGCGGATTTTTCAACCATCCTCGAAAGGAATGCGTTTGTCCGCCGGGCACGGTCCGAAAATATCTTAATAGAGTATCCGGCCCCCTTTTAGATCGTATTGATATTCACGTTGAAGTAACTCCGGTAGAAACTGAAGAGCTAAGCTCTAAAAAGGAAGGGGAGAAAAGTGAAAGTATCCGCGAACGCGTAATAAAAGCACGCGATATTCAAACAGAGCGATTTAAATCAGAGCCCGAAATTGTGTGTAATGCTCAAATGAGCCCATCAAGGGTAAGAAAAGAATGCGTGATAAATCAAGCTGGAATAACACTTTTAAAAGCCGCGATGGAAAAACTAGACTTAAGTGCCCGTGCCTATGATAGGATATTAAAAGTTAGCCGCACCATAGCCGATTTGGCAGGTGCCAAGGAAATTAAAATCGAACATCTTGCTGAAGCAATTCAATACCGAAGTCTTGATAGAGAAAGCTGGGGTTTGTAATATATAGGGAACTCGCTATTGAATAGGCTCGGTATGGCAAAATGATATTGGAATTTTAAAAACAATAATTTTTTTCGGCAAAAAATGAGTAATTTTAAAAAAAACGAAACAAAATATCGAATCGTTTGCTTTAAATAAGTATCCAAAATTAATTCATGAAATACACGACTTATTCAACTTCAAACCATGAGGGGTTAAAGCCCTCAAATGTAATAGACTTTCTTTTTGAGCATCTTGACCAATTTGGTGATGAGCGTCATGCCATTGAAAAGTGCATGAATTATGCACTTGGAAAGGAAAATAAGCCAGGTGGATATGTTTTAACCGCTGAGGAGGATGACAAGCTCCTAGGGGCAGTTATTGTAAACAAAACGGGAATGGATGGATATATTCCTGAGAACATTCTGGTTTACATCGCTGTACATGCCGATGCGCGTGGAAAAGGTGTAGGTAAATCTTTAATGAATTTGGTGGAAGAGACAGTGGACGGTGATATTGCATTGCACTGTGAACCCGACAATCCCGCAAAGCACCTATACGAAAAGGTTGGATTTACCTCCAAATACCTTGAAATGCGCTTGCATAGATAATACTTACCCAACCCTACCTATGGCCTTTATAAAATTATACCGAGAAAAATTACAACATAACTATAAGATTCTTGACGAGCTATTCAAAGAGAACAACATTGAATGGGGAGTAGTAAGTAAGATTCTATGCGGAAACAAAACATTCCTTAAAGAACTTATTGCGCTTGGGCCAACGGAAATTTTTGACTCAAGGGTGAGTAATTTAAAAATAGTAAAACAGCTCAATCCAGAGATTCAAACCATTTACATAAAGCCACCACCTAAACGAATTATCCCTAACGTGGTTAGACATGCCGATGTTAGCTTTAACACAGAATTCGATACCATTAAACGCCTTTCTGACGAAGCAGTAAAGCAAGAAAAAACCCATAAAATCATTATTATGATTGAAATGGGAGATTTACGGGAAGGTGTAATGGGAGACGACTTGCTTATGTTTTATAAGGAGGTTTTTGAACTTCCAAATATCCAAGTGGTGGGTATTGGTGCAAACCTTAATTGCCTAAATGGAGTAATGCCTAGTGAAGATAAACTCATTCAGCTAGGACTATACAAGCAGCTTATTGAAGCTAAGTTTAATGTAAAAATCCCATGGGTTTCTGGAGGGACATCAGTAACCATACCACTTGTTCATAGAAGATTAATCCCAAAGGGGATTAACCATTTTAGAATCGGGGAAGCCCTTTTCTTTGGTAAGGATTTATTTACGGGTGGAGTTTTCCCAGGAATGCACTACGATGTGTTTGAGCTTTTCGCGGAGATTATAGAGCTATCAGAAAAACCTTTGCTTCCTAGCGGCGAACTTGGAAAAAATGTTGCTGGAGATACTTTTGAAATGGATGAAGAACTTTATGGAAAGACCACTCATCGTGCGATTATTGATGTCGGATTGTTGGACATTGATACGGATCAATTAAGGCCAAGATATGGCGACTTGGATCTTGCGGGAGCTAGTTCTGATATGATGGTTATAGACCTTGGTGACAATGAGGCCAACTTAAAAGTTGGTGACCTAATGCGTTTCCAGTTAGATTATATGGGTGCGCTAAAACTTTTAAATTCTAGCTACATCAATAAGCTTGTTGAAGAATGAGTCTAGATTCAAAAAACGAACTTATTTCGTTAAGAAAATCCCTTCATTCCCACCCCGAAATAGCTTTTCAAGAAAAAAACACGGCACTTAAGATTGAAGAATTTTTAACTGCGCTCAATCCCGATGAAATTATCACCGGAATTGGAGGTACAGGGATTTTGGCCTGCTTTCGCGGAAAAAACACGGGAAAGTCGGTGGCGTTTAGGGCTGAGCTTGATGCTTTACCCATAAGTGAAATTAACTCGTTTGAGCATAGCTCTGAAAACGACGGAAAGGGGCATTTGTGCGGACATGATGGTCATATGGCAATAGTTCTAGGTCTTGCCAGCGAAGTGTCTAAAAGTAGGCCCGAAAGCGGTGAGACATGGTTTTTGTTTCAGCCGGCAGAAGAAATTGGTGCAGGTTCACAAGCCATGCTTGCAGATTCCAAAATGAAGGACCTTCATTTTGATTATATTTTTGCCCTTCATAACCTTCCAGGGTGTATTCTGGGCCAAATACAGTTGAAGAAAGAAGTTTTTTCTGCAGCCTCAGTTGGGGTGAAAGTTTTTTTAGAAGGAAAAACATCACATGCTGCCCACCCATCAAGTGGGAAATCTCCAGCCATGTGTATGGCTAAAATATTGGAAGCATTAGTGGATTTCCCAAATTCAGAGGACCCCGAAAATTTTCAGTTAATAACCCCCATTCACGCGAAATTAGGTAAAGAAGCATTTGGCACCTCTCCCGGAGAAGCTGTGGTAATGGCCACGCTCCGAACTTTTTCCAATGAAAAACTCATTGAATTAAAAAGCTTGGTCCAAACTATATCAACGGAAATAGCCAATAAACATGAGTTTTACCCCAAATTTGAGTGGGTGGAAGAGTTTGCCGTTACTTTAAACGAGGAATCGGCGTTCAACTTTGTGGAGGCATCGGCGAAAGCCAATAATTTTGAAATCTCCATATTGGAAACTCCGTTTAGGTGGTCTGAAGATTTCGGGCAATTTTCGGCGAAAGCGAATTGCTGCATGTTTGGATTGGGTAGTGGCATAAATCACCCGCAATTGCATAATCCTGATTACGATTTCCCCGATTCAATAATCCCGATTGGGATTAATATGTTTCTAGGAATACTCGAAGAAATCAATCCATAAAAAAAGCGGCTACCTTTC
>JBLIKP010000069.1:0-12489 GCA_047635375.1 Sphingobacteriales bacterium | reverse complement strand
AGGAAGGAAATCCGTTTCTTGATCTATTTTAATTTGTTCTTGAATGTCAGACATTATAGATGATTTTTTAAATTCTTAATTTTTTTTACGCAATTATTGCGACAAAGGTTTATTGTTAGGATCACTGCCGTCTAAGCTATCAAGCCATGATTTATAGTAATCTTTTTCTTCAATTTCGAGGGCGTGCTCGGTTAGTTTTAAAGGTCTGAAGGGGTCAACCATAACGGCTAATTCTTCAGTTTTTTCTTGTCCAATGCTTTTTTCAACAGTTCCAGGGTGAGGTCCGTGAGGAATTCCACCAGGATGTAAAGTTATCATTCCATGTTCCACATGCTTACGGCTCATAAAATCACCGTCAACATAATACAGCACTTCATCACTGTCTACATTGCTATGATTGTATGGTGCAGGAATAGAGTTTGGATGATAATCGAAAAGTCTTGGGACAAAAGAGCATAAGACAAAGTTTGCCGCTTCCAATGTTTGGTGAACTGGTGGTGGCTGATGAACTCTTCCTGTGATGGGCTCGAAATCGTGAATGCTTATTGCATAAGGAAAATGATATCCGTCCCAGCCTACTACATCAAATGGATGTGTTCCATAAACATAAGGATAAATAAGGTCCTGCTTTTTTATCATTACCTTAAAATCTCCACGCTCATCAAAGGTTTCTAGGTCTTTGGGTAATTTATAATCTCTTTCACAAAATGGGGAGTGCTCTAAAAGCTGACCATGCGCATTACGATATCTTTTTGGTGTTTTTATCGGTGAGAAAGATTCAACGATAAAAAGTCGATTATCCTCATCATTGAACTCCAACTGGTAAATGGTTCCCCTAGGAATAACGATGTAATCACCGTATTCAAAAGGAATCTTCCCATACACCGATTTCATTGTTCCAGAACCACGGTGGATGAATAAAACCTCATCGGCATCGCTGTTTTTGTAAAAATAATCGGTCATAGACTTTCTTGGGGCTGCCAAGGAAATATAAAGATCGTCGTTTACTAAAACGGGTTTTCGGCTTTCTAGATAGTCATCTGCAGGCTTAACGCTGAAGCCTTTTAGGCAGGTATGTTTAAGGTGCTTCTCTCTTGCAATCTTTGGCGCTACTGAGAAAGGTTCAGCAACTTGTTTCACAATTGTAGGAGGGTAGCAGTGGTAAACTAAGGAGTACATGCTTGAAAAACCTTCTGTGCTAACCAATTCTTCGGAATAAAGATCCCCGTTTGGCTTGCGGAATTGTGTATGTCTTTTGTGAGGGATATCCCCCAATCTATGGTATATCGGCATAAAATATTTCGACTTATATCGGTCAAAAGTAAAAATAATAAATCGGCTGTTAAACCTTTAATTTATGACGTTCTATTTTGATTTTTGGGTGGATTAATATTTTTTTTTCATTTAAAGATTAAACCCTCAGCCTACGAGCCTATCCTAATTGCAAATAAACCGACAGATTCTTTGATCTTTATTCTCAAAGGCCTGTCAAAAATTTAATAGTTATGAAAAAACTAATTTCAGGAATGGTTATTTTAATTGGCTTATTCGGATTTGATTTTGCCGAAGCCAGTGAAAACAGCAAGGCTGTTGACCAACCAACCACAGAACAGGATCAAGGTGATAAAAAATATCACGGTAAAAAAGGGGGTAATAAAGGCAATAGTGGCAGACATGCAACTCGTCCCAAGGCCAATAAGCCTCGAGCAGATAGGGGAAACCCTCGTGGAAATGCCCATCGTCCTAAAGCAAATAAACCAGATCATAGACCAAGAAATAGTCACCATACTCCGTCAAGAGGCTCAAATAAAGGCAGTCATGCGCCATCGCATCATAAGCCAAAGCACAAGAGCTACGGTCATCATACTCCTAATGGTCATAATAATGGACATGGGTATAATGGGCATAATTACAGCAACTACCATAGAGTTCACCATAATAGACATAATTATTTTTATAGAAATGGACATTTTTACACGCACCGTCATGGCAGATATAGCTGGATATTTCCTCCAGTAGGGGTGTTCATTGACTTTTTACCTTATAACTATTCGGTAATTAGATTTGGAAGAGGAAGCTTTTACTTTAGCGCAGGTGTCTATTACGAAAGAGATCGTTACGGATACAGAGTAATCGACCCTTATCCAGGAATGATAGTAGCCTCATTGCCTTATGATGCACGAGTGGTGTGGATCAACGGACATGAACATTACAAATATGGAGGAGTTTTATACCACCCTTTCCAGACCCGTTTCGGGTTAGAATTTGAAGTTGTAGGAAGGAATTGCCGATAGGTACGGCAATCTACATTAGAAAGGAGTCTCAATTGGGGCTCTTTTTTTTTGAAACAACGTTAGGCTTTGTATATTTTTACTGAAATCTTAATCAGCCCATGAAGTTAGTTTCCTACAAAGATCAGAATTCGAATGCTCTTGGAGTATTGGTAAATGAAAAGGTATATAATCTACATGCTTTAAACCCAGACATTCCCAATACAATGCGGGAGTTTCTTATTAAAGGTGCTAAGGCCATGGATGCCGCCACTTTGGTAGATGCTAGAATTAAAGATGGATCATTAAAGGCCGTCCCCAAGGAAGTTGAGCTTTTAGCCCCCGTTCCAGAACCTACAAGTTGTCGTGATGCTTATGCTTTTAGGCAGCACGTAGCCACTTCCCGTCGTAACCGTGGAGTAGAGATGATTCCTGAATTCGATCAGTTCCCAGTATTTTATTTTACCAATCACCACGCCGTTTTTGGTCCGGGAGAAGTGGATTGTATGCCAGATCATTTCGAAAGACTGGATTATGAGTTAGAAATTGCAATCGTAATTGGAAAACGCGGGAAAAACATCCTTGCCGCTCAAGCGGATGAGTATATCGCTGGATTCATGATAATGAACGACATGAGTGCAAGGGGAATGCAAATGGAAGAAATGAAATTAAACCTTGGTCCGGCAAAGGGGAAGGATTTTTCAACGATAATTGGCCCTTACCTTGTGACTCCTGATGAACTTGATCAGTATTTATCTACAACCAAGAAAAATCACGTGGGGATGCAACATAATCTTAAAATGAAGTGTTGGGTAAATGGTGAGCTTCTAAGCGAAGGGAATTATTCTGATATGGATTGGACTTTCGCCGAAATAATTGAAAGATGTTCTTACGGAGTTGAACTTCAGCCAGGGGATGTTATTGGCTCTGGAACGGTTGGGACGGGTTGCTTACTGGAGCTAAACGGCACTGGGAAATTGAACGATCCCAACTATCAACCTCAATGGTTAAAAGACGGCGATGTTGTTGAAATGGAAATTACAGGACTTGGAAGATTAAAGAATACCATAAAAGCCGTCGACACTGATCACTCACTTTTTAAGCTAAAAAAATAGGAAATTTTATTTCCACCAATTACCTTGTTAAAAAATTAAGCAGCCATGACCTTAGATCCAAAAGAAATTAAGCCACATCAATTATATGGTTACCTAGTAAGTGCCGTAGCGCCACGGCCAATTGCCTTTGCAAGCACCATAGACGCCGGGGGGAATGTGAATTTAAGTCCGTTTAGTTTTTTCAACGTCTTTGGAAGTAACCCCTCCACTTTAATTTTTTCACCAAATCGTCGTGGGCGGGATAATACCAATAAACATACCTTTCTAAATATTAAGCAACATGGAGAGGTTGTTATCAATGTGGTGAATTATGCTTTAGTCCACCAATGTTCGCTGGCTAGTTCTGAATACCCTGACGGGACAAATGAATTTGAAAAATCTGGATTAACTGCTTTGCCTTCAGATATTGTGAAGCCACCAAGAGTTAAGGAAAGCCCAGTGCAAATAGAATGCAAAGTGCGTCAGATTATTGAAACTGGAGATCAGGGAGGTGCAGCAAATTTGATTATTTGTGAGGTAGTAAAAATGCATATTGATGATGCAATTTTGGATGCAGATGGTAAAATCGACCAACATAAAATCGATTTAGTAGCACGCTTAGGAGGAGGATGGTATAGCCGCGCTTCGGGGGATTCGCTTTTTGAAATCCCAAAGCCAATTACCACTTTGGGAATTGGAGTTAATTCAATTCCTGATGAAATTCGTTACAGTAAAATTCTTACTGGAAATCACCTAGGAATGTTGGGTAACGTGGAGAGTCTGCCTTCAGCAGAAGAAGTAAAAGCTTTCAGAACAAATCCGGGATTAAATGAAGTGTTAAACGAAGGGACAACAAGTGATGAAGCTATAAATAAACTTCACCGCCTTGCTGCCATTCTACTGAATGAGGGTAATGTAACAGATGCTTGGAAGGTACTCCTTCATGAGTACTATAAAAATGCACGGTAACCATTAATTCATCCACACTAGTTTTTCCCTACAGAGTACATTTCCATTGTTTAGAATGGTAATGAAATAAACTCCGGCACGGAGATTTGGGTGGATTTCCCAATCAGCTTTTCCTTCGTCAACCAACCTATAAGCTAAACCTCCAATTCGATTAGTAATTAATATTTCGTCAAACTCGGCGTTGGAGTTGCTAATTTTAGCAAAACCACGTGCAGGGTTAGGGTATATTTTAAAGTCCCTTTTTACCTCTAAGACTCCAGTGGTTTTTTCGGGGATTAGCGTGAATTCAACCTTTGCCATAGAACAATTTCCTACGCTATCGCAGACTTTGTAAGTGAAATAATCATAATTCGCTGTTGGGTCTTCAGGTGAGTAGACAACAATAAAGGAATCGGTAGGGAATGCTATTAATTTCCCATGCGCAGGCTCAGTTTCTATGGTGAAAGATTGCGGATAGAATTCTCTGATTTCATCATTCTCAGAAAGGTTATATACATACGGATTTTGATCAAAAGGAGCGTAAGAGTCTTTATTTGCAATGGGAGGCAAGTATTTTAATCTTGTATTAAAAGTTGCACGTGCCGTGTCACAATCGTTAAATGAGTCACAAACGCTATAATAAAATTCATCGGTCTGGTAGGGTTGAGTGATATCTGGGTGGTACTCCATGTCAAAATTCTCCAATAGAATTAATTGCCCGTTTATGGGATAAGTGACAAATTGGAACCTTAGTCCTTCATTTTCTGGATCGGAATCATTTTGAAGCGGATTGAATTCAAAATGCCCCTTTTCATTATTCAAGAAATGCTCGTCGTTAGCAATGGGTAGCGCATTTTTCTCTAGGATATTTATTTGAATCCGTGCAGTATCACATCCCCCTGAGCGGTCGCATACAGAATATTCAAAAAAATCATCACCGGTTTTAAAAGGCTGGGCAGAATAGTAAAATGTTTCTTGGGGAGTGATTTCGATTTGCCCTAATGTGGGATAGGAAAGGATATTCAGTCTAAGATAATCGGGGTTTTCATCAGAATCGTTTAAAAGGGCGATTATTTCAATTTCTTCTCCGTCATTGATTGTTACTTCGTCTGCTAATGCTACGGGCGCAATATTTCCTGAGATTAAAATAGGAATTCTTGCTAATCCTGAAATTGGAATAGAGTCTATGCGAGTGAAATTTCCTGCCACAAAAAGATCGTCTTTAAAGCCAATGATTTGTTTTCCTCCCCCAGGATTTTCATTCTGATCATAAAGAATTTGATCATTCACCTTGCTCCATGATATGTCATTGTAACGGTAGAGCTTGCTTCCGCCCACCAAAGCGAATAAGATATTCCGATAGCTATAAATTGAATTAACTCCTTCATCGAAAGCGTTATTGCCTATGTTCACCCAATGGTTATTTACTAATTGTTGAACCGATGATAATCCGGAATTGTCGTAAGGAAGCCCTGCTGCGATCAAATTTCCGTCGTGTGAAATCACCGATTGTGCCGTGTTGGAAACCTCCGTTAGACCACATTGGAGCCATTTTTCTCCATCCCATTTACTAAGGCGAGGTAATGAAATTCCATTTACATATTGATAGTTTGGGAGTTCGGGGCGGTTAAGCTGATTTATATAAAGCTCGTCACCAATGTTAAACATTCCAAAGGGGCTGTTAACTAAAGCCTTTATTGGTAGAATATTTGTGTCGGTGGGTGAAATTGCAAGAATATCCCAAATCGCCACCTCCTCATTATTAATCAAAGTGTCTTTTCTTGCTAGGGTGTAGGTAGTTCCCTGGATTTGGAGAGTGTTTTGTACTCTATAATAATATTCCCCTTTTATTTGGCGGTTGGTGAATCTCAATTGCCAACCTTCTGAATCGAATGCTAACGTGGCAGCGTTTTCTAATGCTGACAAAGAAATCTTTTCTGTTTCCCGAGATAGATTGGATAATAGGATAAGCGAGTCGGTAGAGGTGAGGTGAAGGGTTTGACCGGAATAATTTGATATTGGATTTGGAGAATTTTGAAAAATGGAAGCATATCTTCCATCAAAGATTAATGTTCCTTTTTCATGTCCTTCGTCAAATGACCCTGAAATATAGAGTTGGTCCTTAAATAGGGTTAAGGATCCTTGGTCGTGCCATCCCCCAAGCTGACTTCCAATTGAATTTTGAAAATTGATGGAATTTGGGATTACTGATTCCCAAATTTGGCCATAGCTGCTAAGGTAAATCAGCATGAGGAAAGCGAAAATTAAGTTTTTCATGGTAGAAGGTTTTTAGGTTTGGAGTCATTTATCTATTGTTTTTCAACTATATAGTTAAGTAATTACAAGTGGAGTTAAAAGGCCAATTTTATGTGTGGTTGAAAAAAACGCATTATCGTAGTTGTTTTTTTGTTAATCGCAATTTTTGGGGAAAGGAGGCAAAATGATATTGTTTTGCCCTATTTATTGGTAAATGAGTCAGTGGAAAATAAATGCAAAGGGGGAGGGGCAATTATCAGAGTAAGTTGTTGCATTATTTTTGCCTTTTACTAATCCAGATAGTAATAATATTTTAAGAGTATAAAACAATTACCACTTGTTGTATGGAAAAGTATGAAGTAATGTTGGACGATGACGACCCATTGAGCACATTCATAACCAGAAGATTAGTAGACTCTCAAGGTTTTGACATAGAAATAAAAGACTTTTTTAAGTCAAGAGATGCGGTCAGATTTTTAACAGGCAGCGCTCAGGAAGAGCTTCCGGACTTAGTGTTGTTGGACATTAATAGGCCAATTTTTAATGGATGGAAATTTTTGGAGAGTATCCATAGCCATTACATAGCCGTTGACGTAGAAATGTTGAGCAGTTCATTAGACTTGGAAGAACTCGAAAAGGCTATGAATTATCCTTCTGTAGTTGACTATATGACTAAGCCCTTCAGTATTAAAAACGGAAGAGACTTGTTAAATCATTTACAAAAAACAGAAGGAAAATTAAAAGTAGGTTAATTTACGCCGGATCATTTAACGATACAGGAAGTACTTTTCCGTTAAAATATTTATTACCATTAAGGGCGAAATCAGCAATGAATTCGCCCATTTTTTTTGCGCTAACTGGTGCTTTGAATCCTGGAAAGGCTTGCGCTAACATTTCGGTATCTACCGCCCCTAAGCATAATGCATTTACCGAAATCCCTTTTGAATTCCACTCAGTTGATAAACACTCTGTTAATGAAGCTAGGCCAGCTTTTGTTGCGCTATATGCCGAAAGACCTGGGAATTTTGACGCCCCTTGGAAACCACCCATGCTAGAAATATTCACCACATGGCCCTTTCCTTTTTCTAAAAGATTAGATAAACTGCTGGTCAGCATTGCGGGGGCTTTTAAATTTACTTGGAATTGTTGGTCCCAATCGGCGGAGGTTAGTTCTTCGAAAGGCTTATTGATTAGCAAGCCCGCATTATTTATTAATACATTTATTTTAGGCGAAATGTCTTCAATCTTTTTCCCTAATTCCTCCATCGAATCTTTTGTTAAATCGAAGGTGATTGGCATAATATTGGTATTTAATTTAGCCAAAGAATCAAGATTTGAAGTGTTCCGCGAAAGCGCAATTACCCTTCCTTTTTTAGCCAATTCTAAAGCTATTTCTCGACCTATGCCACTACTTGCACCTGTAACTACAGAAAAAAAATTCATTTTGTAAATCTTTATTTTGAAACTAATATTTATTCCCTTATGTTTGTATCACTGTACTAATACACTAATACATGACTGAGTTATTACTTCAGATTTTAACAAAAGCAACATCAGAAGCCGAATTTAAGAAGATTTTGGCCATTACCCTCACCGAAAAAGAATTGGAGATGGTAGAGGAGCGTTGGCAAATTTTTGCAGCGTATAAAAACAATGATTCTCAAAGAGAAGCGGCAAAGCATGCAAATTGTAGTATTGTTACAGCCACACGCGGAGCGAAAGTTTACCGCGACGATCAAAAATTTATCGGCAAAATGCTTTCCCGAATTGAAAGCGATGTCGTCAACACAAAATAGAATATTCAATTAATGAATAATTTTTTCACAAAAAAGCAATCAATTCCAATGGAAGAGCCTTTGGGGTTGCTGCGGAAAATAAAGGGTGATAACCCTTGTTTTATCCTTGAGTCAAGCACAATTAGCGATAAGCCTGGGATAATGAGTCTAGTAGGAGTGGAGCCTCCTTTAGAATTAATCGGAACAACTACTGGATGTGAGGTTAATCTGTTAGACCCTCGTGCATCTTTTTATATGGATTATATCCAAAAGAAATTTGCCGATAACGTAACCGAGACAACGGAAACGTCCTTAAAATTAGCCTTCCCAATTCTGCCTTTTTCACCAGAAGATACTGCACGATTTACTCGTTTAACGAGTGGAAGTGTAATCAAGTCACTTTTGGAGGACTTTAAGTCTGATCACAAGAATTTCTGCGGATTTTACGGAGCGTTCAGCTATTCCTTTGTTTACCAATACGAGGAAGTGCCAAATGCCAAACAAAATCACACTCCAGATTACCATTTCTTCCTTTTCGATAATATCGTGGTGATGAATGCGGTGACCTCTGAGGCTGAAATCTTTATCACTCGTAAGAACGAAGCCGACTGCTTTGAAGCGATGGATCGTATTTACCAAGGGGCTTTGGATAAGGTCGAACTTCCTGAATTGTCTTTTAATGTAGGAGAAATTTACGCTACTCCTGGTCCTGATGAATTTATTACGCAAGTCGAATGTGCCCGTGAACATTGCCGTAAGGGTGAGCTTATGGAAATTGTGGTTTCCAGGAAATTTACCGGAAAAGTTTCAGGAGATCCAATCGCGCTGTATGAAGAATACCGCAAGATTAATCCGAGTCCGTACATGTTTTTCTTCGACCTTAATGACGAGTTTCTAGTAGGAACAAGCCCTGAGGTTATGGTAAGACAAGAAAACGGAAAAGTAATCCTCCGCCCAATTTCTGGAAGTGCACCCCGAGGGAAAAACCCAATTGAAGACCATGATTTTATGATGGAGCTCTTCAACTCAGCGAAAGAAAAAAGTGAGCTTGATATGCTTGTAGACTTAGCCAGAAACGATTTGGCGAGAGTGTGTAAGCCTGGAATAAAAATCGACAATTACCGATTCATTGAAAAATATGCACGAGTAATGCATACCGAATCTCAGATTTCGGGAGAGTTATTGCCAGAATACACAGGCTTTGACGCCCTAATAAGCTCGTTAAATGCAGGAACACTAACAGGATCGCCGAAAGTTGCAGCGATGAATTTAATTGAAGATATCGAGCAGCACACCCGTGGTTACTACGGCGGTGCCATTGGGTATTGTAATTTTAACGGTGATGTGAATACTGCCATTACCATAAGAACCGCGCATATTAAAGGAGACGATTTTTCTTATTGCGCTGGTGCGACTTTGCTTTATGAGTCAGATCCGCAAAGCGAGCTCAACGAGGTGCAGATTAAAACTGACGCCTTTTTAATGTCATTGGAAAAATTCACATCGGCGAAAGCCCAACTACAGAAATAATGGAAAAGCGATTTCAAAAAATCCTTGTGGTCGACAATTTCGACTCGTTTACCTATATAATGGTAGACTATTTTAGGGTGCTAGGTTGCCATGTGAAGGTGTATAGAAACACGGTGACAACCGAAATTTTAGATAAAGAGGAGTTCGATTTATTGGTGCTTAGCCCTGGTCCTGGAGTTCCTCGTGATGCTGGAAATATGATGGATATCATCGAGCATTTTTATCAAAACAAACCGATTTTCGGAATTTGCCTAGGTCATCAAGCCTTAATCGAATTCTTTGGTGGTACGCTTAAATATGTGGAGCCACAGCACGGTAAAGCCGATAGGATTATTAACGACAGAAAGACCATTTTTACAGGTCTTGACGAAAATATTGAGGTAGCACGTTACCATAGCCTTGCGGCGGATTTGATTCCAAACATGCTTGATGTAAGCGCTCGTTCGCAAGATGGAACGGTTATGGGTATCCGTCATAGGCTGCTGCCGATTGAAGGCGTGCAGTTTCACCCAGAATCTGTCCTGAGCATGAAGCAGGAAGCAGGAATGAATATCGTGAGAAATGTGGTGGAAGGCCGCTTGTCTGTAGGTAATCGCGGGTATTTTGGCCTTATGAAAACCTTGCAAGACAACGATCTTCTTAAGCAAGAAGACCTTGAAAATTTCCTTAAAAACATTGTCGACGATCAACTTTCTGAGGACCAAAAATTAATTCTTTTGGTTTCCCTTTCGTACAAATTAAAAGAGCCAAAAAATCTTCAGAATTTCATCAAATCCTTAATGAAATATTCCCTTTTAAAGGACGATAAAGGTCTTGGAAAAATGGGCGTAGATATTTGTGGGACAGGTGGTTCTGGTCTGCCAAGGATTAATACATCCACGTTGACAGCGTTATTAATGTCGGCGGTGGGGATGCCTATTCTAAAGCATGGGAATAAGGCTGCTTCGGGCCGCTACGGTTCATTCAATCTATTGGAAAACCTCGGGTTAAAGCCAGAATATATTCAAGGGAAGCACGAGGAAGTTTTTGCCAAAACTAACCTTGCCTTTATCTATGCACCGGGCGTTCATCCGGTGGTTAAGCATTTTGCAAGTTCGCGCGAGCGGGTGGCTACCCCAACAGTTTTCAACGTGCTTGGGCCATTAATAAACCCTTACAACCCTGAGCGTCAGTTCATGGGGACGAGTTTTAAGCCCTATATGGAGTTAATGCTTGAAGCGGCAATTTTAATGGGTAAAAAACAGGTTTATGTAGTGCGTGCCGAGGATGGTTTGGACGAAATTTCTGTTTCGGCGCCGACAAGAATTCTTGCTTATGAAAATGGTGAGCGTAAAGAATTCACCCTTACCCCAGAAGATTTTGGGATTGAAACTATTCCATTTACTCTGGTGCAAAGCGACAATGCTGCAACCAACGAGGCTATTGCAAAATCGTTAATGGAGGGGGATATTGAAGGCCATCATTACAAGTTAATTGCAGTGAATGCAGCCTTTATCTATTCAAAATTTGTGAAGGATGTTCCTTTAAAAGAGGCTTACGCCGAAATGGTGGAGAAAATAAAAAGTGGTGCGATGGGCAAGCAATTCGACGATTATTGCGCGCTAATCAATAAACACGGGGAGGTAAAAGCATGATTGTAGAAACAAGTTTTGTCTTTCACGATAAACTCACCGAAATTGTAAAGGTTAAACGCCAGGAAATTAAAGCCCTTCTAGCCCAATATCCTTCAGGAAAAATACCCGGGGTAGAAGAAGCAGAGCTTAGTTTAGTGGCTAAATTACAATCTGAAGGCTACCCATTTTTCATCACTGAATTTAAGCGTCAGTCACCCTCTGAGGGCGATATTAATTCGGTTGATAATCCATTGAATCAAGTTGAACTTTACCTGAAAGGTGGCTGTGGCGCGATTAGCGTATTGGCCGATTCTCAATTTTTTGGAGGTAGTTTTGATGATGTAGAATCGGCGAGTCTTTTGGCAGGTGCCTACGGAATCCCCGTGCTTCACAAAGATTTTATCCTACATCCAATTCAGGTTTATCGCGGTCGTCAGGCTGGAGCATCAGCGTTTTTAATGATTCCTAGAATCTTGGAAATCGATGAAATTAATGCCCTTAATGAAACGGCCCAGGAATTAAATATGGATATCCTTTATGAAATCCACGACCTTACCGATTACGAAAAAATTAAACACCTTAACCCGAAAGTGATTGGCGTGAATAACCGCGATTTGGCCACGTTCAAAGTAGCCTTAAATCGAAGTAATGTAATTGCAAATTGTTTACCGGTGAAACATTTCCTTATCGCAGAATCTGGAATTGCGGCACCCATTGATTTGGCTGTTTCTTCGGCTTTCGCCGATGGTTTTTTAATTGGTACGGCCCTAATGAAAGGTAAGCTACCTTTGAATTTCACAAAAAATATTGCCGATAATAAATTCTTTTTCAAAGCCTGCGGACTAAGAACAAAAGAAGATTTGACTTCTGCCAAAGCTGATTTAGTAGGAATAAATTTCTCCCCAATTAGCAAACGAAGAATTTCAATGGAAGTGCTTGACAAAGCTACGCTTCCCGAAAATTCAGTAGCGGTATTTCGGGAGAATTCAAGGCAAGAAATTAC
>JBLIKP010000068.1:0-13369 GCA_047635375.1 Sphingobacteriales bacterium | reverse complement strand
CGTTTTCAATTTCTGTGGGTAATAACCCGATAAAACTATCAACTAGGGAAGATGAGGTAAGTAAGTGTTTGGACACTCCCTCTATTAACTCTACGTCAGTTAAATAAGTTATTTCATTTTGATAAATGCCTTTAAGCATTAGCACCACCATGGGGCTGAGAAGTGATTCCTGTGGATATTCGATTAAACCGTTTTCCAAATCAATGCAACTCGAAATTTCTTTTTTAAAAGCCATTTGATATGTTTCAGAAAATTTCGAAACATCAACTTCGAATTCAAAATAATTTCCCTCATCATTGGTTCCAAAGGAATAAACTGGATTTGTAGAAGTTACAGACTCGTATAATTTTAACGAGTCGGCGTTATTGGGGTTTAGTATTTTAAAGGATTCTTTTCCTGGGGTACATCTAACTCTTACTTGTGGAGCAGGAGGTGCGATTTGGATAGGTTGGTCAACGGTAAAATAGGTTGTTATTGTGCAAGAATGTGGTTTGTCATTAACGCTAGTAAAGTAATTGGGTGTGGAAGTCGCAGTTACACTAACGATGTAGATGCCAGCAGAAATTGGGGGACAGCCAATTTCAAATTTTTCGGATCGTCTGCAATTTGAATCATACGAACGATAATTACATGGGTCGATTTGGGTAGCGTTATTAGTTCTATTTCTGCCAAAAAATACTGGTGTCAAATTATTGGGGTTTTGGTCAGCTGTCAATTGAACTAAACTTAATGTGTATTTCGTTGCATAATAGGTCGGTTTGTGACCGTTCAAGGAAACGACATTTGCTTGTTGATAATTAAAATGACTCCAGGAAATATCAACAGTGGAATTGGCCGAAATGGTTCTCCCCATTTTGGCTAAATCTCCAGTAAACCTGAATTTACCCAGATAGGGTTCAGAATAATTGAAATCTAAATCTGGGCATGTGGTAGTTCCAGCCGGTCCGATGTCCTCATTTCTTGGCACGGTTTGAAGGGTTTTGTCTGCTTGCCTGTTCAAATCATTTGTGGTATTGTAATAAAGTTTGAAAACTTCCCTTGGCGTGTAATCGCTATATTTTTTAGCCAATGTTTCGGGGTCGGTCCCTTGGGGGAATAGTTGTGGGGGGGTAAATAAAAAGAACCCAGCGAAAAGAATAAGTAACTTTTTCATAACATTTAATTTAAGTTAAAAATTAGGGTAATTATCTTGAGTAAGTGATAATAAAGTTATAAAATGCTGTTATCAATTCCTATTTCAAAATTAAATTACGTGTTTTTAAATGTTTGAAAACATGTAGACATAAAAAAACCGCCTCTTTGGGCGGTTGATTTTTAATTTCATAACGATTATTTAACCGTCTTTTTCCCGAATTCGTTACCATAAAGCAAATCCTTTACATTTTTATATTCAGGTTTTATTTCTTTTTTATTGAATGACATTGAAGAACCCTCTTCAACCATAAATTCATGATCTACATTTTCTAAAGACACTTCCTCAGATATCACAGTGCCGCCTGAGAACTCAGGTTTTTTTTGGTAAATTGTATATCCGAGTCTAGTATTTTTTATTGTTGAATAACTGAAAATAACTGAGCTTCTATCTTTGCTTGTCACTGCGATTTCACATGAATCTATATCCATTGAATAGGCCTCCATTTGGCTGTTTTCCCCTGCGCTTAATGCTTTATCCCCAGATTTTAAAATTCTTGTATTCTCGATTTTTATCTCACTTCCCGAAATATCAATTGCATCATTTTTACACAATATAAAGCTTGATTTTTTGATGTAACCTTTGCAGAAATCGGCATCAAAACCATCACTTTGGGTATTATAGAATTTGCAGTTGATAATATCAAATTTCCCTCGGAAAGTATTTAGGGCGTCTTCGCTTTTGTTATTCTGAAATACACAAAACTTAAATTCCACATCACTTTCATAAAATGTCACTGCTCCTGTTAAGCTCCATGCGCCTTCCTTTGGGGCAGTTAGCCCATCAAATCTACAGTAATGAAGGATTGATTTTTCTTTTGCGTCAGTAATAAAAACACCCCCACCATCTCCTTTTGGATTATTGAACACAATGGGTCTTTCTTCGGATCCTATAAATTCTGCGGCTCCAAAGCTTATTATATTAGCACCTTTTGTTAAGGAAATTTGGGTGCCTTTATTAATAATTAGTTTATAGCCTTCTGGAATAACCAAGGTTTTATCAATTGTCCATTTTCCTTTTTGAAAAAGGGCGGTTTGGCTTGACTTAAAAAATTTCACATAGGGTCTATCCGTTGGCATTTCCCTCCTTTGTTTTTGAAAATTTAAAGCCGCACTCTCTGTCCTGAAGGTCCATGGATATACTTCAATGGTTTGAGTATTTTTTAATCCATAAATTGAGTATTTAATTTTCAATTTGGATTTTAGTCTTTCCTCCCAATTAACTTTTTTATCTAAGCCAAATTTAAATTCAAAAGGCTTAACCTTGGATTTCGGAAATTTCCCTGGGATGAACTGTTTATTTGAGCCTTTCAGCTTTTTCTTACCCACCTTTAAACTCTTTATTTCTAGGGGTAGATTTTGAATGGCTGTTGCGATTAGAACAATCGAATCGTTTTCCACTCTGTCAAAATAGACGTGAAGGCCCTTTACGGGATTCAGCGATTTTTTAATGAATTCTCTGTTATTATAATATGTTTTTTTGTCGAATTTATAATCTGGAAATTCAATCTGCATTATTTGGTCAAGCTCATATAGAGTTTGGCTATACATCCCTAAATATTTTTCCAAATATCCTTTGCCTGATACTTTTAGGAGTTGTTTATGGTATTCTTTTATAAATATTTTGTCTTGAAATATTTGATAACCAAAGTAATAGGGTTGGTCATTATTTAAATTTTGACTTAGGTATTTGGTTAATATGCCAGCATTTCCATCAAAGGCCACCGGCTCTAGCAGGCCCGTAACGGGATTGTAGTAAAACCTTAAATTATGCCAGAATAGTGCGTGTCTAGCTCCTAAAAGATCACAAAGGGCATAATATTTTGCCATTTTCTCCATGTTGAAAATGTTGGAGGCCTTGTCGTTTCCTTGCCTGAAGGCTTCAAGCATAGCCATTCCCTGGAGGAATTGACTTTTTAAAGCTGAGTCGGCAAAAATCTTTTTTTCTTTAAAACCACCAATGGGGCTACTTTCGAAGCCAGTAATATCGTGAGGGATTTCTTGTCGTCTGTTTTCCCAAAGCAAATCTTCGTTAAATTTTAAGATTGGACCTTCTCTCAGTTCACTATTTTCAATAAGGTACTTGTCAAAATGTTCTTCAAAAGCATATACCCCTAAATCCTTATCGTTGATAAATAGTCTAACAAATTTATATCTAAGGTGTGCAAAGCCTTCGTCTTTCATCACCTGGTGGAAGAACCATTCGTTCGTATATTCTCGTGTTTTTGGATGTTGTAATGAGAATGTAGGCATTCCGAAAACCATTCCTTCATCCTTCATCTTTACCCGATACGACCATTTCCATCCGTCAAGATGATCGGTCCAATCCCCTTTTAAACGAGTTTTGGCTTTTTGTTTTTTGCCATCAAAATAAACGTTGACATCGACATAATCATTACCCTTGGAAATAAGGATTCTGTTCTTCATCGCTTTGTCGCGGAAGTTCTTTAACTGGGCAAAATCTTTTTCTTTAAACTCCAATCGGATTTCCTTAAGTTCAATTTCGGGGTTGAGTGTTGTAGTAACCACCTCCTTCATTTTGAAAAAATTGAATTTAGCATCCCAAACTTTTTCAGCCATATAGGGTGATCGGCCTAGAAACAATCCTATTACCACAAAACATATTGCGATAATTGGAATAATGAGAATTGATTTTGATAAGGGTTTTGACATTTTTAATTATTTTAATAGGTCTGGTCTTCTTTTTTTAGTTTTTTCTAGCTGCTGCTCATATCGCCATTCATCAACAAGTGGCGTATTTCCTGAAAGCAAGATTTCGGGCACTTTTATCCCCCTAAATTCTGGTGGTCGAGTGTATATAGGGGCGTCTAAAAGGTCCCCTTGAAATGAGTCGGAAAGGGCTGAAGTCTCGTCGGATAAAACTCCAGGTAATAATCTAATAATTGAATCTGTAAGGATTGCCGCGGGAAGTTCACCACCACTTAAAACATAATCTCCAATCGAAATTTCACTTGTAATAAAATGATCACGGATTCTTTGATCTATACCCTTGTAATGCCCAGCGAGTAGCATTAAATTTTTCTTTAGGGATAGTCTATTTGAAATCCCTTGATTTAAGGTGGAGCCGTCTGGAGTTAAATATATTATTTCGTCGTAATCACGATCTTTTTGTAAGTCTTCAATACATGCGACAATGGGTTCAATTTTCATTACCATTCCTGCTCCTCCGCCGTAGGCGTAATCATCGACGTTTTTCCTTTTTCCAGGGCAATAGTCTCTTAAATTGTGCACAACTACCTTTGCTAAGCCCTTGTCTTGAGCACGTTGTAAAATGCTATGAGAAAACGGGCTAACTAATAGCTCAGGTAAAACGGTGATGATGTCGATTTGTAACATAAATGGCTACAAATTTACGGAAATAAAATGTCATCAAAAAGCTATAATGAAATGCGATTGAGAAGGCCTCAATTAGGATTATTTTTTAGCTTTGAATTCTAGAAAAAACTAAATGGCTAAAACCAAAACAGCATATTTTTGTCAGTCCTGCGGAGGACGAAGTGCGCAATGGAAAGGACAATGTGGTAGTTGTGGCGAATGGAATACTCTGGTTGAGGAAGTTTTAGAAAAGGAATCGAAAGTTTCCCAATGGAAATCTGGTGCAAACAATAGTGTTTTAAAATCACCTTCTCCCAAGCCATTGAAGGAAGTCGTTTTCTCAGAAGAAAGCAGAATCCCAACGCCTGATGGCGAGTTTAATAGGGTTTTAGGGGGCGGAATTGTACCCGGTTCATTAGTGCTTATTGGAGGCGAACCTGGTATTGGAAAAAGCACTTTATTGCTTCAGTTGTCTGTTTCGATGAAGTCGCTAAAACTCTTATATATTTCTGGGGAGGAAAGCGATAGTCAAATTATGATGAGGGCTAGGCGCATTGCAGGTGAAATTCCGGAAAACTGTTACATTTTAACAGAAACTGGAACGCAAAATATATTTAAGCAAATTGAGCAGCTAAAGCCTGATATGGTTGTTGTTGATTCAATTCAAACTTTACATAGTGCTCACATTGAATCGGCTCCTGGAAGTGTTTCACAAATCCGAGAATGTGCCGCCGAATTTATGCGATTTGCAAAGGAAACCGCTACGCCGGTATTTCTTGTAGGTCATATTACCAAAGATGGAGCGATTGCTGGTCCCAAGCTGCTGGAGCATATGGTTGATACCGTGTTACAGTTTGAAGGAGATAGGCATTACAATTACAGGATTTTGCGATCTATAAAAAATAGATTCGGTTCGACTTCTGAACTGGGTATTTATGAAATGCAGGAATCGGGATTACGCGAGGTTGTAAATCCATCCGAAATTCTTCTTTCACAAAGGGATGAAATGTTAAGTGGGGTTTCTATTTCTACGACAATTGAGGGGATGAGAACTCTCATGGTAGAAACTCAGGCCCTGGTTAGTACTGCAGCCTATGGCACTCCGCAAAGGTCTGCTACCGGCTACGACACAAGAAGATTGAACATGCTTTTGGCTGTCTTAGAAAAACGATGCGGATTTAGATTAGGCGTAAAAGATGTGTTTTTAAATATAACGGGCGGGTTACGAATTGAGGACCCAGCAATTGATTTAGGTGTTGTTTGCAGTATTATTTCAAGTAACGAGGACATCGCGATTAGCCCGAAGACATGCTTTGCAGGTGAAGTCGGTCTTTCAGGAGAAATTAGAGCTGTACATAAATTTGAGCAACGTTTAGGTGAAGCCGAAAAACTTGGTTTTGAGAAAATGATTGTCAGCAAGTATAATCTAAAATCGGGTAAAAATAAGCCAAGCTTGGACTTAAGTAAGTACGGGATGCAAGTAATTACAGTAGGGAAAATTGAGGAAGTTTTCGAACACCTATTCGGTTAATTAATTGGCTTTTTTAATTCAAGTTGATACAAAAAATATTCTGCAGTAAGTTTCGGAAATAAATTTGAAGCATCCTTAATTATTTCCTGGCGTTTCTTTAGAGAAATTGGTCCCTTTTCAATTTGTGACATTATTTGATCGCAAAGGCCATCAACGTCTCCTTTTTCAAAAACTTTCCCATTAAAACCAGGGCGGATTAATTGTGAACCACCACATACCGAACTGCAAATGACAGGGGTCCCAGCGTGAAGAGCTTCATTTATTACCACGCCCCATCCATCTTTGTATGACGGAAGAATCAAAAGGTCGTAATTGATAAAATTCTGTCTTAATTTTTGGTTTTCTAAAACGCCCTTAAAAGTGATGTTTTTCTCAATTGCAAGACGTTTTGCTAATGCCTCCAAACTTGCTTGTTCAGGACCTAATCCATATATGTCTAAATTAAATGTCCCTCTAAGCCTTTTTACTTTGGCCAGGGAATAGAAAAGTAAATCCAAAGCTTTTAATGGAATAAGGCGTCCCGCAAAAACAATGTTTAAATGCGGATTCATCGCTTTTTCTCTTGAATTTGATGAGACTTCGTTATTAATTGGTTCAATAGAATAATAAAATGGGATTAACTTATCATTAGAATAACCACAAAACTGAAACCATTTGTATCCTTCTCTTCCAATTGTGAAAACGTAATCCAACTTATTTCTAAATGGCCGTTCAATTACGTAAGAGGCAATTCGTCTTGTTAAGGCTCTTATCCCGAAAAGCTCCGGCACCTCAGAGAAAACCCCGGTATAATGGCCACTCATGAGGGCCTTGGTTAGCCCTTTACGGATTATTCTTGCACGTAATCCGTAAAAAAAATGGAACGTTTCTTCGCTATTTTTTTTAGTAAAAATTTTATCCCAGTCATTTTTAAGTGGAGGGATTATAACGGAAACATTGCTGGTGTCTCCGGGTACAAGTCCTAATCGGCGTCTTTTCTCTTCAAATTCTTTAGGTGCAATAATAGTCACCTCCAGTTTTTTATCGATTAAAGGTAAATTATTGATAAAAGGTACTAGGTGCGGGTTAAGAAAGTCTAGCCAAAAGAACAACTTCATTTTTTATTATAGATGGAAGTTGCAATATCCTTCAATTTTATTTTAAATGAGAAAAAAATATAGAATATTTGCGGCTTATTGTTTAAATAGTGGATAAAACTCTCGATGCGCATTTATATTTTTCATACTTCACGATATATTAAGGAGTCGGTTGCCTCACAAAGGGCCAAATACTGGGCAAATGGCTTCGAAAGAGAGTTTGAACAAGTTATTTTGGTAAGGCATGGTCTAATCCCAGGTGACGATTCTTCGAAAGAGTTTTTTCTGCATCCATCTAAAAGTAAAAAAGCGAAAATAAATACAAAAGGAAATATTACTGAAATCTGTCTGCCTCAGCATGTGCGGTTTAGTTATAAAACTCAAAAAGGGATTTTTGAGAATTGGGGCGGACTAGCGACTAGTATTTATAGTTTTATTTTTAGAACTCAATTGTATAATAATTTGAACAAGTCCTTTAAAGATTATTTTCCAAATGAATATTTTCCCAAAGCCGGGGATGTGGTTATTTCAAGCGGGCCTCCAAGTAGTATACATGAAATAGGGCGTTATTTGCAAAAGAAAATTGGAGTTAAATGGATCATGGATTATCGGGATCCTTGGACATTCAAACAAAAAAGCAACACTGAGTTACTAAACTTTCAGAAGCGATTTCGTGATTTCTGGATGAGACCAGTGGAAAATAAATTTCTGGCTTTCGCCGATAAAATATCGACTGCTTCGCTCCAAATTAAGGAAGATTTACCCCTAGCTATTCAGAAAAAAACGGTTGTTATTCCTAACGGGTCCGACGATTTGGAAATAGATTATTCAAAAATCAATTCCTTCCCTGAAAAATTTTCCATTATTTTTTCGGGACATATTTATGCGGCTCAGCTCGACGATGAAACTTTTTTCATTGCATTTAAAAACTTTGTCGAAAGCCTTAAGCCCGAAGATTCTAAAAAGGTTGAATTACATTTTCTTGGAGATGGTGAAAATCCTTTGTTAAAAAAGGTGATTAGCAAATATCAATTATCAAAGTTCACCAAGCTTTCTGGGTGGATTTCCTTAAAGGAGGCAATTTCAGAAATGTATAATGCTTCTATGTTTCTTCAACTTCAGCATAAAGGATTTCCTTTGGTTACAAATACTAAGCAATTTAATTACGTTGCATTGCAAAAGCCAATACTCCTATCCAATGGAAATTCCATTGAACTTAAGCGGTTTCTGAAGAAGTATAAATCGGCAATTATTTGCCATAATCACGATGAGGTTGTTAAGGCACTAAAGGATAAGTTTAATGATTTAATTTTAGGGAGAAGCCTCAAAATTCCTATTGAGCCTGAGGAATTGAGAAAAATTAGCCGAAGTTGCCACACCGAAGAAATGGTAAAGGTGATAAAGTCGGTGGCGCAATCGGGTTAAATCTTGTACCTTTGTGCCGGAATAAAATTCTCGAAAAATGTTAGAAAATACTGGCCGAACTGAAATTAAAGATTTAGGAGAAGTAGGCTTAATTGACCTTCTTACTCAGCATATTAAGCTAAATCATCTTACTACAATGAAAGGTGTTGGTGACGATGCCGCTGTCCTGGACTTCACCAAAGGAAAAACCTTAGTTTCTACTGATTTATTATTAGAGGGTATTCATTTTGACATGATGTATACTCCCCTAAAGCATTTAGGATATAAGGCGGTAACCGTTAATCTAAGTGACATTGCCGCAATGAATGCAACTCCTACCCAAATTACTGTGAGTATGGGGCTTTCAAATAGGTTTTCGGTGGAAGCCGTGGAGGAGTTTTACCAAGGTGTTCTTTTGGCTTGTAAAAAATATAATATCGACTTAGTTGGCGGTGATACCACTTCTTCTGTAAATGGTTTGGTAATTAGTGTTACCGCCATGGGTGTGCAAGACCAAAAGAAAATCGTTTACAGAAAAGGAATGAAGGATAAAGACCTTATTTGTGTTTCTGGGGACTTAGGAGCAGCTTATTTGGGACTTCAGATTCTGGAGCGCGAAAAACAAATTTTTCTTGAAAACAATAAAATCCAACCGGATTTAGGAGGGAATGATTACCTCCTAGAAAGAATTCTTAAGCCAGAGGCTAGAGTGGATGTTGTAAGCCAATTAGAAGGGTTGAAAATCATTCCAAGCTCAATGATCGATATTAGTGATGGATTGGCTTCAGAAGTTCAGCATTTGTGCAGAGAGTCCAAGGTGGGAGCGGTAATTTATGAAGAAAAACTTCCAATAGATCATACTGTAATTTCTAAGGCCATGGAATTTAATCTTGACCCAACGATTTGCGCGATTAATGGGGGAGAGGATTATGAATTACTTTTTAGTATTTCGCAGGCAGATTATAAAAAGATTGAAAATCATCCAGATATTACCATAATTGGTTATGCTACGGATGCTTCGGAAGGAGTTAATCTAGTGACTAAAGCTGGCAATAGCCATCCGCTAAAAGGAATTGGGTGGGATAGTTTTAAAAATGAAGATTAAAATACAGCTTTTGGCATGCTAATTGTATATATCTGAACGAGTAATTTTCATAAATTAAAGTTTAGGTTAGTAAAAGCCATCCCCAAGGGATGGCTTTTCTATTTTACTATTATTCGCATTTTCCCTCAGACCAATTAAGCACACCGTCGGCCTTAGCTCTACAACCATTACTATAGGTAATTCCGTTGCAACCACAAACTGGTGTATAGTCCATTGTGCACATTGCTTCACGGCGAATTTTATTTATATCAAGACATCCACGTAAATCAAATAATTTAGGCTTGGCTGCAAGGAATTCTAAATCCTCACTCGCATTGTAAATAGTGGCAGTTCTAGTGCAAAGATTTGTGCTAATGTTTCCTCCTGTACTATAACCATAAATCAGGTAATGGTTTCCTTTAAAAAAAGACCAATCACAGCTGGAATATCCAGCATCTACAATGATTGTGGTATCGGAAACACCTTTCCAAGCGGTAATAGTTCTGAATACTACCTTAACACTTCCTTCAGTTTTTATTATATCGGTTATTGTTCCAGCAAATATCACATCGACTTTGTCGAATGCTTCTTGGGGCTTGTCAATTGTTATGCAGTCGCAAGCAATGGTATTCAAAGAGAATCCGCCAAGGAATAGCGCAATAAATAAAATTTTTAGGGTCTTCATATTATTTCGATTCCAGTTTTAATGAAAGGTTTAAATCGTCTAACTGAGCGGTGTCAACAGAAGAAGGAGAGTCAATCATTACGTCACGACCAGCATTGTTTTTAGGGAATGCAATAACATCCCTTATGCTGTCAATTCCAGCAAACATTGCACACATTCTGTCAAATCCAAAGGCAATCCCACCATGTGGAGGGGCACCGAATTCAAAGGCATTCATCAAAAATCCAAACTGATCCTGCGCTTCTTCTTTGGTAAAACCAAGGATGTCGAACATTTGAGACTGAATAGCTTTGTCGTGGATTCTTATAGAGCCTCCACCTATTTCAACGCCATTAATTACTAAATCATATGCATTTGCATTAACTTCTCCAGGATTTGAAGAAAGTTTTTCCAAATCCTCTGGTTTAGGTGAGGTAAATGGATGATGCATCGCATAATATCTTTGAGTATCATCGTCCCATTCTAAAAGAGGGAAGTCGATAACCCATAATGGATTGTAAGTATTTCGGTCTCTTAGGCCTAATTGGCTTCCCATTTCAAGACGTAGCTCACAAAGCTGAGTTCGTGCCTTATTTGCGTCTCCAGAAATAACCAGGATTAGATCCCCAGCTTTGGCGTTGAATTTATCTGCCCATGATTTTAAGGCATCTTGATCGAAAAACTTATCAACCGACGATTTGAAAGTGCCATCGACGTTGCATTTTAAATAGATTAACCCTTTGGCTCCAATTTGAGGACGTTTAACAAAGTCTGTAAGTGCATCAAGCTGTTTTCGGGTGTATTCAGCAGCACCGCTAACACAAATTCCAACAACAAGTTCTGCGTCGTCAAAGACTTTGAATCCTTTGTTTTGAGCAACCTCGTTAAGCTCTACGAATTCCATCCCAAACCTTGTGTCTGGCTTGTCAGAGCCATAGTTCTTCATGGCATCGGCATACGTCATTCGTGGGAAATCTCCTAATTCTACTCCCTTAACGGTTTTAAAAAGATGCTTAGTTAATCCTTCAAAAGTATTTAAGATATCGTTTGATTCTACGAATGTCATTTCGCAGTCAATTTGCGTGAATTCTGGCTGCCTGTCGGCGCGGAGGTCTTCGTCTCTAAAGCATTTTACTATTTGGAAGTAACGATCCAAACCACCAACCATTAACAATTGCTTGAAGGTTTGTGGTGACTGTGGAAGCGCATAAAACTGTCCTGCGTTCATCCTTGAAGGAACCAAAAAATCTCGGGCCCCTTCTGGTGTAGATTTAATTAAAACCGGAGTTTCTACTTCTATAAATTGTTGAGCATCTAAGAAAACTCTTGTCTGCTGCATCATTTTATGCCTAATTTCAAGATTTTTTCTCACGCTATTTCTTCTCAAGTCAAGGTAGCGATATCTCATACGAAGGTCTTCACCACCATCGGTGTCGTCTTCAATCGTAAAGGGAGGAGTCTTTGAGGAGTTGAATATTTTGATGTCTGAAACTTCAATCTCAATTTCCCCTGTAGGCAATTTTTTATTTTTGCTCGCTCTTTCAATAACTTTTCCAGTTACAGAAATCACAAACTCTCTTCCGAGCTTTCGTGCTTGTTCAGTTAATTCTTTATTGGAGACTTCATTAAAGGCTAATTGGGTGATTCCATATCTGTCCCTAAGGTCCATAAAGGTCATGCCTCCTAAGTCGCGTGAGCGTTGTACCCATCCGCTTAGGGTTACTGTTGAATTTGTGTCTGATAGGCGTAATTCGCCGCAAGTGTGTGTTCTTAACATGTCCTCGTAATTTACGTCGGCAAAATTAGCCATTTAATTGTGCTTAAGCCAATAATAAAGGGAATTGGCATTCGCTTAAAGCGGAAAAAAAATATTTCCCAGCCCAAATGCAACCTTTAAAAAATTTCAGCTGTCTTTTAAATAGTGAAACAAACCAAACCTGAAAATCACCAAACCTTACTTTTTGATTGTGGAAAGGGGAACCTTAAGGCTCAGATAAAGCTTTGCGATTTATACTCACGGGCGATGTACAATTTATGTCTCCGTATGGTGGGGGATACACATTTTGTTGAGGAGATTCTCCAAGCTTTGATTTTGAGTTCGAAACGGAATATGGCTCTCTTATTGATTATCCGAAAAGTAAGATTTTGAATATGATTGAAAAGGCCGAGGACGATTATGGTAAGGTGAGAATTTACAAAGGCTCTTATGTTCCCAATCCAAACCCCAAGGGAAAAGTTAAAATCAATTCCTCCTACGGGGATATTAAAATAGATTAATAGATTGTTTTTTTTAATGAATAAAGCCCCGAATTCCGCAAGGAATCGGGGCTTTTAATTTCATAGGAATAATTACTTCACTATAATTTTAGTTGAAATTCCGTTTTTTCCATGTTCATCCGTTACCGAAATAATGTAAGTTCCTTTTGCCAAAGACTGAACATCAATCGTGTTTTTGTAGGATGAAGTTAATTTTTGGAATAAAACTTCTTTTCCTGTTAAATCAACTATTGAAACATTACCATTTAACCTCGATTTTTCAGTACTAATTAATATGAAATTAGTAGATGGGTTAGGGTATATTCTTAACGAATTTATTTCTGAAAATTGAATGCTAGTAGCAGTACTATCCTTAATTATCATTTCCCGAGCTAAGGTTGTTCCACCATATTGGTTGGTGGCAGTTAAAGAAACAGTGAATGTATCGGCTGTTTTAAAAACATAAGATGGATCTTCTTCATTTGAAGTCCCAAGATTGTCGCCGAAATCCCACGCGAATTCTTGTGCATTAGAAGATGAGTTGTCGGTAAAAGTAATAGAATCGCCTACCACTAAATTTCCTGCGTATTCAAAATTGGCAATTGCTCCAACCATATATTGAGTAAGGAAATGTCCTTCCGCAATTTCACGGAAATAATGAGCGAAAATAGGTGCCGAAAATTCTTTTGACCAAAAGCGGGTAATAACGGAAGAGTCAACTCCAGGTGTCGTATAGGGAATCGGAGTTTTTGTAACTAAGCCTGTGGTTTGGTCTGTTGATGTTATCGTGTCGAATTGTAAAATTCGTTCCGTTTCACGGATTACCT